>NZ_JBIBVC010000002.1:0-366853 GCF_043080005.1 Streptomyces sp. NPDC015130 | reverse complement strand
GAGCCCCCGGGCCCGAGCCCCCGGGCCCGAGCCCCCGGGCCCGAGCCCCCGGGCCCGAGCCCCCGGGCCCGAGCCCCCGGGCCCGAGCCCCCGGGCCCGAGCCCCCGGGCCTGGGCCATGAGCCCGAGCCCTGGGACGGAGCCCGAGTCCCGGGGCAGAGCCCAACCCGGGCCCCGAGCCCGAGCCCTGAGCCCGAGCCCAGTTCGAGGCCCTGGGCCTGGGCCACGAGCCCGAGTCCCAGGACGGAGCCGAACCCGCGCCCGAGCCCGGGCCGGAGTTCCGGGAGGGAGCCGACCCCGGGCCCCGGGCGCCGAACCCGGCGCCCCGAACCCCGGCGCCCCGGGCGCCGAACCCGGCGCCCCGAACCCCGGCGCCCCGGGCGCCGAACCCGGGCCCCGAGCCCCCGGCCCGAGCCCCGAGGCCGCGCCTCAGGTCGGCGCCGGGGCCGTGCCTCCGGCCGGGGGCACGGACCCGGCCGCGTTACGCGGCCTCCTCCGTCGGCTCTTCCTCCTCCTTCGGGAGGCGGTGGCCGAGGTCGGTGAGGAGGGCGCGGGCCGCTCGGGTTCCCGAGGCGAGGGCGCCCTGGGGGGTGCCCGCGTCGCGGTGGTCGCCGCACACGTACAGGCCCGCGAGCAGCCGGACCGGGCGGCGGGCGTCGTACGGCGGCGGCATCGCCGGTACGGCCTCCGGGGTGTGGTGCAGCGCCAGCAGCTCCCACTCGTCGGTCGACGTGCCGTACAGCGTGGCGAGGTGCTTGCGGACCCGGCGCTCCGTGTCGTCCGGCGGCGCCCCGAGCAGCGTCGAGGTGATCAGGGCCCGGCCCTCAGGGGCGCGGACGGGGTCGACCGCGCTCATCACGGCCGTGTGGGCCACCGGCCCGCCCGGGTCCGACTCCAGGAGCAGCGCCGGATCCCCGGTGGGTGCCACGGGCGCCGTGTGGTGGAGCACCGTCACCGCGTGGAAGGCAGGAGTCCGCAGGCCGGGCAGCAGCTCGGCCGCACTCCGCGCCCCCGTGGCCATCAGCACCGAGCGACAGCCGAGGACCCCGTGCTCGGCGGTCGTCACCCGGGAGACGGACGCCTCCGTGACCCGGACGCCCGTACGGACCGTGCCGGGCGGCAGCCCGGCGGCGAGCCGCTCCGGGAGGGACGCCGAGCCGCCCTCCGGCACGGCGAGCCGGCCCCGGGCGAAGGCGCGCAGCGCCAGGTCCGCCCGGCGGCTCGACATGCCGAGGTCCGGGTCGCCGAGGAGCGCCGCCAGCAGCGGCCGCAGCACGCCCTGCACGGTCCGGCCGGGCAGCCGCGCGGTCAGCGCCTCGCGCGCCGTCCGCTCGGGGCGGGCGAGCAGCCGCTGCGAGGGGGTCGCGGCGAGCCGGACCAGGGAGGCCCCGAGCCGCGCCTGGTCGAGCGAGGCCGCAGGACGCCGGGGGGCGCTCGCGAGGGCGCGCGCCACACTGAACGCTCCCCCCACGCTCCGGTGCCCACCGCCGCGGTGCGCGCCGCCCGTCCGGCGCGGGTGCGGGGCGCCCCATCGGGCGTACCGGCCGTCGCTGTGGACGAGGACACCCGGGGCGAAGGGGCGCAGCGCGAGGCCGTCGAGCCCCGGCGCGGCCCGCAGTTCCTCGGGCGACAGGGTGAGCAGGGGGCCCACCCGGTCGAGCAGGAAGCCGTCGACGGAGTCGGTGGCCATCCGGCCGCCCACCTGCGGCTCCGCCTCCAGGACGGCGACGGAGAGTCCGGCGTCGGTCAGTCGGCGGGCGGCCGTGAGCCCCGCGATCCCGGCCCCCACGATGACGACGTCGACGGTTTCCCCGACGTCCGTTCGCTGTGCGGTAGTTGCGGTACTGAGCACGTGTCCCTCCCCAGGTCGGCGCCGCCGGTGGGAGGCCTTATGCCCCCAACCGGCCCCCGGAATGCCCGCGTTCGCGGTCGTATCGAACAATGGGCATCGAGCCTAGGGAGCGCGCCCACGGAAGTCGGCCCGCGCGCGGCGGGGTGCACGCAGCACGGGGGAGCGCAGGGAGCGGCGGGAGCCGTGAGGGGAAGGCGCCTCGGCCGAGGGGGAAGGGCCGTCGGTGGCGGGGGAAGGGCCGTCGGTCGCGGGGGAGGGCCCCTCGGACACGGGGGACGGGAAGGGGCGGCCCGGTCGCGGAGGAGACGGCCCTCGGCCGCCGGGAGGGGTCAGTCGGCCGCGGCCCGGATCGCCTCGTCGATCGTCGGGAAGGCGAAGTCGAAGCCGGACTCCAACAGCCGCCCCGGCAGCACCCGCTGACTGCCCAGCACGTCCTGGGCGAAGTCCCCGAGCACCAGCTTCAGGGCGGGCGCCGGGACCGTGAACAGGGTCGGCCGCCGCAGGACCCGGCCCATCGCGGCCGTCACCTCCCGGTTGGTGACCGGCTCGGGGGCCGTCAGGTTCACCGGGCCGGACAGGGCCGGGGTGTCGACCAGATGGCGCAGGGCGGCCACCTCGTCGTGGAGCGAGATGTGGGACCAGTACTGGCGGCCGTCGCCCATCCGCCCGCCGAGCCCGGCACGGAAGACCGGGAAGAGCCGCCCCCACGCCCCGCCCTCGCGGGCCACGACCAGGCCGGTACGGGCGTACGCGACGCGGATGCCGGCCTCCTCCGCGGGGGCCGCGGCGGCCTCCCACTCCACGCACACCGAGGGCAGGAAGCCCGTCCCGGCGGGCGCGCTCTCGTCGACCGCGCGGCTGCCGGTGTCCCCGTACCAGCCGAGCGCCGTGCCGCACACCAGGACCTCCGGCGGCTCGGCGAGCGAGGCCAGCGCCTCGGCGACGGCGCGCGTGCCGAGGACGCGGCTGTCCCGGATCTCCCGCTTGTACGCCTCGGTCCAGCGGCGCTCGCCGACCCCGGCGCCCGCCAGGTGGACGACGGCGTCCACCCCGACGAGGCCGGCGGCGTCCACGTACAGCCGCCTCGGGTCCCACTCGACCTCGTCGGCGGTCGCGGCGGGCCGCCTGACGAGGCGGAGGACGTCGTGGCCGTCGGCGCGCAGGGAGCGGACGAGGGCCCGGCCGATGAGTCCGGTGGCGCCGGTGACGGCGACGCGCTTGCGGGAGGCGGAACGCTGCATGGGCCCATCCTGCCCTTCCGGCGCCGTTGCGTGACACAGTGGCGCTCATGATCGTGCCGGAGACGCAGATACGTATCGCCGACGCCGCGGACGGGGACGCCCTCGGCGTGCTCGACCGGGCCGCCTGGTCGCCCCTGCACGCGGTGCTGCCCGAGCCGACGGAGCCGTACGAGCCCTTCTTCGACGACCGTCACCGGCCCGGGGACTACCTCGTCGCGGTGGTGGACGGCGCCGTGGCCGGATACATCCGGCTCGCCCTCCCGACCCCGCTCGCCGCCACCGCCCATGTGCGCCAGATCCAGGGCCTCGTCGTCGACGGGTCCGTCCGCGGCCGGGGCGTGGGGCGGGCGCTGCTGCGGGCGGCCGCGGAGCGGGCCCGCGCGGAGGGCGCCCGCCGGATCACCCTGCGGGTCCTGGGGCACAACGCGCCGGCGCGGGCGCTCTACGCCTCCGAGGGCTTCGCGGTCGAGGGGATCCTGCCGGGCGAGATGCTGATCGACGGGGAGTACGTGGACGACGTCCTGATGGGCCGCTCGCTCATCGGCTGAGCCGCCGTCCGGCCCGTCGGCGAGGAGCCGTGCGCTAACCGGCGTCCGGCCCGTCCGCGAGGAGTCGCATCCCGCCCATCAGCTCGCGCAGGCAGCGGACGGCGAGGGCGGCCGGTGAGCCCTCGCCGCGTACCGGCGCGTCCGTCTCCGCCCAGGTCTCCAGGGCGATCCGGATGGCGTCCGTGGCCGCCGCCGCCGCGAGCCGGAGCTCCAGCGGGTCGGTCCCCGGGCCCGCGAGCCCGGCCAGGACCTCGCGCAGCTTCTCCTCGGACTCCTGGTTGACCCGGTACCAGACGGCCCGCAGTGCCGGGTCCTCCGCCGCCGCCCGCAGGAGCCCGCGCGTCCAGAGCAGTCCTTCCGCCGCCTCCTCGTCCGCCGCGGCCAGCGACTCGGCGATCGAGCGCTCCAGCGCCTCGGGGAGGCGGGCCCCGGGGCCGGCCGCCGCGAGCTGCTCGCGCCAGCGGTCGGCGCCGCCCGCGAGGAGCGGGGCCACGGCGTCCTGCTTGGAGCGGAAGTAACGGTAGAAGGTGCGCAGGGCGACCCCGGCCCGCAGGGCGATGTCCTCGGCCGTGGTGCCGTCGGGCCCGCGCTCGGTGAAGAGCTCGGCGGCGGCACGGGCGATGTCCAGCTGGGTCGCGGCCTTGCGGCGCTCCGTCAGGGAGGGGGGCTTGGTGCTCACCGTACGTAGGGTACGCCCGTGCCTGCTGAAAGTGCATGCCGTGCAACTCTGGCAAAACGTGCCACTCGGGCGTACGGTGGCAGGCGTTCCACGGAAGCTTGACATCGAGAGGTTGCCGCCATGAACCAGCTGACCCGTTACGAAGGACGCCGCGCCCTCATCACCGGCGGTGGCTCCGGCATCGGCCAGGCCACCGTGCTGCGCGTGCTCGCCGAGGGCGGCCGGGTCGTCGCCGCCGACATCAGCGAGGACGGCCTCAAGGACACCGTCGCCAAGGCCGGCGAGGCCGCCGACCGCCTCACCACGGTCGTCGTGAACGTCGCCGACGAGGCCTCCGTACGGGCCGGCGTCGCCGCCGCGGTCGAGGTGCTCGGCGGCCTCGACGTCTTGGTCAACGCGGCCGGCATCCTGCGCTCCTCGCACACCCACGAGACGAGCCTCGACTCCTTCGAGCAGGTGCTCCGGATCAACCTCACCGGCACCTTCCTCATGATCCGCGAGTCGATCCCGGCCCTCCTGGAGGGCAACGGCTCCGCCGTCGTGAACTTCTCCTCGACCTCCGCGATGTTCGCCCACCCCTACATGGCGGCCTACGCGGCCAGCAAGGGCGGCATCCAGTCCATGACCCACGCGCTCGCCGCCGAGTACGCCAAGCAGGGCATCCGCTTCACCGCCGTCCAGCCCGGCTCCATCTCCTCCGGCATGACCGACGGCACCGGCGCCAGCAAGCAGTCGATCGGCCCCGGCCTGCCCGAGGACACCGACTGGTCCCTCTTCGCGAAGCTCGCCCCCGCCCTCGGCCAGGGCTTCGCCGGCCCCGAGACGGTCGCCGGCGTCGTCGCGATGCTCGCGAGCGAGGACGGGAAGTTCATCACCGGCACCGAGGTCCGCGTCGACGGCGGGACGCACTTCTGATGGGCGCCCTCGCCGCGCGCGTCTTCGGCGGCCGTACGGCCGTCGTCACCGGCGCCTCCTCCGGGATCGGCGCCGGGCTCGCCCGGCACGCGGCGGGGCTCGGCATGAAGCTGGTCCTCGCCGACATCGCCGCCGAGCGCCTCGCCGCCTTCGCCGAGGAGCTGCGGGCCACCGGCGCCGAGGTGGAGGCCGTGGTGACCGACGTCGCCGTCCCGGCCTCCGTCGAGGCGCTCGCCGACCACGCGTACACCTCCTTCGGCGCCGTCGACCTTCTGGTCAACAACGCCGGGATCATGGCCATGGGCTACTCCTGGGAGATCCCGGCCGAACGCTGGGACGCCATGCTCCGCGTCAACATCGGCGGCTACGTCAACGGCATCCGGGCCTTCGTCCCGCGCATGCTGGAGCGCGGCGAGAAGGCCTGGGTGGTGAACGTGTCGTCGATCGGCGGCATGCTGCCGAGCCCGCTGATGGCCCCGTACAGCGTCACCAAGTTCGGCACGCTCGCGCTCACCGAGTCGCTCCACCACGAGATGCTCATGAAGGGCGCGCCGATCCAGGTGTCCGTCGTGACCCCCGGCTCGGTCAAGAGCGAGATCTTCCGGGCCGCCAGGCCCGGCGAGGACACCCCGCCCGAGATCGCGGCCTTCAACGACCACCTCCAGACCCTCGCCGACGAGCACGGGCTGACCCCCGAGGAGCACGCCGAGCGCGTCTTCGAGATGGTCGCCGAGGGGAAGTACTGGGCGATCCCGCAGCCGGAGCAGCTCTTCCCGGCACTCCAGCCGCGCACGGACATGATCCTCAACCAGGTGAACCCGCGGCTCCAGCAGGGCTGACGGACACCACCGGCGAGCAGCCGGTACGGAAAGGGCGGCAGCCGGTTCGGAAGAGCCGGCGGCCCGCACGGAAGAGCCGGTACGGACCCGGGGCGGGACGGCGCCCCGGGTCCGTACCTCCGTACCTCCGTACCTCCGTACCTCCGTACCTCCGTACCTCCGTACCTCCGTGCCTCCGTACTTCCGTGCCTCTTTCCCTGGCCTACGGCGCCGCCCCGAAGCGCTCCCACAGCCGTGGGAAGCGCGCCGCGAGGACACCCTCGTCCTCCAGGTCGAAGGGCGCGCCCAGCGGCTCCCCGCCCGGCATCGGAATGCCCAGGTCCGGAGTCTCGCCGCCGGTCAGCTGCTCGTACGCCTCGTCCGCCGCGAAACCGATCTCCTCGCCGTCCCCGTCGATCTCCACGTCGAAGTCTCCGAGCAGCTCCGCGAGCGCGTCCGGATCGTGCACCGCCCCCTCGAAGACCTCCCGGCCCTGGCCGATGAGCCAGCAGCGGAAGAAGTCGAAGGTGTCGTCGCCGGATCTGCCGAGGAGCACGGCCGCCGCGCCCCACACGTCCCAGAGGTACGCGCGGTTGAAGCGCGCCTCGAAATGGCGGGCGTAGTCCAGCACCGAGTCGGGATCGAGCCGGGTCAGCCGTTCCACGAGCAGATCGGCCTGCTCCTCGGGGTCGCCCTCGGCGGCCTCGCGGGTGGCGTCGATGATCTCCCAGAACTCCGTCTCGTCCATCACGGGACCAGCATCGTGTCTCGACGCGCGCGACGCACCCGGAATGCCCGAAGAGCTCCGGAAATGAATCCGGACAGAAGATGTCGTACTTTCCTGCCAGTCTGGTGACCATGACGACGGAAACCACACCCCTGCGGGGACGTATCTGCCTGGTCGCCGGAGCCACCCGGGGCGCGGGACGGGCCATCGCCGTCCAGCTGGGCGCCGCCGGAGCCACCGTGTACGTCACGGGGCGCACCACCCGCGAGAAGGTCAGCGAGGTCGGCCGCGCCACCGAGACCATCGAGGAGACGGCCGAACTGGTGACGGCCGCCGGGGGCGAGGGCATCGCCGTGCCGACCGACCATCTGGAGCAGGACCAGGTGCGGGCCCTGGTCGACCGGATCGACCGGGAGCGGGGCCGGCTCGACGTCCTGGTGAACGACGTGTGGGGCGGCGAGCACCTCCTCGTCTTCGGGAAGAAGACCTGGGAGAACGACCTCGACGACGGCCTCAGGATGCTCGAACTCGGCGTCCGGACGCACGTCATCACCTCGCACACGGCACTGCCGCTGCTCATCCGGCATCCCGGCGGACTCGTCGTCGAGCTCACCGACGGCACCACCGAGTACAACGGCACCCGCTTCCGCGAGAACCTCTTCTACGACCTCGCCAAGAACGCCCCCCTCCGGATGGCCTTCGGCCTGGCCGCGGAGCTGGAGGAGCACGGCGCCACGGCGGTCGCCCTCACCCCCGGCTGGCTCAGGTCGGAGCAGATGCTCGAAGCCTTCGGCGTCACCGAGGAGAACTGGCGCGACGCCGTCGGGAAGATCCCCGGCTTCGCCGTCGCCGAGTCCCCGACGTACGTCGGCAGGGCCGTCGCCGCCCTCGCCGCCGACCCCGACCGCCACCGCTGGACGGGCCGGTCGCTGTCCAGCGGCCAGCTGGCGAAGGAGTACGGCTTCACGGACGCGGACGGCTCCCGCCCGGACGCCTGGGGCTTCATGCTCGCGGGCGAGACGGGCACGCCGGACGTGGCCGACTACCGGTAGGCGCCGCCGGGGGAGCAGCCGCTCAGGCGTACAGCGCCGCCAGGGCCGCGGCCGCCGCCGTGAAGCGTGCGCGGAGGGCGGTCGGGGCCAGGACCTCGGCCTCCGCGCCCAGGGTGAGGAGCTGCGAGAAGGCGACCTCCTCGCTCTCCACGCGCAGGGCGATCCGCACCCGGCCGTCGTCCTCCGCGACCCCCGCCGCCAGGGCCTCCTCCGCCGCCGCGCGGTCCGTCACGTGCGGCAGCCGCCGCGCGCCCGCCGCCGTGAGCCGTAGCTCCACCTCCGCGCGGAGCAGCGAGCGGGCGAACTCCGACGCCCGCTCCGCCCAGAACGACGGCAGGTCGAAGTCCTCGTCCCGGACGAACCGCTCCTCGCCCACGGCGACCGCCGTGAACCGGTCCACGCGGTACGTGCGGAAGGAGGAGCCGGCCCGCGCGCACACGTACCAGACGCCGGCCTTCAGGACGAGGCCGTGCGGGCACAGCTCGCGGTCGACCTCCTCGCCGTCCCCGCGCAGATAGCGGGCGGAGAGCAGCCGGTCGTCCCAGACCGCCCCCGCGACCGGGGCGAGCAGCTCCGGGGTCTCCGGCTCCTGGTACCAGCCGGGCGCGTCCAGGTGGAAGCGCCGCCCCACCGCGTCGGGGGCGTCCTTCAGCGAGGGCAGCAGCGCCGCCGACACCTTCAGTCGCGCCGCCGAGGCCGCGTCCGCGAGCCCCAGGTCGCGCAGCGCGCCCGGCAGCCCGGAGAGGAACAGCGCCTCCGCCTCGCCGCGCGCGAGCCCCGTGAGCCGCGTCCGGTAGCCGCCGACCAGCCGGTACCCGCCTGCGCGGCCCCGGTCCGCGTAGACCGGGACCCCCGCCTCGGAGAGGGCGAGCGCGTCCCGGGTGATGGTCCGCTCCGACACCTCCAGCTCGGCGGCCAGTTCGGCGGCCGTCATCGACGGACGGGACTGGAGCAGCAGGACCAGCTTGATGAGACGTGCGGCGCGCATGGGCTCATCCTCGCGGCTCGACCGGTCCGCCGGACAGGCCCGGGCCGGACGCGCCGAGGGGCCGTGCCCGTACGGGAAGTACGGGCACGGCCCCTCGGGGACGGCGTCGTGCCGACCGGCAGGCCGGTCAGCCGACCGTGACTACAGGCCGTAGCGCTCGCGCGCCTCCTTCACGGCCGTCGCCTGGACCTCGCCGCGCCGGGCGAGCTGCGCGAGCGCCGCGACGACGATCGACTGGGCGTCCACGCCGAAGTGGCGGCGGGCCGCGTCGCGGGTGTCCGAGAGGCCGAAGCCGTCGGCGCCCAGCGAGGACCAGTCCTGCTCGACCCACTGCGCGATCTGGTCCGGGACCTGGCGCATGTAGTCGGAGACCGCGAGGACCGGGGAGTCGATGCCCTCCAGCGCCTTGCGGACGTACGGCACCTGCTCCTCGCCGCGCAGGAGGGCCGCGTCGGCCTCCAGGGCGTCGCGGCGCAGCTCGGTCCAGGAGGTCGCGGACCACACGTCGGCGGCCACGCCCCACTCGGCGGCGAGCAGCTTCTGCGCCTCCAGGGCCCAGTGGATCGCCGTGCCGGAGGAGAGGAGCTGGATGCGCGAGGCGTTCGCCGGCAGGTCGAGACCGGCCGACTCCGCGGTGTTGAAGCGGTAGAGGCCCTTGACGATGCCCTCGTCGATGCCGGACGGCTTGGCCGGCTGCGGCATCGGCTCGTTGTAGACCGTCAGGTAGTAGAAGACGTTCTGGTCCTCGCCCTCGGCGGCCTCGCCGTACATCCGGCGCAGACCCTCCTTGACGATGACGGCGACCTCGTACGCGAACGCCGGGTCGTACGTCAGCGCCGCCGGGTTCGTGGCCGCGATCACCGGCGAGTGGCCGTCGGCGTGCTGGAGGCCCTCACCGGTCAGGGTGGTGCGGCCGGCGGTCGCACCGACGAGGAAGCCGCGGCCGAGCTGGTCGCCGAGCTGCCACATCTGGTCGGCGGTCCGCTGCCAGCCGAACATCGAGTAGAAGATGTAGAACGGGATCATCGCCTCACCGTGCGTGGAGTACGCGGTGGACGCGGCGATGAAGTCGGCCATCGAACCGGCCTCGGTGATCCCCTCGTTGAGGATCTGGCCGTTCTTGGCCTCCTTGTAGTACATCAGCTGGTCGCGGTCGACCGGCTCGTACGTCTGGCCCTTCGGCGAGTAGATGCCGAGCGACGGGAACAGCGACTCCATACCGAAGGTACGGGCCTCGTCCGGGACGATCGGGACCCAGCGCTTGCCGGTCTCCTTGTCGCGGATCAGGTCCTTGATCAGTCGGACGAAGGCCATCGTCGTCGCCATCGACTGCGAGCCGGAGCCCTTGTCGAAGGCCGCGAAGGCCTTGTCGGCCGGTGCCGGCAGCGGGGCCAGCGCGTGGGTGCGGCGGGCCGGGGCCGGGCCGCCGAGGGCCGCGCGGCGCTCCTGGAGGTAGCGGACCTCGGGGGAGTCGGCGCCGGGGTGGCCGTAGGGCACCTGGCCGTCGACGAACTGCGCGTCCGAGATCGGCAGCTCAAGAAGGTCACGCATGTTCTTGAACTCGTCGGTCGTCAGCTTCTTCATCTGGTGGTTCGCGTTCTTCGACGCGAAGCCCTCACCGAGGGTGAAGCCCTTGACGGTCTGCGCGAGGATGACCGTCGGCGCGCCCTTGAACTCCAGGGCGGCCTTGTAGGCGGCGAAGACCTTGCGCGGCTCGTGGCCGCCGCGGGAGAGGTGGAAGCACTCCAGGATCTTGTCGTCGCTCAGCAGCTGCGCCATCGCGACGAGCGCCGGGTCCTTGCCGAAGAAGTCCTGGCGGATGTAGGCGGCGTCGCGGGTCTGGTAGGTCTGGACCTGCGCGTCCGGGACCTCGCGGAGGCGGCGGACGAGGGCGCCGGTGGTGTCGAGCGCGAAGAGCTCGTCCCAGGCGTTGCCCCACAGCGACTTCACGACGTTCCAGCCGGCGCCGCGGAACTGGGCCTCCAGCTCCTGCACGATCTTGAAGTTGGCGCGGACCGGGCCGTCGAGGCGCTGCAGGTTGCAGTTGATGACGAAGGTCAGGTTGTCCAGGCCCTCGCGGGCGGCGAGCGCGAGGGCTGCCGTCGACTCGGGCTCGTCCATCTCGCCGTCACCGAGGAAGGCCCACACGTGGGACGCGGAGACGTCCTTGATGGAACGGTTCGTCAGGTAGCGGTTGAAGCGCGCCTGGTAGATCGCGGAGAGCGGGCCGAGGCCCATGGAGACGGTGGGGAACTCCCACAGCCAGGGCAGCCGGCGCGGGTGCGGGTAGGAGGGCAGGCCGTTGCCGCCGGACTCCTGCCGGAAGTTGTCGAGGTGGGCCTCGTTCAGGCGCCCGTCGAGGAAGGCGCGGGCGTAGATGCCGGGCGAGGCGTGGCCCTGGATGAAGAGCTGGTCGCCGGAACCGTCGGCTTCCTTGCCCTGGAAGAAGTGGTTGAACCCGGTCTCGTAGAGCCAGGCCGCCGAGGCGAAGGTGGCGATGTGGCCGCCGACGCCGTACTTGGAGCCGCGGGTGACCATCGCGGCCGCGTTCCAGCGGTTCCAGGCGGTGATCCTGCGCTCCATCGCCTCGTCGCCGCCGAACTCGGCGATCGACGGCTCCGCGGAGGTGGGGATCGTGTTGACGTAGTCCGTCTCCAGCAGCTTGGGCAGGGCGAGGCCCGCGCCCTCGGCGTGCTGCAGCGTGCGGCGCATCAGGTAGGCGGCCCGGTGGGGGCCGGCGGCCTTGGTGACGGCGTCCAGGGAGGCCGCCCACTCGGCGGTCTCCTCGGTGTCACGGTCCGGGAGCTGGTCGAGCTCGCTCGGAATCTTGCCTACGGGATCGGTCATGATCGCCGCCTTCCGGACAGGTGGGGGTGGAGAAAAGGGGGCCTTGTCTGGCAGGACAGGGCGAAGGGCCGGGTGACGGCCCGCCGAAGACTGTAAACCGACGATCGATGATCGATCAAAGGGTTGAAGGGGAAAACCTCTTCAGATCGAGAAAGTCGGCACAGGGTGCCGCGAACCAGGGCACCGGGTGCCTCGCATGTGCCTTGATTCTGGCTTGTTCTCGCAGGTGGGAGCGGTCGTCTGAGGGGAGGCCCGCACGAATGAGCGGGCCCACCCGGAGAGGTGGGCCCGCTCGATTCCGGCAACCGGAGGGGAGGCGTCAGGCGCGCGGGGCGCAGCCCAGGACGTGGGCCTTCACCAGCGCCCCGATGTTCGGGTCGCCCCTGCGGAAGGCCTCCACCAGCTCCTGGTGCTCCTCCGCGTACGACTTCTGGACCGTGCCGAGCCAGCGGATCGACAGGGCCGTGAAGACCTCGATGCCGAGCGTCTCCCAGGTGTGCAGCAGGACGCCGTTCCCGGCGGCCTTCACCAACTCCCGGTGGAAGGCCACCGTGTGCCGCACCTGCGCCGTGCCGTCGGCCGTCGCGTCCGCCGCGTACAGCGCCGTCACGTGCGGCTCCAGGGCCGAGCAGTCCGCCGCCAGGCGTCCCGCGGCCAGCTCGGCCGCGATCTGCTCCAGGCCGGCCCGGACGGGGTAGCTCTCCTCCAGGTCGGCCGCGGTCAGGTTGCGGACCCGGACGCCCTTGTTGGGGGCCGACTCGATCAGGCGCAGGGACTCCAGCTCGCGCAGGGCCTCACGGACCGGGGTCTGGCTGACCTCCAGCTCCGTCGCGATCCGCCGCTCCACGATGCGCTCGCCCGGCTTCCAGCGGCCGCTGACGATCCCCTCCACGATGTGCTCGCGGATCTGTTCGCGCAGCGAGTGGACGACGGGGACGGTCATGAAGGCTCCTCGGGGAGTGTTGACCCTTAGACAATACGGCGGCGCCCCCGTCCGGAAACACTTCCGGGCGGGGGCGCCGCAGGTGAGGCTCGTTACGTTGCCAGCGGGCGACGGGTCCTCACATGGCCTTTACAGGCCCAGGTCGACCTCGAACTCGCCGGCCTCGAGGATCGCCTTGACGGCCGTCAGGTAGCGGGCCGCGTCGGCGCCGTCCACCAGGCGGTGGTCGTAGGACAGGGCGACGTACGTCATGTCGCGGACCGCGATCGTCTCACCCAGCTCCGGGTGGTTGATGACGACCGGACGGCGCACGGTGGCGCCGATGCCCAGGATGGCGACCTGGTTCGGGGGCACGATGATCGTGTCGAACAGCGCGCCGCGCGAACCGGTGTTGGAGATGGTGAAGGTCGCACCGGCCAGGTCGTCCGGCGTGATCTTGCTGGCGCGCACGGCACCGGCCAGCTCCGCGGTCTTCTTCGAGATGCCGGCGATGTTGAGGTCGCCCGCACCCTTGATGACCGGGGTCATCAGACCCTTCTCGGAGTCCACCGCGATACCGATGTTCTCGGTGTCGAAGTAGGTGATCGTGCCCTCGTCCTCGTTGATCCGGGCGTTGATGACCGGGAAGGCCTTCAGCGCCTGGGCCGCCGCCTTGACGAAGAACGGCATCGGGGAGAGCTTGACGCCCTCACGAGCCGCGAACGCGTCCTTGGCACGGGCGCGCAGCCGCATCAGCTTCGTGATGTCGACCTCGACGACCGAGGTCAGCTGGGCCTGGCCGTGCAGCGCCTTCATCATGTTGTCGCCGATGACCTTGCGCATGCGGGTCATCTTGACGGTCTGACCGCGCAGCGGGGAGACCGTGAGGGCCGGAGCCTTCGACGCGGCGGCCGGGGCGGCCGGAGCGGCGGCGACAGGGGCGGGAGCGGCAGCGGCCTTCTTGGCCTCGGCGGCCGCGAGGACGTCCTGCTTGCGGATGCGACCGCCGACGCCGGAGCCCTGGACGGCCGACAGGTCGACACCGTTCTCGGTGGCGAGCTTGCGGACCAGCGGGGTCACGTACGCGCCGTCCTCGGCCGGAGCCGGGGCGACCGGGGTGACCAGCGCCGGGGCGATGGACGGGGCGGCGGGCGCGACCGGGGCCGGAGCGGCCACGGGGGCGGCCGGAGCCACCGGCGCGGGAGCCGCGGCCGGGGCGGCCGGGGCCACCGGAGCCGGGGCGGCGACCGGAGCGGCCGGAGCCGGGGCAGCCGGAGCCGGGGCGGCGGCCGGGGCGGCCGGAGCCGGGGCGGCGGGGGCGGCCGGAGCGGCACCCGCGGCACCGATGACGGCCAGCTTGGCGCCGACCTCGGCGGACTCGTCCTCGGCGACGACGATCTCCAGGAGGACACCCGAGACCGGGGCCGGGATCTCGGTGTCGACCTTGTCCGTGGAGACCTCGAGCAGCGGCTCGTCGGCCTCGACGGTCTCGCCGACCGACTTCAGCCAGCGGGTCACGGTGCCCTCGGTGACGGACTCGCCCAGCGCGGGCAGCACGACGTCGGTGCCGGAGGCGGCACCGGCGGCGGGCGCCGCCGCGGGGGCCTCGGCGACCGGCGCCGGGGCGGCCGGGGCCTCGGCCACGGGGGCCGGGGCGGCGGCCGGAGCCGGAGCGGCCTCGGCGGCCGGAGCGGCGGCCGGGGCCGGGGCGCCCGTGCCGTCGTCGATGATGGCCAGCTCGGCGCCGACCTCGACCGTCTCGTCCTCGGCGACCTTGATGGAGGCCAGGATGCCCGAGGCGGGGGCGGGGATCTCGGTGTCGACCTTGTCGGTCGAGACCTCGAGCAACGGCTCGTCGGCCTCGACACGCTCACCCTCGGCCTTGAGCCAGCGGGTGACGGTGCCCTCGGTGACGCTCTCGCCGAGCGCCGGCAGGGTTACGGAAACCGACATGGTTTCAGTTGCTCCTAACGAATTGCGGAAAGTGGTCGTCGCGCCCTGTGATGACGTGAGCGTCAGTCGTGGGAGTGCAGCGGCTTGCCGGCCAGGGCCAGGTGAGCCTCGCCGAGCGCCTCGTTCTGCGTCGGGTGGGCGTGGATGAGCTGCGCGACCTCGGCCGGCAGCGCCTCCCAGTTGTAGATCAGCTGCGCTTCGCCGACCTGCTCGCCCATGCGGTCACCGACCATGTGGACGCCGACCACGGCACCGTCCTTGACCTGCACGAGCTTGATCTCGCCCGCGGTCTTGAGGATCTTGCTCTTGCCGTTGCCCGCGAGGTTGTACTTCAGGGCGACGACCTTGTCCGCGCCGTAGATCTCCTTGGCCTTCGCCTCGGTGATGCCGACGGAGGCGACCTCGGGGTGGCAGTACGTCACCCGCGGCACGCCGTCGTAGTCGATCGGAACGGCCTTCAGACCCGCGAGGCGCTCCGCGACGAGGATGCCCTCGGCGAAGCCCACGTGCGCGAGCTGGAGCGTCGGGACGAGGTCGCCCACGGCCGAGATCGTCGGCACGTTGGTACGCATGTACTCGTCGACCAGGACGTAGCCGCGGTCCATCGCGACGCCCTGCTCCTCGTAACCGAGACCGGCGGAGACCGGGCCGCGGCCGATCGCGACGAGCAGCACCTCGGCCTCGAAGGTCTTGCCGTCGGCCAGGGTGACCTTGACGCCGCTGTCGGTGTACTCGGCGGACTGGAAGAAGGTGCCGAGGTTGAACTTGATGCCGCGCTTGCGGAAGGCGCGCTCAAGAAGCTTCGAGCTGTTCTCGTCCTCGACCGGGACGAGGTGCTTCAGGCCCTCGATCACCGTCACGTCGGTGCCGAAGGACTTCCACGCCGAGGCGAACTCGACGCCGATGACGCCGCCGCCCAGGATGATCGCGGACTCCGGGACCCGGTCCAGGTTCAGCGCGTGGTCCGAGGAGATGATCCGGTTGCCGTCGATCTCCAGACCGGGGAGCGACTTCGGCACGGAACCCGTGGCGAGCAGGACGTGCCGGCCCTCGACGCGACGGCCGTCGACGTCGACGGAGGTCGGGGAGGAGAGGCGGCCGGTGCCCTCGATGTAGGTCACCTTGCGGGAGGCGACGAGACCCTGCAGACCCTTGTACAGGCCCGAGATCACGTCGTCCTTGTACTTGTGCACGCCCTTGATGTCGATGCCCTCGAAGGAGGCCTTGACACCGAACTGCTCCGCCTCGCGCGCCTGGTCGGCGACCTCGCCGGCGTGGAGCAGGGCCTTCGTCGGGATGCAGCCGTTGTGCAGGCAGGTGCCGCCGAGCTTGTTCTTCTCGATCAGTGCGACGTCCAGGCCCAGCTGCGCTCCGCGCAGCGCCGCGGCGTAACCGCCGCTACCGCCGCCGAGGATCACTAGGTCGAAAACGGTGCTGGCGTCGTTCGCCACGTCACGTCCTCCATGCATGTGCGCTCGTCGCCGGTCTTCGATGACCGGGCGGCGGCTGGTGTTCGGCCGCTTTATTTCGGCCCTGTGGTGGGGGCCCTGTCCTGCCGAGAACCCATCTTCGCACTTGTTGACGGATGGCGGGACGCGGGGCCGTGCTGTGAGACGGCCGATCGTCCGTACGGAGGGATCGCCGCAGCGTACGAACCTACGGATTTCGTCGCGGGCGAACAGACGCTCACAGGCGCGGACGGGGGCGGCCCCGGGCATGAGACCCGGGGCCGCCCCTGTCACGGGTGTGCTCAGAGCTCGCCGGCCGCCGTGAGCTCGGCCAGCTTCACCAGGGTGCGCACCGAGGAGCCGGTGCCGCCCTTGGGGGTGTACCCGTACGGGGCGCCCTCGTGGAAGGCCGGGCCCGCGATGTCCAGGTGGGCCCAGGTGATGCCCTCGCCCACGAACTCCTGGAGGAAGAGGCCGGCGACCAGGCCGCCGCCCATCCGGACGCCCATGTTCGCCATGTCGGCGGTGGGGGAGTCCATGGTCTTCCGCAGGTCCGCCGGGAGCGGCATCGGCCAGGACTGCTCGCCGACCTCCTCGGCGATCTCGTGGATCGCGGTCCGGTAGTCGTCGTCGTTGGCCATGATGCCGAAGGTGCGGTCGCCCAGGGCGAGGACCATGGCGCCGGTCAGGGTCGCCACGTCGACGATCGCGTCCGGGTGCTCCTCGGAGGCCCGGGTCAGCGCGTCGGCGAGGACGAGCCGGCCCTCGGCGTCGGTGTTGAGGACCTCGACGGTCTTGCCGCTGTACATGCGCAGCACGTCACCCGGGCGGGTGGCGCTGCCCGACGGCATGTTCTCGGCGAGGGCGAGCCAGCCGGTGACGTTGACGGCGAGACCGATGCGGGACGCGGCGACGACGGCGGCGAAGACGGCGGCGGCGCCGCTCATGTCGCACTTCATCGTCTCGTTGTGGCCGGCAGGCTTCAGGGAGATGCCGCCGGAGTCGTAGGTGATGCCCTTGCCGACCAGGGCGAGGGTCCGCTCGGCCTTCGGGTGGGTGTAGGCGATGCGGACCAGGCGCGGGCCGCGGACGGCGCCCTGGCCGACGCCGAGGATGCCGCCGTAGCCGCCCTTCTCGAGCGCCTTCTCGTCGAGCACCTGCACCTTGAGGCCGTGCTCCTTGCCGGCCGCGGTGACGATCGAGGCGAACGACGCGGGGTACAGGTCGTTCGGCGGCATGTTGATCAGGTCACGGGCGCGGTTCATCTCCTCGGCCACGGCCAGGGCGCGCTCGGCGGCGGCCTTGTACGCCTTGTCGCGCGGCTTGGCGCCGAGCAGGGCGACCTCGGCGAGCGGCTTCTTCGCGTCCTTGCCGCTCTCCTGGTACGCGGTGTAGGCGTACGCGCCGAGCAGCGCGCCCTCGGCGACGGCGGCGGCGTCCTCGGCGGAGGCGATCGGCAGCGCGAAGGCGGCCTTCTTCGAGCCGGTCAGGGTGCGGGCGGCGGTACCGGCGGCGCGGCGCAGGGTCTCCGCGCCGTACGACTCGCCGTCCTCGGGGGCGGAGCCCAGGCCGACGGCCAGGACGACGGGGGCCTTGAGGCCGGCGGGCGCGGGCAGCTTGATCGCCTCACCCTCGGAACCCGAGGCGCCCAGGGTCTCCAGGACGGCGGCGAGCCGCCCGTCGAAGGCCTTGTCGACGGCCTCGCCGCCCGGGGCGACGACGAGCGTCTTCCCGGACTTCGCGACGCCGACCACGAGGGCGTCGGCGCGCAGCGTCGCCGCACCGGCAGTGCTGAGAGTGAGAGCAGTCACGGTGGTGAATTCTCGCTTCCATTGAGTTCTGTGGCGGTCGAGGGATGGGCCGACCGTGCCCGCCGCATCGTATTTCGGCCCGGAGAGCGCCGAGAACGAGCCTACGCTCGCTCACGGCGTTCGCTCACGGCGGCAGTGATTCACTCATCCGTGGTGTCTCTTTCATGTTTACCGTTCAGGCTCGGACCGCTCGTCCACACTCGCCTCAATCCCGCAAGGCGAACGCTCTCGCCTTTGCACCATCTGCATCATCTCCACAGGTCCCGCCGGTCCGGCTCCGGCCCGGGCGGGCCTGCCGAGGGGGGACACCACCGATGGACTCCGGCCGAATCCGCACGCCCAGAACCGCCCGCCGCACCACCGGGCACCGCACCGCGCCCCGTACCGCCCGGGTCGCCGCGCTCGCCGCCGCCGCACTGCTCGCCACCGTCCTGCCGTCCGCACAGGCGGCTGCCGCGCCGACGCCCCGCGTCGACCTGACGGTCCTCGTCGTCGACGACGGCGGCAGCGCCGTCGAGGCGATCACCGCCGAGCTGAAGGGCTCCGGCGTCCCGTACCGCCGGATCGACCTCAACGACCCGAACCGGCCGGTCCTCGACACGGCCTTCCTCAGCGACACGCTCGACGGGCGCCCCCGCGCCAAGTACCAGGGCGTCGTCCTGCCCCACGAGAGCGCCTTCGGCCCCGACTCCGCCGAGCACACCGCGCTCCAGGCCTACGAGCGGACCTTCGGCATCCCGCAGGTCGACGCCTACACCTGGTCGCACCCCGGCGTCGGCCTCGACTACACCGACCAGGGCGGCTGGTCCGGCGTCCTCGACGGCACCACGGCCGGCGTCACCGCCGCCGGGCGGACGGGCCCCTTCCGGTACCTCGCCGGAGCCCTCACCTTCGAGGACAACGACCCGTCGATCGCCGAGAGTTACGGCTACGCGGGCCGCCCCCGCGCCGGCTACACCAGCTACGTCGACATCCCGGTCGACGGCGGCGGCCGGGCCAGCCTCGTCGGCGAGTACACCGCCGACGGCCGCCGCGAACTGGTCGTCACCTTCGCCTACAACCAGTACCAGCGGCAGTTCCGCGCCCTCGCGCGCGGCATCGTCGAATGGCTCACCCAGGGCGTCCACCTCGGCCAGAGCCGCAACTACCTCTCCGTCCACGTCGACGACGTCTTCGCCCCCGACGCCCGCTGGGACTCCACGCTCAACTGCACCCCCGGCGACTTCGACTGCGTCGAGGACGACGGCGAGGGCGTGAACCCCATCCGGATGACCGCCGACGACGCCCGCTACGCCGCCGCCTGGCAGAAGGCCTCCGGCTTCACCCTCGACATGGTCTACAACGGCGGCCAGGGCGAGCAGTGGAAGGCCGAGCACGGCGGCTCCGACCCGCTCACCACACAGCTCCTCGCCGACCGCGCCCAGTACCGGTGGATCAACCACACCTACACCCACCCCTTCCTCGGCTGCGTCCAGGACAACACCACCGTCCCCTGGCAGTGCGCCAAGGACACCTCGGGCAACACCCTCTGGGTCAGCCGCTCCGAGCTCTCCGGCCAGATCCGCAACAACCACAACTGGGCCGTCGGCAAGGGCATCTCCGTCGACCGCTCCGAACTCGTCACCGGCGAGCACTCCGGCCTGAAGACCCTGCCCCAGCAGCCCGTCGACAATCCGAACCTCGCAGGCGCCCTCGCCGACAACGGCGTGAAATGGACCGCGAGCGACAACTCCCGCGAACCGCAGCAGCGTTCCGTCGGCACGGGCAGCGCCGCCGCGAAGACCGTGCCCCGCCACCCCATGAACGTGTACTACAACGTGGGCACCGCCGCCGAGATGACCGACGAGTACAACTGGATCTACACCTCCCGCGCCGACGGCGGCAGCGGGATCTGCGAGGACAACCCCCTCTCCACCTGCCTGCCCGCCCCGCTCCCCACCACCACGGGCTACGCGGAGCGGATCGTCCCGCAGGAGGCCCGCACGGCCCTCTCCCACGTCCTGGGCAACGACCCCCGCCCGCACTACGTCCACCAGTCCAACCTGGCCGAGGAACGACTCCTCTACCCCGTCCTCGACCGCGTGCTCGCCGACTACCGGGCCCTCTTCGCGCCCAGCGCCCCGCTGGTGAACCCGCGTCAGAAGGACGTCGGCACCGAGCTGGGCCGCCGCGCCGCCTGGGACCAGGCCGTCGCCGCCGGAAAGGTCACCGCCTACCGCATCGGCACCACCGTCACCGTCAAGGCCCCGTCCGGCCTCACCGTGCCCGTCACCGCGCCCGAGGGCACCCGCAAGCAGCTCGTGCTCGGCTCGACCGTCTTCGGCACGGGCTACGCGGGCACCCGCTCGGCCTGGACCGCGCCCGAACTGCTCCAGAGCGCCGTCACACTCACGCTCCCGACCGCCTGACCAGCACGTCCTGGGGGGAAACGCACATGCCGAGCAGTGGCCGTCACGTCACCATGCTCACCGAGGGCACCTACCCGCACGTCCACGGCGGCGTCAGCACCTGGTGCGACCAGCTCGTCCGCGGCATGCCGGAGGTCGACTTCGAGATCCTCGCCCTCACCGGCAGCGGCCGCGAACCCGTCACCTGGGAGCTGCCGCCCAACATCACCCGGCACACCGCGTTCCCCCTCTGGGGCCACCCGCAGGGGCCGGCCGCACCCGGACTGTTCTCCGGAGCGCGCCGGCCCCTGCGGGGGCGCGAACGCCGCCGCTTCCTCGACACGTACGAACGCCTGCTCCTCGCCCTCCTCGACCCGGGCGCGGGCTGCGACTTCGGCACGAGCCTGTACGAGCTGGCCCAACTGGCCCGACAAGGACGGCTGACCTCCTTCCTGCGCTCCGAACCGGCCCTGCGCTCCCTGATGTGGATCTGGACCATGCCGCACCTGCCGACCCTCGCGGCCCGGCCCACCGTCCACGACGCGCTCACCGCCACCGACCTGCTGGAACACGCCCTGCGCCCGCTCGCCGCCCGGATAGCCGCCGGCAGCGTGGCCCACGCCGTCTCCAGCGGCCTCGCCACGCTGCCCGCCCTCGCCGCGCAGCACTTCGAAGGGGTGCCCTTCCTGCTCACCGAACACGGCATCTACCTCCGCGAGCGCTACCTCGGCTACCGCACCGACGCGCAGCGCTGGCCCGTCAAGGCCCTCATGCTCGGCTTCTACCGCGAGCTCAACACGCTCGGCTACCGCAAGGCCGACCTCATCACCCCCTGCAACCAGTACAACCGGCGCTGGGAGGAGCGCGGCGGCGCCCCCGCCGACCGCATCCGCACCGTCTACAACGGCGTCGACCCGGCCCTCTTCCCCGAGGCCGGACCCGAACCCGAGACCCCCACCCTCAGCTGGTGCGGGCGGGTCGACCCCATCAAGGACCTCGAAACCCTGATCAGGGCGTACGCGATCTGCCGCGCGGAACTCCCCGAGCTCAGGCTGCGGCTGTTCGGCCCGGTCCCCGCGGGCAACGAGGACTACCGCACCCGCCTGGAGAAGCTCGCCGCCGAACTGGGCGTCACCGACGGCATCACCTTCGAGGGCCGCGTCTCCGAGGTCCCGCGCGCCTACGCGGCCGGCAGCGTGGTCATGCTCTCCTCCATCAGCGAGGGCTTCCCCTTCTCCCTCATCGAGGCCATGTCCTGCGGCCGGGCCACCGTCTCCACGGACGTCGGAGGCGTACGGGAAGCCGTCGGCGACACCGGGATCGTCGTCCCGCCCCGCGAACCGGCCGTCATGGCCGCAGCCGTCACCGCACTGCTCAGGGACGGGGCCCGGCGCGCCGAACTCGGCCGCCAGGCACGGCAGCGGGTCATCGACCGGTTCACCCTGAACCGCTCGGTGGACGGCTTCCGCCAGATCTACCGCGAACTGGCCGGCGCACGCCCCGCCGCCCCCGCACCCCACGCCGTCCCGAAGGCGTGGACGGTCCGCATCCCCTCCCCGCGCCGCGCCCCCGCGCCCCTCGTGGCGGGAGGCACCCCGGTATGAGCGGCTCGCTCTGGCTGAAACCCCCGGTGACGGTCACCCCCCTCCCGGCGATCCCCCGCCCGCGCGGGGAGTCCGCTCCGGGCACGCCCGCCGCCGACGGCCCCACCGTCGACGGCCTCGCCGCCACCGACGGCCTCGCCGCCGACCCCGTCGACGAACTCGCCGCCCGCCTCGACGACTTCGTCGCCCAGGCCGTGCACCCGGACGAGATCGCCGCGCTCCTGGAGTCCGACGGCATGACCGACGACCACATCCGCCTCACCTACGGCCGCGCCGACTCCTTCGCCCTCGCCGAGGCCCTCTACGCGCGCGTGGAGCGGCGCCACACCGCGCCGGCGGCACCGCCCGCCGGACCCTGGCACGGCGAACTCGCCGGCTGCCTCCTGCGCGGCCTCGTCTTCGCCCTGCCCGGCCTCGCCTACGTCCTGGCCGCCCCGCTCCTCGCCGGGGAACAGGGCCGGTTCGGGCTCCCCGGCGGAACGATCCCTCTCCTCGCCGGGGCCGTCACCGGCTGGGTGTGGAACCAGGCGCTCTCCCACCGCGCGTACACCTGGCTCGGCCTCGGCGACCGGCCCGCCGCCGCCCGCGCGCTGCTCACCGGCGCCCCGGCGGGCGCCCTCGCCGGATCGGCCGTCGCCTTCGCGGTCGCCTCGCCCGGCGAGATCCCGGCGGCCCTGTTCGCCGCCGGCCAGTCGCTCTACCTCGCCGCCGCGACCGTCCTCCTGGTCCTCGGCCGCGAACGGGCCCTGCTCCTGGCCCTGCTGCCGCTCGGCGGAGCGCTCCCCGCCTTCCGCTGGGACCTGCCCGACCCGCTGCGCGGCGGGCTCCTCCTCGCCTCACTCACCGCCGCCCTCGCGTTCGCGGCGCTCGTGCTCCGGCCGGGCCTGAAGCGCGGGGCGGCCGGCCGGGCCGGACCCCCGCGCGCGGCCTCCCTCCCGTACGGACTCTTCGGCCTCGGCAGCGGCCTGCTCGTCCTCCACGCGGGCATCGGCGACACGCTCGTGAGCGGCGCCGGCGCGGTCGTCGCGCTCACCCTCTCCATGGGACCCGCCGAGTGGCTGCTGCACCGCTTCCGGGGCGAGAGCCTGACCCGGCTGCGGACCCTGTCCACGGCCCGGGAGTTCCGCAGGGCGGTCACCGGCACCCTCGTGCTCTGCCTCGGCGGCTACCTGACCGTCCTCGTCGGCCTCACCCTCGTCGCGACCCTGGCCTGGCCGGGAGCGCCCTGGCCGACGCTCCCGCGCGTCGTCACGCTGCTCCTGATCGGGACCGTGCTCTGGCTGGGGCTGCTGCTCCAGGCCTTCGGCGCGGTGGCGAGCGCCGCGGCCGTCTGCCTGATCGCCGCGGCGGCGCAGACCCTGGAACCGGCCGCGGGTCCGGCGGCCACCGGAGGAGCGGCGGCTCTGCTCGCCGTCCTCACCTGTGTCCTGCTGGTACGACCGACCGCCCACCGCGCGTAGGGGTGACCGTGACTCCCCAGCTCCTGGTGCCGTACTACGAGCACCCCGCCGACCGCCCCGAGGCCTGGTCGGCCCTCCTCGCCGCCGCGCCCTCCCTGTACGGCCTCGTCCTCAACCCGGCGAGCGGCGCGGGCCGGGCCCCCGACCCGGCCTTCGCGGAGGTGTCCGCGCGGCTGCGGGAGGCCGGGGTCCGCGTCCTCGGGTACGTGGACACCGACTACGGCCGCCGCCCGCACGCCGAGGTCGTCACCGAGCTGCTCCGGCACCGGGACTGGTACGGCGCCGACGGGACCTTCCTCGACCAGGTGACGACCGCGCCCGGCGGCCTCGCCCACTACCGGCGGATCGCGGTCGCGGCCCGGGCCGCCGGGGCCGCGGCCCTCGTCCTCAACCACGGCGCCCACCCGGACCCGGGGTACGCGGAGTTCGCCGACCTCCTCGTCACCTTCGAGGGCCCCTGGGACACGTACCGGACGCTGGACCTCCCGGTCGCCCCGCACTACTGCCACCTCGTCTACGCGGCCCCGCCCGGGGTCCGCCCGGCCACCCCGGTGCACTGCGCCGTCCCCGGCACCGGGGCGCACCCCTGGGGCACCCTGCCGCACCTCCTGGAGCCCGCCCGATGAGACGTCTGCTGCCGCTGCTCGCCGTCCTGTTGCTGCTGGCCACGGCCTGCACGACGGCGCCCGGCCCGGACCCCGGGCCGGGCCCCGACCCGAAGCCCACGGGGGACCGCTGGCAGCCGCGGCCCGGCCTGGCCTGGCAGTGGCAGCTCAGCGGCCGTCTCGACCCGACGGTCGACGTCCCGGTGTACGACATCGACGGCTTCGACCACCCGGCGTCCACGGTGCGGGACCTGCACGCCCGGGGCCGCAAGGTCATCTGCTACCTCTCCACCGGCGCCTGGGAGGACTTCCGCCCGGACGCCGGCCGCTTCCCGAAGTCCGTCCTCGGCGAGGGGAACGGCTGGGAGGGCGAGCGCTGGCTCGACATCCGCCGCACCGACGTCCTCGAACCCCTCATGGCGAAGCGGCTCGACATGTGCCGGGACAAGGGCTTCGACGCCGTCGAACCCGACAACATGGACGGCTACAGGAACCGCACCGGCTTCCCCCTGACCGCCGCCGACCAGCTCCGCTACAACCGCCTCATCGCCCGCCTGGCCCACGACCGCGGCCTCGCGGTGGGCCTCAAGAACGACCTGGACCAGATCCCCAAGCTGCTCGCGGACTTCGACTTCGCGGTCAACGAACAGTGCGCCGAGTACGACGAGTGCGGCCGCCTGGCCCCGTTCGTGGCGGCGGGCAAGGCGGTCTTCCACGTCGAGTACGAGCTGGACACCCGCGAGTTCTGCCCCCAGGCACGGAAGCTGGGCCTCAGCTCGATGCGGAAGAGGTACGAGCTGGGGGTCTGGCGCAGGCCCTGCTGACGGCCCCCCGGCCCTGTCGTCACCCCAGCGTCAGCGCGACGAGCGCCACCGTCGCCGCCGTCTCCTCCAGCGCGCCGAACACGTCGCCCGTCACCCCGCCGAAGCGCCGGATGCACCGGCGCAGCAGCAGGGCCGCCGCGGCCAGGGCCGCGCCGGCCGCCAGGACGTTGCGCACCGCGTCGAGCGGGGAGGAGAGGAGGCCCGCCGCCGCGCACGCCACCAGGACGAGGGCGGTCGAGAGGGTCGCCGAGCGGACCGGGACCGTCTCGGCGACGATCGCGCCGAGGCCCTCGGGGCGGGCCGCGGGGACGCCGTGGCGGGAGGCGTGGGTGAGGGCGAGGCGGGCGACGCCCGCGGCGAGGACGACGGCGACCGTGCCGTGCGCCCAGCCCTCCTCGTACAGCCGGGTGAGGGCGGCGACCTGGGCGAGCAGGACGAGGACGATCGTGATGACGCCGAACGGCCCGATGTCGGACTGCTTCATGATGCGCAGCGCGTCCTCGGCGGGCTTGGCGCTGCCGAGGCCGTCGGCCGTGTCCGCGAGGCCGTCGAGGTGGAGGCCGCGGGTCAGCACGGCGGGGACGGCGGTGGCGGCCACGGCCGCGAGCAGCGGGCCCGAGCCGAGCTGGAGGAACGTGCCGCCGAGCGTGGCGGCGGAGACTCCGACGACCAGTCCGGCCACGGGGGCGCAGAGCATGCCGGCGCGCGCCGCGTCCCGGTCCCAGCGGGTGATGCGGGCGGGGAACACCGTGAGGGTGCCGAAGGCGAAACGCAGGCCGTCCATCCGGGCAGGGTAATCGCCGCCTCCGAACGGTAGATTGCGCATAACGTACATATCGGAACGGGGTGGCATGGGTCACTGGTTCTCCCGCAACATCGTCGAGCCGGGCAAACTCCCGATGCTGCTCGCTCTGACCTCCTTCGTCCTGACATTCCTGGTCACCCGCACGGTCACCCGGCTCATCCGGGCGGGAAAGGGCCCCTTCGGGAACGTCTCCTCCGGAGGCGTCCACATCCATCACGTCGTGCCCGGCGTCGTCCTCACCGTCCTCGGCGGGTTCGGCGCGGTGGCCAGCGACCGGCACGGTGTGGGCGCGTGCGTCTTCGCCGTCGTCTTCGGGGTCGGCGCGGGGCTCGTCCTCGACGAGTTCGCGCTGATCCTCCACCTCGACGACGTGTACTGGACGGACCAGGGCCGCAAGAGCGTCGAGGTGGTCGTCCTCACCACGGCGCTGGTGGGGCTCACCCTCAGCGGCTTCTCGCCGCTCGGGGTCAACGACATGACGGCGGACGAGCGCCAGGACCGGGCCACGTTCCTCCTCACCCTGGCGGTGAACTTCCTCTTCGTCCTCATCGCGCTGGTGAAGGGGAAGTTCCGGATGGCCGTGCTCGGGGCCCTGATCCCGTTCGTGGCGATCGTCGGCGCCGTACGGCTGGCCCGCCCCGGCTCCTGGTGGTCCCGGCACTTCTACGGGCGCAGGCACAAGGCCCGCGCCCGCTCCCGCATCCGCACCTACCGCCACGACAAGCGCTGGACCAAGGTGCGGCGCCGCGCTCAGGACCTGATCGGCGGCTTCCAGGAGCGCGTCCCGGGCCGGGGCTCCACGCCCTCCTGACCCCGTTCGCGCCAGGCCTGGACGGCGATGAGGACGAGCACGCCCGCGATGGCCGCCAGGTGCTCCTTGCCCGCCAGGTTCGGCTTGACGATCACCTCGACGACCATGGCCAGGACCACCGCGCCGCCCGTCCACCAGGCCCGGTAGCGCCAGCAGACGTAGACCGCGAGGCCCACCACGGCCGCCGACGGGCCGGTGTCGACCACCTGCGCGTCGGAGGCCGGGAGGCCGAAGGGGGTGCCCGGCCCGAGCGCGATGCCCACGCGCGCGTACAGCGTCCCCGAGAGCGTCGCCAGATAGGCCACGCCGAGGGTCCGCCACCGGCCGAGGCAGATCTCGGCGATCCCGAACACCAGCAGGACCTGGGCCAGGGCGCCCCACACGGGCAGGTCGAGCGCGGGGACGAAGAGCGAGAGCGGGGTCCGCAGCAGGGCCAGCCACAGTGGGTCCTCGGCCCGTACGGAACCGATGTTCTGGACCGGCTGATAACCCCAGTCCTGGTTCTGCACCAGCTGGAAGAGAGCCGTCAGACAGACGGCCGTCAGCGTCATCGGGACCGCGTGCCATCCCCGGGACGCGAGCCCCGCCCGTACGGTGCCGAACAGCGGACCCCACTCGCGGCGCGCGAAACGCGTGACGGACCCGCTCAACGCCCGCTCTCCAGGTGCTTGCGGTGCAGCCACTTCGGCAGGCCCGGGGCTTCGAGGAAGCCCTCGGCCCGGCCGGCGGCCAGGCCGATGCGCAGCAGGTCGGCGCTCTTCTCGAAGAGCATGAATCGGGGCTCCCAGATCGGTCGGTACTTGGCGTTGGCGCGGTACAGCGACTCGATCTGCCACCAGCGGGAGAAGAAGCTGAGCAGTGAACGCCACATGCGCAGCACGGGTCCCGCCCCGAGCTTCGAGCCGCGTTCGAAGACGGAGCGGAACATCGCGAAGTTCAGCGAGACCTGGGTGATCCCGATCTCCTTCGCGCGCTGCAGCAGCTCGATCACCATGAACTCCATCAGGCCGTTCTCGGAGTCCCGGTCGCGGCGCATCAGGTCGAGCGAGAGGCCCTTCGGCCCCCAGGGCACGAAGGAGAGCACCGCCCGCAGCTCGCCGGTGCCGTCGGTGCACTCCAGCATCACGCAGCGCCCGTCGTGCCGGTCCCCGAGCCGTCCGAGGGCCATCGAGAAGCCGCGCTCGGTCGCCCCGTCGCGCCAGTCGTCGGCCTTGCGGAGCAGCTCGTCCATCTCCTCGGCCGGGATGTCCTCGTGGCGCCGGATCCGGACCTCGTAGCCGGCCCGCTTGACCCGGTTGAAGGCCTGCCGGACCGTCCGCATGGCCCGCCCGTCCAGGGTGAACTCGTCGGTCTCGACGATCGCCTCGTCGCCCAGCTCCAGGGCGTCGAGACCGTGCCGGGCGTAGATGACCCCGGCCTCCTCGCTCGCGCCCATCACGGCCGGGATCCAGCCGTGCTCGCGCGCCTCCGCCAGCCAGGGCTCGATCGCGCCGGGCCAGGCCTCGGGGTCGCCGATCGGATCGCCGGAGGCGAGCGAGACCCCGCCGACCACCCGGTAGGCGATGGCGGCCTTCTCGCTCGGCGACCACACGACGCTCTTCTCGCGGCGCAGCGCGAAGTAGCCGAGCGAGTCGCGCTCCCCGTGCTTGTCGAGGAGGGCCCGCAGCCGCTCCTCGTCCTCCTTGGTCAGCGGGTCGACGGCCCGCCGGGCGCGGAAGGCGGCGAAGAGCACCGCGAAGAGCAGCAGCGTGGAGAGGACGTTGATGGTGACGTCGACCCAGCCGGGGGTGGTGATGCCGGCGAAGCGCGAGTCGTCGCTGGCGAGCGTCACCAGCCGCATCACGCCGTACCGCCAGCGCTCCAGGAAGGTGGAGGGCGCGGTGGAGGTGTTGGTGACGGTGACCAGGACGGCGGCGAGCAGCGAGGTGACGAGCAGTCCGCCGACCGCGACGACCGCGGCGAGCCACGGGTTGGAGCGGTCGCCCTTCGCGTAGAACTCCTTGCGGCCGAGCAGCAGCGCCAGGACGAAGGAGGCGGTCAGCGCGAGCGAGATCCAGTTCTGGGCGTGCTGCCGGATCTCCGGGAAGACCATCACGAGGGCGAAGAGCAGCAGGAAGAGCCCGGCGAGAACCATGTTGAGGATCCACGCGGCCCGCTTGCGGCGGCGCATGGTGATCGCCAGGAACAGCGTGAAGACGCCCGAGGCGAAGCCCGCCGTGAGCATGTACGGGGTGAAGTAGTCGTCCTCGTTGTGACGGCGCAGGTCCTGTCCGAAGGAGACCCAGACGGCGCTCAGGAAGTTGATGAACGTGACGACGCGCAGGTACCAGACGGCGTACGCGGCACTGCGCCGCGAACGGACGGTGGAGCCTCGGGGTGTTGCTTCGGCAGACAAGCGGACTTCTCCCATGAAAAGCGATCATATGGGGCATCACTTGTCGTGCGGAGACGCCGGAGGCGGCCACGCGCGCGTCGCGCGTGACCGCCCCGGAGTCGACGTTCCGTCCCTGTCGCTCCTCCTCGTCAGACCCGCGGAGCGGCCTCGGCCTCCGCGGTGTCCCCGGCCTCGGGAGCCGACGCGGCCCCAGGAGCCGACCCGGCCTCCGGAGTGGTCGGATCCGGACGCTCGGGCAGCTCCGCGGCGAAGGCCGCCGCGGCCTGGACGAGGGGAAGCGCGAGCAGTGCCCCGGTTCCCTCACCGACATGGACGCCGTGGTCGAGCAGAGGGTTGAGTGCCATCCGGTCCAGCGCCTTCGCCTGCGCCGGCTCCCCGCTGACCTGCCCCGCCAGCCACCAGTCCGGAGCGCGGAACGCCGCCCGCTGCGCCACCAGCGCGCAGGCCGCCCCCACCACACCGTCCAGGATCACCGGCAGCCGCCGCACCGAGGCCTGGAGCAGGAAGCCCGTCATCGCCGCCAGGTCGGCGCCGCCGACCGCCGCGAGCAGCTCCAGCTGGTCACCGAGGACCGGCCGGGCCCGCCGCAGCGCGTCCCGGACGGCGGCGCACTTGCGCATCCACGCCAGGTCGTCGATCCCGGCACCGCCCCGGCCGGTCACCACGGAGGCGTCCGTCCCGCACAGCGCCGCGATCAGCGTCGACGCCGGGGTCGTACCGCCCACGCTCAGGTCCCCGAGCACCACCAGGTCGGTGCCCGAGTCCGCCTCCTCGTCGGCGATCGCGATGCCGAGCCGGACCGCCGCCTCGGTCTCCTCGGCCGTCAGCGCGTTCTCCACGTCGATCCGCCCGCTGCCCCGCCGCACCCGGTGGCGTACCACCTCGGCGGGCAGCAGCTCCGGCTCGCAGTCCAGACCGGCGTCCACGACCCGTACCGGCACGCTCATCGAGCGGGCCAGCACGGCGACCGGGCTCGCCCCGTCGAGCACCGCGCGCACCAGCTCGTGCGCGGAGCCGGCCGCGCGGCCCGACACGTCCAGCGAGGCCACCCCGTGGTCGCCCGCGAAGAGCAGCACCTTCGGCTGCTCGATCGCCCGCACCTTGACCGAGGACTGCGCGGCCGAGAGCCACTCGCCGAGCTCGTCGAGCCGGCCGAGCGCGCCCGGCGGCACGGTCAGCCGCTCGCGGCGCTCCTCGGCGTCCCGCCGGATCCCCCCGTCGGGGCGCTCGATCAGATCGGAGAAGTCGTCCAGGTTCACGGGTTCCGCCTTGTGACATCAGCGAGGGCCATCGGTGTTGGCACCCTACCCGCGCAGCACCAGCGCCTGTCCCGCGACCACGAGGAGGACCTCCTCGCACTCCTCGGCGAAGGCCGCGTTCAGCCGCCCCAGCTCGTCCCGGAATCGGCGGCCCGCGGCCGTGGCGGGCACCACGCCCGAGCCCGTCTCGTTCGTCACCGCGACGACCGTGCGGCGCGTCGCCCGCACCGCCGCGACCAGCTCCGCCGTCCGCTCCCGCAGCGCCGCCTGCCCGCCGTCCGCCCACTTCTCGTCGTCCCAGGCGCCCACCCGGTCCATGGCGTCCGTCAGCCACAGCGACAGGCAGTCGATGAGGAGCGCGGGACCGTCGTCGGCGAGCAGCGGTACCAGGTCACAGGTCTCGGCGGTACGCCACGCAGCCGGCCGCCGCTCCCGGTGGAGTCCCACCCGCTCCGCCCAGTCCGGGTCGCCCTCCCGGGTCCCGCTCGTCGCCACGTACAGCACCTCGGGGAAGGTCTCCAGACGCCGCTCGGCCTCGACGGACTTCCCCGACCGGGCCCCGCCGGTCACCAGTGTCCGCCGCGGCACGTCCGGCACCTCGTGGTAGTCGCCCACGTACAGCGTCGTCCCGTCCGGCACCGCCCGCGCCCCGGCCGCAGCGAGCCGCCGGTCCAGTGCGGGCCCCGTCGGCACGTCGTGGTCCAGGTGCACGGCGATCACCTCGGTGGCCGGCCCGACCGCCCCGGTCGCCCGCAGCCGCGCGATGCCGTCGGGGCGGCCCGTCACATCGGCGACGACCATGTCGTACGGCAGCCCGTGGTCCTCCGGAAGCCCCGCCGGCGCCCCGCCCGGCGGCAGGTAGAGCAGCCGCTCGCCGTCCGCGGAGGTCACCTCGTACCCGGTACCGGGGGAGTCCATCGGCACCGCCCGCACCCGGTGCCCGCTGATCAGCGTCAACTCCCTGCCGTCCGGCACCCGGCCCGCCGTCGGCAGCCCGGCCGGCACCTCCACGGCCGGCCCGTCGTGCGGATGCGTGAGCAGCACCTGGCGCACGCCCACGAGCGAGTGCCCCGAACGGGCCGCCGCGAGCGCGGCCCCCGGGGTGAGGTCCAGCAGCAGGGCCCCGTCCACGAGCAGCGCGGTCGCGGCCCGGACCCGGGGTCCGCGGGAGAGCGCGCAGACGGCGCAGGGACAGTCGGGGCGGGGGAGCCCGAGGGGGGCACCGGTGCCGAGCAGAGTCAGTTCCACCCTCAGATCCTCCCGCGCCACCGCGAGGCGTGCGCGCCCGGCTACGCTGCGGGCAGGAAACCGATCATCCGGTGAGCGCCTGGAGGCGGACATGGCATGGACGTGGCGGTTCGAGAAGTCCGACGGCACGGAGGTCGAGCCGGTGGTGGCTCCCGAGGAGTTCACCACCCAGGGCGACGCCGAGAGCTGGATCGGAGAGCACTGGCGTGACCTCCTGGGCGGCGGCGCGGACCAGGTGACGCTCTCGGAGGACGGCACCAAGATCTACGGCCCGATGCCGCTGGACGCGGAGGGCTAGGGCGGCCAGGAGGGGGTGCGGGGTCCTCGACCCCGCGCCCCCTGCCCGGTGGGGCCGCGCCCGGGCAGGGAGACCCGCACCTCCGGCGACCGGAGGTGCGGGGGGTGCGTCGAACGTTCGTGATCCCGCCGGGCCCGGTGCGGCGGGTCGGCCCCGGGGTGTGTCCCGGGTCAGCCCCGGACGCCGCACAGGTGCAGCAGGGCCGCGATCCGCCGGTACGGCTCCGTGCGGCCCGCGCGCTCCTCGGCGGCGAGCAGCCGGTCCAGCTCCTCGGCGGCCGGCAGGCCCGTCTCTGCCGGGATGCCGTCCGTGAAGACCCGCACGCCGTACCAGGCGTGCAGCGGCGCCGCGATCCCCGCGAGCGTGGACGTCAGGGCGTCGAGCCGGTCGGCCCGCACCTTCACGCCGTTGTCGTCGGTGTAGACATCGGTGTCAAAGCCCGCGAGGGCACCGGACCAGTCGCCGGCGAGCCCCGGGCGCATGGCGAGCGCCTCGCCGTTGCGCACGACGAGGGAGAGCAGACCACCGGGGGCCAGCATCCGGGCCAGCCCCGCGAGCAGCGCGTCCGGCTCGTCCGCGTACATGAGGACGCCGTGGCAGAGCACCACGTCGAAACTGCCGGGCAGGAAGTGGACGCCGGTCTCGCGCCCGTCGCCCTCGATCATCCGGACCCGCTCGCGGATCCCGGCGGGCTCCGTCGCGAGCGACTCGCGCGCCGCCTTCAGCAGCTCGGGATCGGCCTCCAGGCCGGTCACCGTGTGTCCGGCGCGGGCCAGCCGCAGTGCCTGCGTGCCCTGGCCCATGCCCGCGTCGAGGATCCGCAGCCGCTGCCCCACGGGGTAGCGGCCGGATATCTGCTCGTCGAGCTGGCGGGCGATGACCTCCTGCCGGATCGTGTCGCGCAGCCCGCCGTGCCCGGCGGGCCAGTGGACGACGGCGGGCAGCACGGGGCCGCCCGTCGCCGACGCGTCCACGCCGAAGGCACGCTCATCGGGAGCGAGCTCCCCGAAAGCGTGCCCGCCCAGGGCCGAGCTGTCGGCGCTCAGGGCCGCTCTCCGCGCTTGACCTGCGGCTTCGGCAGCCGCAGTCGGCGCATCTGGAGCGTACGCATGAGGCCGTAGGCCACGGCACCGCGCTTCGGCTCGTTCGGGAAGCGCTCGTTCAGCTGCTTCCGCAGTCGGATCCAGATGCCGACCGAGTCGATCACGATGAGGACGATCACGCCGAGCCACAGCAGCAGCGAGATGTTCTGCAGGCCGCGGTTGGCGTTGCCGAACAGCGACAGCACGAGGATCACCACGGCCATCGGCAGGAAGAACTCGGCGATCGCGAAGCGCGAGTCGACGAAATCGCGCACGAAGCGGCGCACCGGACCCTTGTCGCGGGCCGGCAGATAACGCTCGTCGCCGCTCGCCAGCGCCTCGCGCTGCCGGGCCAGGTCCGAGCGACGCGCCTCGCGCTGACGCTTGGCCGCCTCCTTGCGGTCGGTCGGCACCGTCGCGGCGCGCCGACGCTGGGTCTGCGCTTCGCTCCGCTTCGGTGTCGGGCGGCCCTTGGGGGCCTCGGGGTCGCGGGGCTGCTTGGTGGAGAGGTCCGCCGTCACCTTGTCGGTGGGGGCCTTCTCGTCCTTCGAACGGCTACGGAACACAAAACCCAAGGGTACGGGGTGGTGGGCATGGACCCCAGCCCGGGCGGGAACGATCCGCTAACGGACTGCGTCTACGGCGGTACGTACGGAGGACGCGCGAGGGTTCCCCCTAGATCCGTCTACACCCTGGGCGGGAGGAGGACCGACGCGCAGTCGTCCTTGGGGAGGAGCGCATCCCGCTCCGAACAGTGCGGTAATGGAGACAGGGCCCGTACTGTGGACCTGTTGGAGAGCTGGAGCCGAAGTCCGTCAGAAGGGGGCGCGCGAAGCCCATGAGCGGTGTCATGAAGCGTATGGGGATGATCTTCCGCGCGAAGGCGAACAAGGCCCTTGACCGGGCCGAGGATCCGCGCGAGACGCTCGATTACTCCTACCAGAAGCAGCTGGAGCTGCTGCAGAAGGTGCGGCGCGGCGTGGCCGACGTCGCCACCTCCCGCAAGCGGCTCGAACTCCAGCTGAACCAGTTGCAGGGCCAGTCCGCCAAGCTGGAGGACCAGGGCCGCAAGGCGCTGGCGCTCGGCCGTGAGGACCTGGCGCGCGAGGCGCTGTCCCGGCGGGCCGCGCTCCAGCAGCAGGTCAGCGACCTTGAGGTGCAGCACCAGACGCTGCAGGGCGAGGAGGAGAAGCTGACGCTCGCCGCGCAGCGCCTCCAGGCCAAGGTCGACGCCTTCCGCACGAAGAAGGAGACGATCAAGGCGACCTACACGGCCGCCCAGGCCCAGACCCGGATCGCCGAGTCGTTCTCCGGCATCTCGGAGGAGATGAGCGACGTCGGCCTCGCGATCCAGCGGGCCGAGGACAAGACCGCCCAGCTCCAGGCGCGCGCGGGCGCGATCGACGAGCTGCTCGCCTCGGGCGCCCTCGACGACCAGTCCGGGCTCGCCAAGGACGACATCCAGGCGGAGCTGGACCGGCTCTCGGGCGGTACGGACGTCGAGCTGGAGCTCCAGCGGATGAAGGCCGAGCTGGCCGGAGGCCCCTCGGCGCAGCAGCAGGCGATCGAGGGCGGCGGCGAGGCCGCACCGCAGGACCGCACCCAGCAGCAGTCCCACCCGCGCTTCGAGAAGTAGGCAGCCGGCCGGCACGGGTAGCCGACAGACAGGACGCGTCATGATCGTACGGATCATGGGGGAGGGCCAGTGGAAGCTGGCCGACAGCCACTTCGGTGAGCTCAACAGGCTCGACGACGAGCTGCTCGCAGAGATGGAGTCGGGGGACGACAAGGGCTTCCGCCGCACGCTGGGCGCCCTGCTCGACGCCGTCAGGCGGCTCGGCGAGCCGCTCCCCGACGACGCCCTGGAGCCCTCCGAGCTGATCCTCCCGGCTCCGGACGCGAGCCTCGACGAGGTCCGCGAGATGCTCTCCGACGACGGCCTGATCCCGGGCTGACGTCCGTGCGACGCCTCCGGTGTCCCGCCGCCCCCACCGGGGCGGCGGGACACCGTGCTTTCCCCCCGAGGGTCCGCTGCCCGTACCGTTCTCCGACGTGACCCCCACCGGACCCGCCACCGGCACCCTCTACGCCCGCCTCCGCGACTGGTTCCGCGCCCACCCGCTCGCCTTCGACGCGACCATCGCGGCCGGCACGCTCGTCGCCATGGTCGCGGCGTCCTTCACCGACCCGCACGGCAGCCCCGAGGGGCCGACCTTCGGTGACCGCGCCCCCGACGCGGGAAGCGTGCTGATCATGTTCCTCGGGGCCGCCGCGCTGGTGCTGCGCCGCCGCCGTCCCTTCGCGGTGCTCTGCTTCACGGTCACGATCTGCTTCGTCGAGCTCGTCGACGACGTCCGGCCCGCCCCGATCGCCATGAGCGCCGTCGTCGCGCTCTACACGGTCGCCTCCCGCACCGACCGCCCCACCACCTGGCGCGTCGGCCTCGCCACGATGGCGCTCCTCACCGCCGCCGCCATGATCTTCGGGCCGACCAACTGGTACGCCCAGGAGAACCTGGGCGTCTTCGCCTGGACCGGCATGGCGGCCGCCGCCGGGGACGCCGTCCGCAGCCGCCGGGCCTTCGTCGACGCGATCCGCGAGCGCGCCGAGCGGGCCGAACGCACCCGGGAGGAGGAGGCCGGCCGCCGGGTCGCCGAGGAGCGGCTGCGGATCGCCCGCGACCTCCACGACGTCGTCGCCCACCACATCGCCCTGGTCAACGTCCAGGCCGGGGTCGCCGCCCACGTCATGGACAAGCGCCCCGACCAGGCCAAGGAGGCCCTCGCCCACGTCCGCGAGGCCAGCCGCTCCGCCCTCGACGAGCTCCGCGCCACCGTCGGGCTGCTGCGCCAGTCCGGCGACCCCGAGGCGCCCACCGAGCCCGCCCCGGGCCTCGCCGTCCTCGACGGACTCCTCGACAGCTTCCGCAAGGCCGGCCTCCCGGTCGCCCTGGCCCGTGCCGACGGCGACGGCGCCCTGCCCGGCACCGTCGACCTCGCCGCGTACCGGATCGTGCAGGAGGCCCTCACCAACGTCCGCAAGCACGCGGGACCGGACGCCGAGGCCGAGGTCAGCATCGTCAGGGTGGGCCGTACGGTCGAGATCACGGTCCTGGACAACGGCACCCCGCAGCCCGAGGTCCCCGCCGACTCCGGCGGCCACGGCCTCCTCGGCATGCGCGAACGGGTCAGCGCCCTCGGCGGCACCCTGACCGCCGCACCCCGCTACGGCGGCGGCTTCCGCGTGCAGGCGATACTGCCCGTGACGACCCGCACGGGGGAGGACGCATGACGATCCGGGTACTGCTCGCCGACGACCAGGCCCTGCTCCGCAGCGCCTTCAAGGTCCTCGTCGACTCCGAGCCGGACATGGAGGTGGTCGGCGAGGCCGCCGACGGCGCCCAGGCCGTCGACCTGGCCCGCGCCGAGCGGCCGGACGTCGTCCTCATGGACATCCGGATGCCGGGCACGGACGGCCTCGCGGCGACCCGCGCGATCACCGCGGACCCCGAGCTGTCCGCCGTACGCATCGTCATGCTCACCACCTTCGAGGTCGACGAGTACGTCGTGCAGTCGCTGCGCGCCGGGGCCTCCGGCTTCCTCGGCAAGGGCGCCGAACCCGAGGAGCTGCTCGGCGCGATCCGGATCGCCCACGCCGGCGAGGCGCTCCTCTCCCCGGCCGCCACCAAGGGCCTCATCGCCTCCTTCCTCGCCCAGGGCGGCGGGCGCGAACCCCTGGACACCGGCGACCGGCCCTACTCCGAGCGGCTCGCCGCGCTCACCGCCCGCGAGCGCGAGGTCCTCGTCCTCGTCGGCGGCGGCCTCTCCAACGACGAGATCGCCGAGCGGCTCGACGTCAGCCCGCTCACCGTGAAGACGCACGTCAACCGGACCATGGCCAAGCTCGGCGCCCGCGACCGGGCCCAGCTGGTCGTCACGGCCTACGAATCGGGACTGGTACGGCCCCGGGTGGAGTGACGGCAGGCCCCGGCGTACTCCAGACGCGGTATGCGCGGGATAAGGATGTGGACCCGGGGGCCGAGGACTTCCGCCCGCGGATGGCAGATCGTATGGACGGGGGGCGTCTCCGGCGGTCCAGGGCCGGGTTCTCGGCTGCTCCCGCCTGTCGACGAGTACGCCACAGAAGAGAGACCCCATGTCCTGGCTGTCCAGATTCAGCCTCGCCCAACGGGCCCTGATCGGGCTGACGTCCATCGTCGCGATCGTGTTCGGGGCGATCGCGATACCGCAGCTGAAGCAGCAGTTGTTCCCCTCGATCGAGCTCCCCATGGTCTCGATCCTCGCCCCGTACCAGGGCGCCTCTCCCGATGTGGTCGAGAAGCAGGTCGTCGAACCGCTGGAGAACAACCTCAAGGCCGTCGACGGCCTCAAGGGCGTCACCTCCACCGCCTCCGAGGGCATGGCCGTCGTCATGGCCTCCTTCGACTACGGCGACGAGTCGACGAAGCAGCTCGTCGCCGACGTCCAGCAGGCCGTGAACCGGGCCCGCGCCCAGCTCCCCGACACCGTCGACCCGCAGGTCGTGGCCGGCTCGACGGACGACATGCCGACCGTCGTCCTCGCCGCCTCCTCCGACCAGGACCCGCAGGCGCTCGCCGACCAGCTGCAGAAGACCGTCGTCCCCGCCCTGGAGGGCATCGAGGGCGTCGGCCAGGTCTCGATCGACGGCGTCCAGGACCTCCAGGTCTCGGTCACCCCGGACGAGCGAAAGCTCGCCGCGGCCGGACTCAGCTCCATGAAGCTCGCCGAGGCCCTCCGCTCCGGCGGCGCCACGATGCCGGCCGGCTCCTTCTCCGAGGCCGGCAAGAGCCGCACGATCCAGGTCGGCGGCGGCTACACCTCCCTGCGGCAGATCGAGGACCTGCGCATCCCCTCGGCCACCCCCGGCAAGGGCAAGGCGGTCCGCCTCGGCGACGTCGCCACCGTCCGCCAGGAGGAGTCCCAGCGCGTCTCCCTCACCCGCACCAACGGCAAGCCCAGCCTCGCCGTCATGGCCACGATGGACAAGGACGGCAGCGCCGTCGCCATCTCCGACGCCGTCGAGGAGAAGCTGCCCGACCTGCGCCGCGACCTGGGCGCCGGCGCCGAGCTCACCGTCGTCTCCGACCAGGGCCCGGCCGTCGCCAAGGCGATCTCCGGCCTGACCACGGAGGGCGCGCTCGGCCTCGTCATGGCCGTCCTGGTGATCCTGGTCTTCCTGACCTCGATCCGCTCGACCCTGGTGACCGCCGTCTCCATCCCGCTCTCGGTCGTCCTGGCCCTGATCGTGCTGTGGAGCCGCGACCTCTCGCTCAACATGCTGACCCTGGGCGCGCTCACCATCGCCATCGGCCGGGTCGTCGACGACTCGATCGTGGTCCTGGAGAACATCAAGCGGCACCTCGGCTACGGTGAGGAGCGCCAGGCCGCGATCCTCACCGCGGTCCGCGAGGTGGCCGGCGCTGTCACCTCCTCGACCCTCACCACCGTCGCCGTCTTCCTGCCGATCGGTCTGACCGGCGGCATGATCGGCGAGCTGTTCGGCTCGTTCTCGCTGACGGTCACGGCGGCCCTGCTGGCCTCCCTGGTCGTCTCCCTGACCGTGGTCCCGGTCCTCTCGTACTGGTTCCTCCGCGCCCCCAAGGGCACCTCGGAGGACCTGGCGGAGGCCCGCAGGCTGGCCGAGGAGAAGGAGGAGAAGAGCCGTCTCCAGCGCCTGTACGTGCCCGTGCTGCGGTTCGCGACCCGCCGCCGGATCATGAGCCTCGCCATCGCGCTCGTCGTCCTCGTCGTCACCTTCGGCATGGCGCCGCTCCTGAAGACGAACTTCTTCGACCAGGGCGAGCAGGAGGTGCTCAGCATCCAGCAGGAGCTGGCGCCCGGCACCAGCCTGAGCGCCTCCGACGAGGCCGCGAAGAAGATCGAGAAGGTCCTCGCGGAGACCGAGGGCGTCAAGGACTACCAGGTCACCGTCGGCTCCTCCGGCTTCATGGCGGCCTTCGGCGGCGGCACCGGCTCCAACCAGGCCTCGTACAAGGTCAGCCTGGAGAACTCCGACGCGTACGAGAAGACCCGCGACTCCATCCAGAAGGCGCTCGCCGGCCTCGACGGCATCGGCGACACCACCATCGCGGCCGGCGACGGCTTCGGCAGCCAGGACCTGAGCGTGGTCGTCAAGGCCGCCGACCCGAAGGTCCTGGAGCAGGCCTCCGAGCAGGTCCGCGGGGCGATCGCCGGGATGAAGGACGTCACCGACGTCCAGAGCGACCTCTCCCAGTCCGTGCCGCGCATCTCCGTCCGGGCGAAGCCCGCGGCGGCCGACGCCGGCTTCGACTCCGGCACGCTCGGCATGATCGTCGCCCAGGCCGTCCGGGGCACCCCGGCCGCCAAGGCGATCCTCGACGACAGCGAGCGGGACGTCCTCATCACCTCGGCGAAGCCCGCCACCACCCTCGCCGAGCTCAAGGCCCTGCCGCTCGGCCCGGTGAAGCTGGGCGACATCGCCACCGTCGAGCTGGTCCCCGGCCCGGTCTCCATGACCCGGATCGACGGCGCCCGCGCGGCGACGGTCACGGCCAAGCCGACCGGCGACAACACCGGCGCGGTCAGCGCCTCGCTCCAGTCGAAGATCGGCGCGCTGGACCTGCCCGAGGGCGCCACCGCCAGCATCGGCGGTGTCTCCGAGGACCAGTCCGAGGCCTTCACCAACCTGTTCCTGGCGATGCTCGCGGCCGTCGCGATCGTCTTCATGCTGCTCGTGGCGACCTTCCGGTCGCTGATCCAGCCGCTGATCCTGCTGGTCTCGATCCCGTTCGCGGCGACCGGCGCGATCGGTCTGCTGGTGGTCACCGACACCGCGATGGGCGTCCCCGCGATGATCGGCATGCTGATGCTCATCGGCATCGTCGTGACCAACGCGATCGTCCTGATCGACCTGATCAACCAGTACCGCGCCCAGGGCCTGGGCGTCGTCGAAGCGGTGATCGAGGGCGGCCGGCACCGGCTCCGCCCGATCCTGATGACCGCCCTGGCGACGATCTTCGCGCTGCTGCCGATGGCCCTCGGCATCACCGGCGAGGGCGGATTCATCGCCCAGCCGCTCGCCGTGGTCGTGATCGGCGGCCTCATCACCTCGACCCTGCTCACCCTGCTCCTCGTCCCGACGCTCTACGCGATGGTGGAGCTCCGCAAGGAGCGCCGCGCGAAGAAGAAGGCGGCGAAGAAGGCGGCGAAGCAGGACGCGAGGAAGGGCGACGACAGGGCGGACGTCCCGGAGCAGCCGGACGTCACCCCGCTGGACGGCACCCTGCTGGACCTCCTCGACTGAGCCGGTCCGACGACGTACGAAGGGGCGCCCCGCGAGCTCGCGGGGCGCCCCTTCGGCGTACGGACGGGAGAACCGTTACGGCAGCGCCAGCATCCGCTCCAGGGCGAGCTTGGCGAAGCTCTCCGTCTCCTTGTCGACCTGGATCTGGTTGACGAGGTTGCCCTCGGCCAGCGACTCCAGGGTCCACACCAGGTGCGGCAGGTCGATGCGGTTCATGGTCGAGCAGAAGCAGACCGTCTTGTCGAGGAAGACGATCTCCTTGTCCGGGTGCGCGTTGGCCACGCGCCGGACCAGGTTGAGCTCGGTGCCGATCGCCCACTTCGAGCCGGCCGGGGCCGCGTCCAGGGTGTTGATGATGTACTCGGTCGAGCCCACGTAGTCCGCGGCGGCGACGACCTCGTGCTTGCACTCGGGGTGGACCAGCACGTTCACGCCCGGGATGCGCTCGCGGACGTCGTTGACCGAGTCCAGCGAGAAGCGGCCGTGCACCGAGCAGTGCCCGCGCCACAGGATCATCTTGGCGTTGCGCAGCTCCTCGACGGTGAGACCGCCGTTCGGCTTGTGAGGGTTGTACAGAACGCAGTCGTCGAGGGACATGCCCATGTCGCGGACGGCCGTGTTGCGGCCCAGGTGCTGGTCCGGCAGGAACAGGACCTTCTCGCCCTGCTCGAAGGCCCAGTCCAGCGCGCGCTTGGCGTTCGACGAGGTGCAGATCGTGCCCCCGTGCTTGCCGGTGAAGGCCTTGATGTCGGCCGAGGAGTTCATGTAAGAGACGGGCACGACCTGCTCGGCGACGCCCGCCTCGGTCAGCACGTCCCAGCACTCGGCGACCTGCTCGGCGGTGGCCATGTCGGCCATCGAGCAGCCGGCCGCCAGGTCCGGCAGGACGACCTTCTGGTCGTCGGTGGTGAGGATGTCGGCCGACTCGGCCATGAAGTGCACACCGCAGAAGACGATGTACTCGGCCTCCGGCTTGGCGGCGGCGTCGCGCGCGAGCTTGAACGAGTCGCCGGTGACGTCGGCGAACTGGATGACCTCGTCACGCTGGTAGTGGTGGCCGAGCACGAAGACCTTGTCCCCGAGCTTCTCCTTGGCCGCACGGGCGCGCTCCACGAGGTCCGGGTCGGAGGGCGACGGCAGGTCGCCCGGGCACTCCACGCCGCGCTCGCTCTTCGGGTCGGCCTCGCGGCCGAGCAGGAGCAGGGCGAGCGGCGTCGGCTGGACATCCAGGGGCTGGGCGGTGGTCACGTCACGCACCCTTTCTTCGGGTCTTCGGGACAAGCCTTTTCGTCGAAATGACGCTATCTATCATAACCGCTTCACGTCACGTTGACGATGTCCATAGTGTCGATGTGACGAATTCGCCGTCCGCGTTCGCGGACCGGGTGTGCGAGCATGAAAGGAGAAAGACCCGCTCGCCCCGGAATGAATCCGGGACACCGCCGGTTGCAACCGTCGGCAAGCAGTCTCCGTACACACCGGGAGAGAAGCAGATGTCCGTATCGGACGAGAAGACCACTGTCAGCGACGGCATCCTCCTGTCCGACGCCGCCGCGGCCAAGGTCAAGGCCCTCCTCGACCAGGAAGGCCGCGAGGACCTGGCCCTGCGCGTCGCCGTTCAGCCCGGCGGCTGCTCCGGCCTGCGTTACCAGCTGTTCTTCGACGAGCGTTCGCTCGACGGCGATGTCGTGAAGGACTTCGACGGAGTCAAGGTCGTCACCGACCGCATGAGCGCCCCCTACCTCGGTGGCGCCTCGATCGACTTCGTCGACACCATCGAGAAGCAGGGCTTCACGATCGACAACCCGAACGCCACGGGCTCCTGCGCCTGCGGCGACTCGTTCAGCTAAGTCGCACCACCCGCACGAAACGCGAGGGCGGCGGCCCGGGACTCCCGGGCCGCCGCCCTCGCGGCATCTACGGCGCCGTTCGCCGGCGCGGCTCCGTCAGCGGCGCGGCACGGCCTCCCCGCTCGCCCCGTCGACGACCGGCCGGTCGCCCAGCGGCGCGTCGAGCGTCACCGTCTTCTTCACCTCGACCGCGATGGCGATGCAGGCCCTGCCCGGGTCGATCGGCGTCTCCTTCACCCGCAGCGTGACCCGGTCCGCGCTCTCCGTCGCCGTCACCGTGTACTCGCTGCACACCCCGCCCCAGAAGGTGACGGCCAGCTTCCGGCCGTCGTCCTCGGTCCGGTACGACTCGATCTGCCGCGCCGGGGACGTGCCCTCGTCGGGCGTGGGCGTGGGTGTCGGCGTGGGCGAGGGCTTCGCCGGGGGTGCCAGGAACTCCGGGACCACCGCCGTCCGCGTCACCGTGTACGGCGCCGCGTCCGCGGGGTCCGCCGTGAACAGCCAGGCCGGCACGAGCTGCCGCTCACCGGCCACGTCCTGCGCGGCCAGCCCGAAGACCGCGCCCGTCACCGGCACCTGGTCCGGCGGCGCCATCTCCACGATCGACTCGCAGGGCCCGCCCGGCGTGCTCGACCCGCTCGTCGGCTCGCCCAGGTCCGGCCTGCCGACATCCGGCAGGTCCGTCCCGGTCGCCTCGGGCCGGCCCGCGTCGGGCACCCCGGCCGGCGGGTCGGTGGCACAGCCGCCGATACCGATCGGACCGGTGCCCTCGGAGTCCTCGTTCAGCGCGGCGAGCGCCTTCTCCGCCCCGATCACCGGGTACGTGGCGCCCTTCGCCGGCTCCTTGAGCATCCCGCTCCCGGCGACCGGCCGGCCGTCCGGCCCGATGTGGAGCCCCGTCGACCAGCCGTAGGTCGGCAGTCCGCCCACCACGGGCTCGGCGTTCACCACCCGGACCGAGCCGTTCATCACCTGGGTCGCCGACACCTTGGCGTCGTCCTGGCCGATCGCCTTCAGGACGGGCGCCGCGGCCGCCTTCGCCGCCGCCTCGCTCACCGGTGAACCGCCGGGGGAGGGCTTCGTCTCGCCCGGTGGGGGACAGGCCTTGCCCTTGAGGCAGGCGTCGCCGGCCGGTCCGCCGTCGTACCAGGAGTACGTCCAGTTCCCCGGGGCCTTCCGCGCCACGTCGAGGCGCGCTCCCGAGCCGTCCTTCTCCGGCCGGATCGTCCAGACCTCACCGACCAGGGCGGGGCTCCCGGAGATGCCCAGCGCTTCGGCCAGCCTGGTCACCTCCGCCGAGGTGACCAGGCCCTCGGGCCGGTGGACCGCGGCCGAGGAGGGCCCCTTGGGGAGTGGGCCCTTGGCTGTGTAGACGGTCCCGTTCGGGCCGCCTCCGGGGTCGGGCTCGCCGGGGGCGATGCCCGTGCCGCCGTCCGCGCCGCTCTCCAGGCGCAACAGCGGCGGCGCCGGCGCGCGAGGCGTCTCGGTCGTCCCGCTCCGCGCTGCCGCGTCGGCCGTCCCGCTCGTCCGGGACTCGCCCGGCGCCGTCGCGGCCATGGCGAGGTAGACCCCGCCGCCGCCGGCGAGGAGGACACCCGCCGCCACCGAGGCGGTGAGCAGCCTCCGCCGCCTCAGACCGTTCTCCGTACCGCTCACCGCATCGCTCCCTCGTATCGACCGGACACGGGTGTGACGGAGCGGAGCGGCGGACGGTTCCGTCCGTCAGCCGCCGTACTCCGCGGTGGCGGCGATCAGCCGCGCGGAGGCCGCCGGGACGACGACCCCGTGGATCAGCGCGGGGGAGACCGGGGCGGGTGCGGGGGAGACCGGGGACACCCAGTGGGGGGCCATCCGAGCACCGTCGCCGCACAGCTGGGCGAGGCTCAACTCGGACTCGTGGCGCTCGCGAGGAGCGGGGTACGTGGTCATGGCCGCACCGTATGCACCCGGGCACTCCGGAGAAAAGGCCTACTCTGGGGTAGTTTCCACTGTTCGGCAGGACCGCCCCCACCGGGTAGCGTGAACTGTCGCCCGCCCGTCGCCCACCACCACCCTTCAGTCGAGCGCTTCGCGCGCCGTATCGATTTCCGCAGGAGCACCCCGCCGTGCGTATCGCAGTCACCGGCTCCATCGCCACCGACCACCTCATGACCTTCCCTGGCCGGTTCGCCGACCAGCTCGTGGCCGACCAGCTCCACACGGTGTCCCTCTCGTTCCTCGTCGACAACCTGGACGTGCGCCGGGGAGGCGTCGCGGCCAACATCTGCTTCGGCATGGGCCAGCTCGGCAGCGCCCCGCTCCTCGTGGGCGCCGCCGGCTTCGACTTCGACGAGTACCGCGCCTGGCTCGACCGCCACGGCGTCGACACCTCCTCCGTGCGGATCTCCGAGGTCCTGCACACGGCCCGCTTCGTCTGCACCACGGACCAGGACCACAACCAGATCGGCTCCTTCTACACGGGCGCGATGAGCGAGGCCCGGCTGATCGAGCTCAAGGCCGTCGCCGACCGTGTGGGCGGCCTCGACCTGGTCCTGATCGGCGCCGACGACCCCGAGGCGATGCTCCGCCACACGGAGGAGTGCCGCTCCCGGTCGATCCCGTTCGCCGCCGACTTCTCGCAGCAGATCGCGCGCATGGACGGCGAGGAGATCCGCACCCTCCTCGACGGGGCCACCTACCTCTTCTCCAACGAGTACGAGAAGGGCCTCATCGAGTCCAAGACGGGCTGGACCGAGGAGGAGATCCTCTCCCGCGTCGGCCACCGGATCACCACCCTCGGCTCGCGCGGCGTCCGCATCGAGCGCGTCGGCGAGACCCCGATCGAGGTCGGCTGCCCCGAGGAGACGGCCAAGGTCGACCCGACCGGCGTCGGCGACGCCTTCCGCGCCGGCTTCCTGACGGGCCTGCACTGGGGCGTCGGCCTGGAGCGCGCCGCCCAGGTCGGCTGCATGCTCGCCACGCTCGTCATCGAGACCCTGGGCACGCAGGAGTACACCCTGCGCCGCGCCAACTTCATGGACCGCTTCACCAAGGCCTACGGCGACGAGGCCGCCACCGAGGTCCAGTCCCACCTGGGCTGACGCCCCTCTGCGGCACGCGCCGGGTGGCTCAGGCCACCCGGCGCACCACGTACGCCACGCCGCCCCGCTCGGACGGCTCCTCGCCCACGTACTCCTGGCCGCGCATCTCGCACCAGGCCGGGATGTCCAGACGGGCCGCCGCGTCGTCGGCGAGGACGGTCACCGTCCCGCCGACCGGGACGTCCCCGATCACCTTCGCCAGCTCGATCACCGGGATCGGGCAGCGCCGCCCCAGCGCGTCCACCATGAGCCCGCCGGCCCCCGCCGTCGGCGCCGCCGCCGGTGCCGTCGGAGCGCCGAGCCGCTCCCGTACCCCCGCGACCACCCCCGGCAGCACGTCGAGGAAGCGGTCCACGTCCTCCGCCGGGGTGCCGGCCGGCAGCGACACCCGGACGTTCCCCTCGCTCAGCACACCCATCGCGCGCAGCACATGGCTGGGCGTCAGCGTCGAACTCGTGCACGACGAACCGGACGAAACGGAGAAACCCTCCCGGTCCAGCTCGTGCAGCAGCGTCTCTCCGTCGACATAGAGACAGGAGAACGTGACCAGATGGGGGAGCCGGGTCACCGGATCGCCCACCACCTCCACGTCCGGCACCAGCTCCGGCACCCGCGCCCGGATCCGGTCCACCAGGCCCCGCAGCCGCGCCGCCTCGGCCGCCGCCTCCGCCCGGACCGCCCGCAGCGAGGCCGCCGCCGCCACGATCGCCGGCAGGTTCTCGAAGCCGGGCGCGCGTCCCGACTCCCTTTCGTCCGCGGGCCCTTGGGGCGCGAACCGCACCCCCTTCCGTACGGCGAGGAGGCCCACGCCCGCCGGGCCGCCCCATTTGTGCGCGCTCGCCGCGAGCAGCGACCAGTCGCCCTCCACCGGCCCCCAGCCCAGCGACTGGGCCGCGTCCACGAGCAGCGGCACCCCCGCCGCCCGGCAGGCGTCGGCCACCGCGGCGACCGGCTGCTCGGTCCCCACCTCGTGGTTGGCCGACTGGAGACACGCCAGGGCGGTCCCCGCCTCCAGCGCCGCCGCGAAGGCCTCCGCGTCCACCGCGCCCGACCGGCCCACCGGCACCTCGGTCACCGTGCCGCCCGCCGCCACGTGCCGCTCGGCCGCGTGCAGTACGGAGGAGTGCTCGACCGCCGAGACGACGAGCCCGTTCCCGACGCGCCGGCGCCCCGCGAGGGCCCCGGAGATCCCGGCGTGAACCGCGCGCGTCCCCGAAGGAGTGAACACGAGCTCGTCCGCACGGCACCCCACCGCCTCCGCCGCGGCCTCCCGCGCCGCGTCCAGCAGGAGCCGGGCCCGCCTCCCCTCCCGGTACAGCCGGGCCGGATCGGCCCAGCCCTCGTCCAGGGAGGCGAGCAGCGCCTGGCGGGCGACGGGGTGCAGGGGGGCGGCGGACGCGGCGTCGAAGTACGGCATCCGCCCACGGTAGGGCCGCCCCTCCCCGACACGCCGCGCCGACCCCCGTCCCGGGCCCGGCCGACACGCCCGACGCGCCCGGCCCGCGCCTCCGCTTCGCCTGCCGTCCGCACACCCGTGCGCTTTCCGTGAGCCCTCGTCAGAAGGCCCTTCCCGCAGGACGGCAGACCGCCGTACGGGCGTCCGGGACCCCCCTCCGGAACCCCGGAGTCCACCCCTTCGGGGACTCGGACGGCGCGTTGGGCACCCTCCCCGCGCGACCCCAAATAGCGTCCAGTAGGGTTTGGTCCGCATAAACATCCAAACCCCTGCCCGCGGCCGGGGCGGCGACCGACCAGCGAGACGGACGGCCGTGGCCGACCACTGCGGGCCGAGACTCTCGGGAAGGCGCTACGTGAGTCCCAACGGCTCCGACCGCTCGTCGCGGCGCCCGATGCGGCGGAAGCTGCCGCAGGTGCTGACTGCGGGCCTGATCCTGGCGACAGCCACGGGCTGCTCGTACAACTGGGAAGACTTCCCCCGCCTTGGCATGCCCACCCCCGTCACGGAAGAGGCTCCTATGATCCTCTCCCTGTGGCAGGGCTCGTGGGCCGCCGCGCTCATCACCGGAATCCTGGTGTGGGGCCTGATCCTCTGGTCCGTCATCTTCCACCGGCGCACCAGGACCAAGGTCGAGGTACCTCCGCAGACCCGTTACAACATGCCCATCGAGGCGCTGTACACGGTCACCCCGCTCATCATCGTCTCGGTGCTCTTCTACTTCACCGCGCGCGACGAGTCCAAGCTCCTCAGCCTCACCCCCAAGCCCGCCCACACCATCAACGTGGTCGGCTACCAGTGGAGCTGGGGCTTCAACTACGTCGAGAACGTGCCGGGTGTCGAGGGCGACGCCAAGACGGACAAGAACCTCTCCTCGATCCCGGACAAGTTCCTCGAGGCGTTCCCGGAGAACGCCGGCGGTGTCTACGACGCCGGCATCCCCGGTGACCGGAACCCGCAGACCGGCAACCCGGGCCCGACCCTGTGGCTGCCGAAGGGTGAGAAGGTCCGGTTCGTCCTGACCTCCCGTGACGTCATCCACTCCTTCTGGGTGGTCCCCTTCCTGTTCAAGCAGGACGTCATCCCGGGTCACACCAACGTCTTCGAGGTGACTCCGAACCAGGAGGGCACCTTCCTCGGCAAGTGCGCCGAGCTGTGCGGTGTCGACCACTCCCGGATGCTCTTCAACGTCAAGGTGGTCTCTCCGGAGCGCTACCAGCAGCACCTGAAGGAGCTGGCCGAGAAGGGGCAGACCGGCTACATCCCGTCTGGCATCGAGCAGACGGACCCGGCCAGGAATGCGGAGAAGAACCAACTGTGAGCATCCACAACGAAACCCAGGGTGCCGCCGCAGCTGAGGACTCGTACGAGAACGAGCTGCCCGTACGGCGCAAGCAGCCCGGCAACGTCGTGATCAAGTGGCTGACCACCACCGATCACAAGACGATCGGGACGATGTACCTGGTCACGTCGTTCGCGTTCTTCTGCATCGGCGGCCTCATGGCGCTCTTCATGCGCGCCGAGCTGGCCCGTCCGGGTACGCAGATCATGTCGAACGAGCAGTTCAACCAGGCGTTCACGATGCACGGCACGATCATGCTGCTGATGTTCGCGACGCCGCTGTTCGCCGGATTCGCGAACTGGATCATGCCGCTGCAGATCGGCGCGCCCGACGTGGCGTTCCCGCGGCTGAACATGTTCGCGTACTGGCTGTACCTCTTCGGCTCGCTCATGGCAGTGGGTGGCTTCCTCACCCCGCAGGGCGCCGCCGACTTCGGCTGGTTCGCCTACTCCCCGCTGTCGGACGCCGTCCGCTCGCCGGGTGTCGGCGCCGACCTCTGGATCATGGGTCTGGCCTTCTCCGGCTTCGGCACGATCCTCGGTTCGGTCAACTTCATCACCACGATCATCTGCATGCGCGCTCCGGGCATGACGATGTTCCGCATGCCGATCTTCACCTGGAACGTCCTGCTGACCGGTGTCCTGGTCCTGCTCGCGTTCCCGGTCCTGGCGGCCGCGCTGTTCGCCCTGGAGGCGGACCGCAAGTTCGGCTCGCACATCTTCGACGCGGCCAACGGTGGAGCGCTGCTCTGGCAGCACCTCTTCTGGTTCTTCGGCCACCCCGAGGTGTACATCATCGCGCTGCCGTTCTTCGGCATCGTCTCCGAGGTCATCCCGGTCTTCAGCCGCAAGCCGATGTTCGGCTACATCGGTCTGGTGGCCGCGACCATCGCGATCGCCGGTCTGTCCGTGACCGTGTGGGCGCACCACATGTACGTCACAGGCGGTGTGCTCCTACCGTTCTTCTCCTTCATGACGTTCCTCATCGCCGTACCCACCGGCGTGAAGTTCTTCAACTGGATCGGAACGATGTGGAAGGGCTCGTTGTCGTTCGAGACACCGATGCTCTGGACGATCGGCTTCCTGATCACCTTCACCTTCGGTGGTCTGACGGGCGTCATCCTGGCCTCGCCGCCCATGGACTTCCACGTCTCCGACTCGTACTTCGTCGTCGCGCACTTCCACTACGTCGTCTTCGGCACCGTGGTCTTCGCGATGTTCGCGGGCTTCCACTTCTGGTGGCCGAAGTTCACGGGCAAGATGCTGGACGAGCGGCTCGGCAAGATGACGTTCTGGACGCTGTTCATCGGCTTCCACGGCACCTTCCTGGTGCAGCACTGGCTCGGTGCCGAGGGCATGCCGCGTCGTTACGCGGACTACCTCGACGCCGACGGCTTCACCGCGCTGAACACGATCTCGACGATCTCGTCCTTCCTGCTCGGTCTGTCGATCCTGCCGTTCTTCTACAACGTCTGGAAGACCGCCAAGTACGGTAAGAAGATCGAGGTCGACGACCCGTGGGGCTACGGCCGCTCGCTCGAGTGGGCGACCTCCTGCCCGCCGCCGCGGCACAACTTCCTCACGCTGCCGCGGATCCGCTCCGAGTCCCCGGCCTTCGACCTGCACCACCCTGAGATCGCCGCTGTCGACCAGCTGGAGAACAAGGGGCACGTGGCCGAGGCCCTCACGAGCGGCAAGGAGGCCGGCAAGTGAAGATCCAGGGCAAGATGTTCATCTGGCTGAGCGTCTTCATCCTCGCCATGGCCATCCTGTACGGCGTGTGGTCGAAGGAGCCGGTCGGCACGACGGCGCTGTTCCTCGCGTTCGGCCTGTCCATCATGATCGGCTACTACCTGGCCTTCACGGCCAAGCGTGTCGACGCGATGGCGCAGGACAACAAGGAGGCCGACGTCGCGGACGAGGCCGGCGAGCTGGGCTTCTTCGCCCCGCACAGCTGGCAGCCGCTCTCGCTGGCCGTCGGCGGTGCGCTCGCCTTCCTCGCCGTCGCGATGGGCTGGTGGATCATGTACTTCTCCGCCCCGCTGATCCTGGTCGGCATCTTCGGCTGGGTCTTCGAGTTCTACCGCGGCGAGAACCAGAACCAGTAGTCACAGCGCAGTAGCGGTACCCCGCTCCGCACCGGAGCACCCGAGGGGCCCGGACACTTCGTCAACGAAGTGTCCGGGCCCCTCTTTTGCCGCACTCGGCGCGCCTCCTTCGAGGACAGTCCCTAGCGTGAAGTCATGAACGACACGCCGCGCATTCGGACTGTTCTGAGCTGCACTCTTCTGGCCGTCACCGTCACCGCGGCCGCCACGTCGTGCGCGGGCTCCGACGGCCATCCGCTCTCGGTGAAGCCCTACGACGCGGCGGACGAGCTCGCCATCAGCGCCGGGGACGCCGACACCAAGGCGGATCCGGAGAAGCCCCTGGAGATCTCGGCCAAGGGCGAGGACGGCCGGATCACCGACGTCACCGTCACCGACGCCGCGGGACGCCACCTGGCGGGCGAACTCACCGCGGACGGGCAGCGCTGGCGCTCCACGGCCTCCCTGGCGGCCGGCGCGCGCTACACCGTCCGGGTGGCCACCGAGGACGAGGACGGCGCCCCAGGCGCCCGTACGTACACGTTCGAGACGGCACCGGCCAAACGGGCCCTGACCGTCACCTTCGGGCCCGAGGCGGGCACGTACGGCGTCGGACAGCCCCTCACCGCCGACCTCAGCCTCCCCGTCAAGGACAGAGCGGCCCGCGCGGTCGTCGAGCGGGCCCTCAAGGTCCGCTCCACCCCCGCCGTCGAGGGCTCCTGGTACTGGGTGGACGACAAGAAGCTGCACTTCCGCCCGAAGGAGTACTGGCCCGCCGGCGCCCGTGTGACGGCCGTCGCCAACCTGGACGGCCTCAAGGTGGGGGACAAGCTCTACGGCGGCGCCTCCAAGCCGCTGAAGCTGTCCATCGGCGACCGGATCGAGGCGGTCGCGGACGCCGGCACGCACTACATGACCGTCCGGCGCAACGGAGAAGTGATCAACACCATTCCGGTGACCACCGGCAAACCGGGCTTCTCCACCCGTAACGGCATCAAGGTAGTGCTCGGCAAGGAGTACTACGTCCGGATGCGGGGCACCAGCGTCGGCATCGCGGAAGGCAGTGCGGAGTCGTACGACCTCCCGGTCTACTACGCCACCCGGGTGACGTGGAGCGGCGAGTACGTCCACGCCGCGCCCTGGTCCGTCGGCTCTCAGGGCGTGGCGAACGTCAGCCACGGCTGCGTCGGCATGTCGACCGGGAACGCGGCCTGGTTCTTCGAGACCGTCCGCCCCGGCGACATCGTGAAGACCGTCAACAGCATCGGCAACACGATGGACACCTTCGGCAACGGCTTCGGCGACTGGAACCTGCCGTGGGACAAGTGGCGCAAGGGCAGCGCCCTGGTGGCGGAGACGGGGGACCCGACCGCCACCGAGGACGCCGGAGCCCGGCTGCGGCCCCTCTCCTTCTAGGGCGTGTTGCGAAAGTCCCGCCTGCCCGACGGCGCCTGGCACGCACGCTCGCCGCGTTGTCGGGATCACCCCGATACATCCAGTATCGGGGCGACCCTCCGCCTTGCGATCGCACGCACCAGACGCCGTCGGGCCCGCCCTTCGGGCGGCCGGCGCTACTTTCGCAACACGCCCTAGGGCTCCCCTCCGGGCTACGCGCCGAGGGACAGCCGGGAACGGAGCAGGGACGCCAGGGACGCCGCGAACTCCACCGGTTCCACCGGAAGGGTGATCGCGGCGTCCGCGCGGCTCCAGGTGGCCAGCCAGGCGTCCTGTGGGCGCCCGATGAGCAGCAGCACCGGCGGGCAGCGGAAGATCTCGTCCTTGATCTGCCGGCACACGCCCATGCCGCCGGCGGGCACCGCCTCGCCGTCCAGGACGCAGACGTCGACACCGCCCTCGTCCAGGCGCTTCAGCACCGCGGGCAGCGTCGCGCACTCCACGAACTCGACCGGAGGGACGTCGGCCGCGGGCCTGCGCCCCGCGGCGAGGCGCACCTGCGCGCGGGTGTTCGCGTCGTCGCTGTAGACCAGGACCGTGGCACTCGACTGCATCGTTCCTCCGTGGGGAAGTCCGTGGGAAGGTCGTCGATCGATGCGCGGGATGCTACTCCGGTCCACACCCCGTCAACACCCGTTCAGCACCTGTTCGAAGGGCCTTCCGATGGGCCGTTCGGGCTGGACACGCCCCCCTGACACTCCGAACGGCACCCCCCGGAGTGAGGGCGGGATAAGCGACCGACATAATGTCGGTCGTGGCGACAGTAACGACAGTAGAAACAGGGCACGCGCACCCGTCGGTCAATCGACCGAACCTCACCAGCGTCGGAACCATCATCTGGTTGAGCTCCGAGCTGATGTTCTTCGCGGCCCTCTTCGCGATGTACTTCACCCTGCGATCGGTGACCGGTCCCGAGTTCTGGACGGAAAAGGCCGACGCCTTGAACTTCCCGTTCTCGGCGACCAACACCACGATCCTGGTGCTCTCCTCCCTCACCTGCCAGCTCGGCGTGTTCGCCGCCGAGCGGGGCGACGTGAAGAAGCTCAGGACGTGGTTCATCATCACGTTCGTGATGGGTGCGATCTTCATCGGCGGCCAGGTCTTCGAGTACACGGAGCTGGTCAAGCACGAGGGCCTCTCGCTCTCGTCGGACCCGTACGGCTCGGTGTTCTACCTGACCACCGGCTTCCACGGCCTGCACGTGACGGGCGGTCTCATCGCCTTCCTGCTGGTCCTCGGCCGGACGTACGCCGCCAAGAGGTTCACCCACGAGCAGGCAACCGCCGCCATCGTCGTGTCCTACTACTGGCACTTCGTCGATGTCGTCTGGATCGGCCTCTTCGCCACGATCTACATGATCAAGTAACTCGGTGCCGCCGCACGGCGGACCGAGACATCCAGCAAGCATCGACGCAGAAGATCCTGACACCGGGGTAATCCGTGAAAAAGCTCTCCGCACGACGACGCCATCCGCTGGCGGCGGTCGTCGTCCTCCTACTCGCGCTGGCGGCCACTGGGGGGCTGTACGCCGCGTTCGCGCCCGCGGGCACGGCGAAGGCCGATGAAACCGCCCAGTCCCTCGCCATCGAGGAGGGCAAGAAGCTCTACTCCGTCGGCTGCGCCAGCTGCCACGGAACCGGCGGTCAGGGCACCTCTGACGGCCCGTCCCTGGTCGGCGTCGGCTCGGCCTCCGTCGACTTCCAGGTCGCCACGGGCCGTATGCCGGCCCAGCAGCCGGGTGCCCAGGTCCCGAAGAAGAAGAACATCTACTCGCAGGCCGAGATCGACCAGCTTGCGGCGTACGTGGCTTCCCTCGGTGCCGGCCCGATCACGCCGACCGAGAGCCAGTACAACCCTGCCGGGGCCGACATCGCCAAGGGTGGCGAGCTGTTCCGCAGCAACTGTGCCCAGTGCCACAACTTCACCGGTGAGGGCGGCGCGCTGAGCAACGGCAAGTACGCCCCGAGCCTCGAAGGCGTGAGCCCGAAGCACCTCTACGAGGCCATGCAGACCGGCCCGCAGAACATGCCCTCCTTCCCGGACACGACCATGCCGGAGCAGGAGAAGAAGGACATCATCGCGTACGTCCAGGCCGTCAACGGCGAGAAGGCCGACAACCCGGGCGGTCTCTCGCTCGGTGGCCTCGGCCCCGTCTCCGAGGGCCTGTTCGCCTGGGTCTTCGGCCTGGGTGCGCTGATCGCAGTTGCCATCTGGGTCGCGGCCCACACCGCTAAGGCCAAGAAGTCATGAGTAGCCAAGAGATTCCAGAAGAGACCCTGCCGGCAGGGCAGGACACCGCGCACGGCGCGGTGAAGGTCGCCGACGACCCGTTCGCCGACCCGGGCCTTCCGCCCCACAAGCCGCGCATCCAGGACATCGACGAGCGGGCCGCCCGCCGGTCCGAGCGTGCGGTCGCCTTCATGTTCGTGCTGTCGATGCTGGCCACCGTCGGCTTCATCGCCTCGTACGTGATCTTCCCGGTCGACCAGATCGTGTACATCTGGCCCTTCGGCCGGGTGTCCTCGCTCAACTTCGCCCTCGGCTGGACCCTCGGTCTCGCCCTCTTCTTCATCGGCGCGGGGGCGGTCCACTGGGCCCGCACCCTGATGTCCGACGTCGAGGTCGCCGACGAGCGTCACCCGATCGCGGCGTCGCCCGAGGTCAAGGCGCAGGTCATGGCGGACTTCGCGGCCGGTGCCGCCGAGTCCGGCTTCGGCCGCCGCAAGCTCATCCGCAACACGATGTTCGGTGCGCTGGCGCTCGTCCCGCTCTCCGGCGTGATGCTCCTGCGCGACATGGGTCCGCTGCCCGAGAAGAAGCTCCGGGTCACCAAGTGGGCCCGCGGCAAGCAGCTGATCAACATGAACACGCACGAGCCGCTGCGTCCCGAGGACGTCGCGGTCGGTTCGCTGACCTTCGCGATGCCCGAGGGCATGTCGGAGCACGACCACGACTTCCAGGTCGAGATCGCCAAGGCCGCCCTGATGATCGTCCGGATCCAGCCGGAGGACATCAAGGACAAGCGCGAGCTCGAGTGGTCGCACGACGGCGTCGTCGCCTTCTCGAAGATCTGCACCCACGTGGGTTGCCCGATCTCCCTGTACGAGCAGCAGACGCATCACGTGCTGTGCCCGTGCCACCAGTCCACCTTCGACCTCTCCGACGGCGCCCGCGTCATCTTCGGCCCGGCCGGTCACGCCCTCCCGCAGCTGCGGATCGGCGTGAACGACAAGGGCTTCCTGGAGGCGCTCGGCGACTTCGACGAGCCCGTCGGTCCTGCCTTCTGGGAGCGCGGATGAGCACCGTGACCGAAACGACGAAGAAGGCGCCCGCCGGTGAGCGGGTCGCCGACTGGGCCGACGGTCGCCTGGGGATCTACACGCTGGCCAAGGCCAACATGCGGAAGATCTTCCCGGACCACTGGTCCTTCATGCTGGGCGAGATCTGCCTCTACAGCTTCCTCATCATCATCCTGACGGGCGTCTATCTGACGATGTTCTTCCACCCGTCGATGAACGAGGTGGAGTACGTCGGACCGTACGTCCCGCTCCAGGGACAGCTGATGTCCGAGGCGTTCAACTCGACCATGCACATCTCCTTCGAGGTGCGCGGTGGTCTGCTGATCCGGCAGATCCACCACTGGGCGGCGCTGATCTTCCTCGCCGGCATGTTCGTGCACATGATGCGTGTCTTCTTCACCGGCGCGTTCCGCAAGCCGCGTGAGATCAACTGGCTGTTCGGCTTCCTGCTGTTCTTCCTGGGCATGTTCACCGGCTTCACCGGTTACTCGCTCCCGGACGACCTGCTCTCCGGCACCGGTGTCCGCTTCATGCAGGGCGCGATCCTGTCGGTGCCGATCGTCGGCACCTACCTCTCGATGTTCCTGTTCGGCGGGGAGTTCCCCGGCGGCGACTTCGTGGCCCGGTTCTACTCGGCGCACGTGCTCCTGCTGCCCGGCATCATGCTGGGCCTGGTGGTCGCCCACCTCATCCTGGTGGTCGTCCACAAGCACACGCACTACGAGGGCCCCGGCCGCACGAACAAGAACGTCGTCGGCATGCCGCTGCTGCCCGTGTACATGGCGAAGGCCGGAGGCTTCTTCTTCCTGGTCTTCGGTGTCATCGCGGTCATCTCGGCGATCGCCTCGATCAACCCGATCTGGGCGCTCGGCCCGTACCGCCCGGACCAGGTGTCCACCGGCGCCCAGCCCGACTGGTACATGGGCTTCGCCGAAGGCCTGATCCGTGTCATGCCGGGCTGGGAGATCAACCTCTGGGGCCACACGCTCGTCCTGGGCGTGATGATCCCGCTGGCGATCTTCCCGGCGGTCCTGGCGGCCATCGCGGTCTACCCGTTCATCGAGTCGTGGATCACCGGCGACAAGCGCGAGCACCACATCGCGCAGCGCCCGCGCAACGCTCCGACGCGCACCGCCTTCGGTGTCGCCTGGATCACCGCGTACATGATCATGCTCGTCGGTGGTGGAAACGACCTCTGGGCCACCCACTTCCACCTGTCGATCAACTCGATCACCTGGTTCGTACGGATCTTCTTCTTCGTCGGCCCGGTCATCGCGTTCATCGTCACCAAGCGGATCTGCCTCGGCCTCCAGCGCCGGGACAAGGACAAGGTGCTGCACGGCCGCGAGTCGGGCATCATCAAGCGCCTGCCGCACGGTGAGTTCGTCGAGGTCCACGAGCCGCTCAGCCAGGGCGAGCTGCACCGCCTCACGGCGCACGAGCAGTACGAGGCGGCGGAGCTGCCGCCGGCCGTGGACGAGAACGGCGTGGAGCGCAAGATCGGCGCGCTGGAGAAGCTCCGGGTCAAGCTCAACAAGGGCTACTACGGCGCGGACAACCAGGTCGCCAAGCCCACCGTCGAGGAGTACAAGGAGATCCAGAGCGGCCACGGCCACCACTGATCCCCTGACCTTCCCCTGATGCAGGTCGCCACGGTGAGAGCCCCGTCCATTCGATGGACGGGGCTCTTCGCCGTCCCCGAGGGTCGATAGGGTGAGTGTCGTTACCTGTTACGTGCAGAGCAGACAAGAGGAGCGGCCATGAGCGCTGTGCACCCCGCTGGAGGCGACTTCGCGGCGGGCCGCTCCTGGCCCGTCGTCCTGGACGGTCTTCTCTCCGGCCGCGACCAGAGCGCCGACGACACGGCCTGGGCGATGGACCGCATCCTCCGCGGCGAGGCCACCGACGCCCAGATCGCCGGCTTCGTCGTCGCCCTGCGCGCCAAGGGCGAGACCGTGGAGGAGATCACCGGTCTCGTCCGGACCATGTACGAGCACGCCAACACGATCGAGGTGCCCGGCCCCTCCGTCGACATCGTCGGCACCGGCGGCGACGGGGCCAAGACCGTCAACATCTCCACCATGTCGGCCATCGTCGTCGCCGGCACCGGGGCCAAGGTCGTCAAGCACGGCAACCGGGCGGCGTCCTCCGCGTCCGGCGCCTCCGACGTCCTGGAGAAGCTCGGCGTCAACCTGCAGCTGACCCCGAAGAGGGTCGTCGAGGTCGCGGAGGAGGCGGGCATCACCTTCTGCTTCGCGGTGAAGTTCCACCCCGCGCTGCGGCACGTCGCGACGGCCCGCAAGGAGCTGGGCATCCGGACCGTCTTCAACTTCCTGGGCCCGCTCACCAACCCCGCCCGGGTCAGGGCCCAGGCGACCGGTGTCGCCGACCCCCGGATGGCCCCGATCGTCGCCGGGGTCCTCGCGGACCGCGGCTCCTCCGCGCTCGTCTTCCGCGGCGACGACGGCCTCGACGAGCTGACCACCACGGCCACCTCGCGGGTCTGGGTCGTCCGGGACGGCGCGGTGCGGGAGGAGGCCTTCGACCCCCGGGACGTGGGCATCGGGATCGTGCCGGTGGAGGCCCTGCGCGGCGCCGACGCCTCGTACAACGCCGACGTCGCCCGACGGCTCCTCGCCGGGGAGCCCGGACCCGTACGGGACGCGGTGCTGCTCAACTCGGCGGCGGCGCTGACGGCCCTGGAGCCGGGTGGCGGCACCCTCGCGGAGCAGCTGCGGGCCGGAATCGAGAAGGCCGCCGAGTCGATCGACTCCGGGGCGGCCGGCCGGGCCCTGGAGCGCTGGATCGCTGCCAGCAACGCGTAGTCGACCCCGAGGCCCCGGTCCAGTATGCGGACCGGGGTCTTGCGCTTCGGTGATCATGTGGCAGGATGCATGCCAGGTCATGAGTGACAGCTACGAAGCCCCGGCTTGCTGTCCGGCAACCCTCCGTCCGTGGCGGGGTGCCCCGGGTGAAGACCAGGCCGTGGACAGCAAGGTCCACGGCAAGCGCGGACCCCTCGACACACCAGGGGTCCTGGTCTCTCGAGGAGCGTTTTCCGTGAGCAAGCGAATGCGATAGGGCGAATCCGCCCCTTCTTCACCCTCGGAACAGGGTCACTTCCGCGTACCCGTGTGCGCTCCCGACGTCCCCGAGGCATCACCCGTACCCCGCCGCCTCCCGGCCGCGTACGGCCCCCTTTGAAGCCATTCCGCACCGCCCGCCGGGAGATACCGCCATGTCCGCATGCCCGAACACCGCCACCGCCACCACCGCCGTCTCCGCCGCGGAGTCCGCCGACCCCTGCTGCGCCGCCCCGCTGCCGGTGCTCGGCCGGGACGTCACCGTCCCCCTCGTCACCGGCGGCGAAGTGACCTACGCGGCCCTCGACTACGCCGCCAGCGCCCCGGCGCTCCAGCGGGTCTGGGACGACGTCGCCGCCTACGCCCCCTACTACGGCAGCGTCCACCGCGGCGCCGGCTACCTCTCCCAGCTCTCCACCGACCTCTTCGAGAACAGCCGCGCCACCGTCGCCGAGTTCCTCGACTGCCGCCCCGGCGACCAGGTCGTCTTCACCCGCTCCACCACCGACTCGCTCAACCTGCTCGCCCGGACCGTCCCGGCCGGCTGTGAGGTCTTCGTCTTCGAGACCGAGCACCACGCCTCCCTCCTCCCGTGGCAGGACGCCCGCGTCACCTACCTCAACGCGCCCCGCACCCCCGCCCAGGCCGTCGAGACCCTGGAGCGCGCCCTCGCCGACCGCGACCCTCACGGCCCCGCCCTCGTCTGCGTCACCGGCGCCTCCAACGTCACCGGTGAGCTGTGGCCGGTGAAGGAGCTCGCCGCCGCCGCCCACGCCCACGGCGCCCGGATCGTCCTCGACGCCGCCCAGCTCGCGCCCCACCACCCCGTCTCCGTGCGGGAACTGGACGTGGACTGGGTCGCCTTCTCCGGGCACAAGCTGTACGCGCCCTTCGGCTCGGGCGTCCTCGCGGGCCGCTCCGACTGGCTCCAGGAGGCCGAGCCCTACCTCGCCGGCGGCGGTGCCTCCCGCAAGGTGGCGCGCCGCGCCGACGGCGGCGTGGACGTGGAGTGGCACACCACCGCGGCCCGCCACGAGGCCGGCTCCCCGAACGTCATCGGCGTCTACTCCATCGCCTCCGCCTGCAAGGCGCTCACCGAGGCCGGCTTCGACCAGCTCGTCGCCCGTGAGCGGCACCTGATCGACACCGTCCGCGCGGGACTCGCCGAGGTTCCCGAGGTGCGGGTCCTCTCGCTCTTCGGCGACGACGCGCCGCGCGTCGGCGTCATCTCCTTCGTCGTGGAGGGCTGGAACAGCTCCCACTTCGCCGCCGCGCTCTCCGCCGAGTACGGCATCGGCGTCCGCGACGGCCTCTTCTGCGCCCACCCGCTGGTCCGCACGCTCCTCGGCAGCGACCCGCAGGACCCGGGCGAGTGCGGCGCGCCCGAGGCCGCCCCCGGCGAGCGCTCGCTCAACGCCATCCGGGTGAGCTTCGGCGCCGGTACGCCGGACGAGCACGTGGAGCGGTTCGTCGGCGCCGTGAAGGAGCTCGTCCGGGACGGCGCGCAGTGGAAGTACCGCACCGAGGACGGCCGCTGCGTCCCGGACCGCGGCTGATCACTCACTCGTACGGGTGAAGGGGGCCTCCCGATCGGGAGACCCCCTTCATCTGTGCGTGTGCGCGGCCTCAGGACTCCAGGCCGATGGCGAAGGCCGCCTCCAGATCGTGCTGGGAGTAGGTGCGGAACGCCACGTGCGTGTCCGTGGCCTCGACGCCGGGGATCTTGCTGATGCTTCCGGGGATCACGTCCGCCAGGTCGTCGTGGCGCGACACCCGCACCATGGCGATCAGGTCGTAGGTGCCGGTCACCGAGAAGACCTCGCTGACGCTGTCGAGCGAGGCGATCGACTCGGCGATCTCGGGGATGCGGTCCACGCTGGTCTTGATGAGCACGATCGCGGTGATCACGGCTGGCTTTCTCCCTCGGTCGCCGCGGCTGGTGCCTTCACTCTATCCCCACCCCGGTAGCGGCCCCAGGCGTACAGGAAGCCGACGGAGAAGCCCACCACATGGGAGAGATAGGCGACGCCGGGGCCCGGTCCCGCCGCCCGCGCCGCCAGCCACTGGAGCACGAACCAGAAGATCAGCACGATCCAGGCGGGAAAGCGCAGCGGCAGGAAGAAGAGGAAGGGGAAGAGGCTGGTCACCCGGGAGCGCGGGAAGAGGAAGAGGAAGGCCCCGAGCACCCCGGAGATCGCCCCCGACGCCCCGACCAGCGTCTGCTCGCTGTTCGCGTGCGCCACCGCGTACCCGACGAGGGCGAGGTAGCCGGTGCCCAGGTAGAAGAGGGCGAAGCCGACCGGGCCCATGCGTTCCTCGGCCATGGCGCCGAAGACGTAGAGGAAGAGCATGTTCCCCAGCAGGTGGAGCCAGCTGCCGTGGACGAAGAGCGCGGTGAACGGGGTGAGCAGGGCGCGGGGTTCGCCGCTCATCAGCTCGGCGGGGACCACGCCCCAGCGGCGGAAGTACGTGCTCTGGGCCGCGAGGAGCGCGTCGCCCGTGCCGTACACCGGGTTGAGGCCGGAGACCGGGCTCACCGCGAAGAGCAGACAGCAGGCGGCGATCAGGCCGTAGGTCACCGTGGGGCCGCCGCGGGTGCCGCGCCAGGCACCGAGGGCCGCCGCTCGCCAGTCGATCATGGACAGATCATGGCGTACCGGTGCCGAACTGGACAGAGTGCCTCGCCGTGCTCCGGTGTACCGGGGAGGCCGTAGGGTAACGGGCAGTACGACAGCGGTTCGACGGCGCACCGCGGCTCCCGCACCTGGCACCACACGACAGGAAGAAGGACGGACCGATGACGACGGTTCCCCTGCCGACCGACGAGACCCGCTGGCGCTGCACGCTCTGCGGCAACCTGACCCGGTTCGACGTGACCCGCTCCTCGAAGGTCGTGGAGTACGTCCATCTGGACCTCGCGGGCGAGCCGACGGTCGAGGAGCGGCAGGTGGTCAGTGAGACCATCGAGTCGGTCCGCTGCCGCTGGTGCAACGCGGTGGACCAGATCGAACTGGTGGACAGGCCGGGCGCCGCCTCCTGAGGGACGGCGCGGACGACATAGGGGTGACGGATCGTGGAGCAGCCCGCGCACGGTGGAGAGCCGGCCGGCGCGGCAGGTGACGCTGCCGAGACGCTCGAACACCCACTGACGGAAGGTGTACGTCGGAGGGTCGTCGCGCTGGTCGCCGACGCCTTCGGCGGGCTGACCGTCGCGGAGCTGCCCGGCCCCCTGCGGCAGTACGCCCGCTTCACCGCGAGCCGGCGGGCCAAGTTCGCCGGCAACGCGATGGCGGCGGCCCTGGAGAGCGATCCGCTGTTCCGGCAGCGGATCGGCGAGCGCTTCAAGCAGGCCCAGCCCGAACTGGCCGGAGCCGTCGAGACGGGCACCCCGCCCGCCGCCGCGGACCCGGTCGACGTGGCCGCGGCCGCCTATGTGCTGCGTCCGGTCGGCTGGGTCAAGCTCGTGGCCGCCGCGGGCGAGGAGGCCCAGCGGGCGGACGCCGAGCGGGCCGACGAGGCCGGGCGGCGCGAACTGGAGCGGCTCCGCGAGGAGCTCGCCACCGCGAGGGACCGCTCGCGCGGCGAGACGGAGCAGCTGCGCCACGACCTGGAGGCCGCCCGGAAGGAAGCGGAATCGCTTCATCGCAAGCTGCGCAGCGCCCAGAGCGACGTGAAGCGCGGCGAGGCCGCGATGCGCCGCGCCCAGGGCGAGATCGACGCGGCGCGGGCGGAGGCGGCGGCCCAGGTGTCGGCCGCCGAGAGTGAGAGCCGGCGGCTCAAGGCCCGGCTCGGCGAGGTCGAGGCGGCCCTGGAGGCGAGTCGCAGGACCGCCCGTGAGGGCCGCTCGGTGGAGGACATGCGGCTGCGGCTGCTGCTCGACACCGTGCTCGACGCCGCCCAGGGGCTCCGTCGCGAACTCGCGCTGCCGCCCGTCTCCGTGCACCCGGCGGACACCGTGGACGCCGTGGAGCCGGGCCGGATGTCCCCGAAGGACATCGCGGCGCGGGCGCTCTCCGAGACCGACCCGGCCCTGCTGGACCAGCTGCTCGCGCTGCCGCAGGCCCATCTCGTCGTCGACGGGTACAACGTCACCAAGACCGGTTATCCGACGATGCCGTTGGAGAAGCAGCGGCTGCGCCTCCTGGGGAGCCTCTCGGCTCTCGCGGCCCGTTCGGGCGCCGAGGTCACCTGTGTCTTCGACGGGGCGGAGCTGGCGGCCCCGGTGCTGCTCGCGCCGCCGCGCGGGGTGCGGGTGCTGTTCTCCAAGCCCGGCGTCACGGCGGACGAGTTGATCCGTCAGCTGGTCCGGGCCGAGCCGCCCGGGCGGCCCGTGGTCGTGGTCTCCACCGACCGCGAGGTGGCCGACGGGGTCGCGAAGGCGGGGGCGCGACCGGTGGCGTCCGCCTTGTTGCTGAAGCGGCTTTCGCGCCTCTCGTAGGGACCTCGTAACTCCTGGGCGTTATGCCCGAATTGTGGGTGGCGTACCGTCAAGTGGCCATCACTGGCCGTGTGGTGCGTGTGAACAAAGTGCTGCGCGAGCGATATTTTTGCCGGTGGGATTTGAACTGATCACAACTTGGTCACTAGGGTCAGGGGTCGAACCTTCGCACGGTCGATCACTCATCCGGGGTGGCGGCGGAGGAACCGCCTGCCTCTCAACCGGTCGGGCGGCTCTGAGGAAGAAGGAGACCGCCTTCGTGGCGTCCCACCGTCGACCCAAGCAGCCGAGCCGGGCCCGTGTGACCGTGCTCACCGCGGCCGCGGCCGCGGCCGTCGCCCTCTCCGCCCAGGGAGCGCAGGCGGCCCCCAAGCCCAAGATCGACGAGGTCAAGTCGAAGGTCGACGAGCTGCACCACGAGGCCGAAGAGGCCACGGAGCAGTACAACCAGGCCGAAGAGCGCCGGGGCAAGCTGCAGGACGAGATCGGGAACCTCCAGGACAAGGTGGCCCGCGGTCAGCAGGAGCTCAACACCCTGCGCGACCAGATCGGTTCGGTCGCCAGCGCTCAGTACCGCTCCGGCGGCATCGACCCGGCGCTCCAGCTCTTCCTCTCCGCCGACCCGGACACCTACCTCGACAAGGCGTCCGCGATCGACCAGCTGAGCGCCCAGCAGGCCGACGTGCTCACCTCGATCCAGGCCAAGCAGCGGACCCTCGCGCAGCAGCGCGCCGAGGCGACGACGAAGCTCGCCGACCTCGAGGACGTCCGCAAGACCCTCGGTGCGAAGAAGAAGAAGTACCAGGGCAAGCTCGCCGAGGCCCAGAAGCTCCTCAACACCCTCACGGCGGAGGAGAAGGCCAAGCTGGAGCAGGAGGAGCGGGCGAAGGAGCAGCGCGCCAGCCGCGCCGCCAACCAGCGCGTCGACCTCGGCAACGAGGCCCCCGCGAGCGGTCTCGGCGCCGCCGCGCTCGCCGCCGCCGCCACCCAGGTCGGCAAGCCGTACGTCTCCGGCGCCGAGGGGCCCAACGCGTACGACTGCTCCGGCCTGACCCAGTGGGCCTACGGCCAGGCCGGCGCCGGCCTCACCCGCACCACCTACACCCAGCAGAACGACGGCACGAAGATCGGCCGCAGCCAGCTCAAGCCGGGCGACCTGGTCTTCTTCAACGGCCTGTCGCACGTGGGTCTGTACGCGGGCAACAACACGATCCTCCACGCTCCCAAGCCGGGCGCCAGCGTGCGCTACGAGTCGATGAGCTACATGGGCACGTTCCAGTTCGGCGTCCGCATCGCCGGCTGACACGCCCCTCCCGGACATGCCGCCCGAACGGGTGGTTCGTCCGGACCCGCGCTGACCTGACGCCCCGCCGGTGACCTGTGTTCTCCGGCGGGGCGTCACTTTGTGTGCCCGGCGCCTTCGTTGGACGCGACGTGATCAGCGGCTACTGTCTGCCGCCTCAGTCTGCGTCGAGCCGAACGGAGCCCGATCAGTGGCGTCCCACCGCCGACCCGCGAGGGTCACCGTCCTCACCGCGGCCGCCGCGGCCACCGCGGCGGCGTCCCTCGGGGCCGTCCCCGCGAGCGCCGACCCGGGGACCGGTGGCAGTGCCGCCACCAAGGCCACGGTCGACCGCCTCTTCGAGGAGGCCGAGAAGGCCACCGAGGGCTACAACCAGGCGGACGAGAAGGCGGACGCGCTGCGCAGGACGGTCTCCCGGGCGCAGGACGGACTCGCCCGGGGCCAGGACCGCATCAACCACATGCGCGGCGCCCTCGGCTCGGTCGCCGGGGCCCAGTACCGCTCCGGCGGCATCGACCCCGCCCTCGCGCTGCTGCTCTCCTCCGACCCGGACAGCTACCTGGAGCGTGCCTCCGCCCTCGACCGCGTCACCGCCCGACAGGGCGCCGCGCTCGGCGAACTGCGGCGGGAGCAGCGCCGGCTGAACCAGAAGCGGGACGAGGCGCGCATCGTCCTCGCCGAGCTGGAGCGCAGCAGGGCCGACGTCGCCCGTCACAAGCGCGCCGTCGAGCGCAAGCTCGCCGAGGCCCGCCGCCTCCTCGCCTCCCTCACCGTCGCGGAGCGCGCCGACTACGACCGCGCCTCCCGCTCCGGCGGGCGCGCGGAGGAGCTGCCGCCCCTCGCCGACGTCCCTGTCGGCTCCTCCCGGGCCTCCGCCGCCGTGCTCGCCGCCCGCAGCGCGATCGGCAAGCCGTACGTGTGGGGGGCGACCGGGCCCACCGGCTTCGACTGCTCGGGCCTGGTGGTCTGGTCGTACCGGCAGGCCGGGATCAGCCTCCCGCGCACCTCCTCCGCGCAGCGGCACGCGGGCCGGCAGGTGCCGCTCTCGCAGGCGCAGCCCGGCGACCTGGTCACGTACCGCGGCGACGCCAGCCACGTGGGCATCTACGCGGGCAACGGCCAGGTCATCCACGCGCCCTATCCGGGTGCGCGGGTCCGCTACGACCCGGTGAACATGATGTCGAACGTCACGGTGACGCGGGTCTGAGCCCGGGGCGGGGCGCCGATCCCGCCGGACCGGAAGCGGCACCGCCCGGTCCGACCGTACGATCGGAGGCGTGGCAGGTCAGGGGCGTGGAGCGCGGCGACGGGCCGTGGCCTGCCTGCTCGCCCTCCTGTTCACGCTCACGGCGCTCGCCGGCTGCTCGCCGGGCGGCACCGGAGGCCCGGCCGCGGCCGTGGTGTCCCGGGAGATACAGGCGCTCCTCGACGCGCACGCCAGGGCGCTCCTCGACCGCGACGAGGCCGCCTTCCGGGCCGCCCTCGACCCCGCGTACGCGCCGACGGCCCTGACCCTGTTCCGGCGGCTCGGGGAGGTGCCGCTCGACGCCTGGCGGTACCGGGTCACCGGCGTCGAACGCACCGGCGAGGGCCGGGCGACCGTCCGCGCCGAGCTCGGACACCGGCTCACGGACCACGACACCGGCTTCGCGAACAGCGGCCGCGTCCTCGACCTGGCCGAGCGGGACGGGCGCTGGTACGTGACCGGTGACCGGCCCGCGGAGGGCGCGCCGCGGCAGCTGTGGGAGCAGGGGGACGTACGGACCGTCCGGGGCTCCCGTTCGCTGGTCCTCGGCGTCGGCCAGGACCCGGAGCGGCTCCGGGAGATCGCGGCGGCGGCCGACCGGGCGGTCCCGGTCGTGAGCCGGGCCTGGCCCTCGGACTGGGCCGACGCGGTCGTCGTCCTCGTCCCCGGCTCGCTGGACGGGATGGGCGGGCTCCTCGGAGCGCCGGGCAGCTCCTACCGGGGCATCGCGGCCGTCACCACGGGGGAGACGGCGGGCGGGGCGGACGCGCCCGCGGACCGGGTCATCGTCAACCCCGAGGCGTACGGCGTCCTCGGCTCCTTCGGTCGGCAGCTGGTCCTCACCCACGAGACGGTCCATGTCGCCACCCGGGCCCACACCTCCGCGTCCACCCCGGTCTGGCTCTCCGAGGGCTTCGCCGACTGGGCCGCCTACCGGGGCACCGGCCGGACACCCGCCCAGGCGGCGCCCGAGCTCGCCCGCGCGGTCCGCGCCGGCGAGCTGCCCGCCCGGCTCCCGGAAGACGCGGACTTCGGCTTCGGCGGCGACGCGGAGGGGCTCGCCCGGGCCTACGAGGGCGGCTGGCTCGCCTGTGCGCTCATCGCGGAGCGCTGGGGCGAGCGGGAGCTGACGGAGTTCTACCGCGCGGTGGGGGCGCACCCGGGCCGGGAGGGGGCGGTGGAGAAGGCGCTCCAGGAGGTCCTGGAGACCACGCCCGAAGAGTTCACGGCCGCGTGGCGGACGTACCTGGGGGAGCGGCTCGGCTGACGCGCTCCGCGCGCGCGTCCAGTTCGGCGAGGGCCTCCGTCAGCCATGCCTTCTCCTCCGTGCCCGTCGCGCGGGCGATCCGCAGCATGCCCCGGCGGAAGAGGTCGGGCTCCTCCTCGGCGCGCACCGGGGTCCCGCCCTCGTAGAAGAAGCTGGCCGGGGCGGTGAGGAACGCCTGGCGGCGGCGGAGCACGGCCGCCTGGTCCGCCGGGTCGGGGAGATGGCCGAGGAAGGCGAGCAGGGTGAAGAAGCGCTGGCCGTCGGTGATCTCGGCGTCCTTGGGGGCGCGCAGCCGGGCGAGCAGCTCCTGGCGTCCCTCGGGGGTGAGCGAGAGCGTGCGGCGCGGGGCGGCGCTCGCGCCGGGCTCCGTACGGCTGTCGACGAGGCCGCTCTTCACGAGGCGGGTGATCGCCGGGTAGAGGGCGCCGTCGCTGACCGGGCGGACGTGGCCGCTCAGGCCCTGGATGCGCTCCTTGAGCTCGTACCCGTGCAGCGGCTTTCCGTACAGGAAGCCCAGGATCGACAGCTCCAGCACCGGGCGTCCTCCTTCGCGCTTGTCGTGGGACCGGCCACCATGCTACCTCTTTTCGAGGTGCCTCTATTCGAGGTACATCGAAAAGAGGGGGTTCTCGTATGTCCGAACACCGCCGCACGCTGGTCCGGCTCGCCCGCCCGGTCTATTGCGAACTCCTCGCCGGGGTCGCCGCCGGCATTATCAACATGGTCTGGGTCGCCCGGCTCGGCGGGGACGCCGTCGCCGCCGTCGCCGTCGCCACCAACGTCGAGAACCTCCTCCTCGGCGTCGTCCTCCTCGCCGGCTCGGGCACCACCGTGCTCGTCGCCCGCGCCCGGGGCGCCGACGACCCCGGCGACGTCCGCGCCGCAGTCCGCGGCGGCGCCGCCCTCTGCGCGCTCCTCGTGCCACCCGTCGCACTCGGCGGCCACCTGCTCCGCGAACCGATCGCGGCCCTGCTCCTCGGCGGCCAGGACCACCCCGCCCACGCCCTGGCCGTCGCCTACTTCGCGATCTCGCTCCCCGGCACGGCCGTCTTCTTCGCCACGAACGTCCTCGACGGCATCCTCAAGGGCACCGGGGACACCCGCACCCCCATGCGGCTCGCCTTCCTCGCCAACGGACTGATCCTCGTCCTCGACCCGCTGCTCATCCACGCGTACGGGGTGCAGGGCGCCGCCCTCGCCACCGTCGTCGGCCGGACCGTCGCCCTCGCCGCCGGACTCCTCGTCCTGCGTCGCAACGCCCTGCTCAAGGCCGCGCGCACCGCCCGCCCCGCCCTGCCGACCGCCGCCGCCCTGCGTCGTACCGCCGCCACCGGGCTGCCCATGTCCGTCGACTTCACCGTCCGGATGGCCGGGGCCCTCGCGCTCGTCTCCGTCGTCGCCCGGCTCGGCGTCACCGAGATCGCCGCCTACGGCATCGCCACCAAGGCCATGTACGTCGCGACGATGGCCTTCTACGCCGTCCGGCAGGCCGCCGCGATCCACACCGCGCACCTCCTCGGAGCCCTGGAGGGACCGGCCGCCCGACTGCGGCCCGGCGCCCGGGGGAACGAGGAGCGGAGAGCCGTCGCGCGGCAGGCCCTCGTCCTCGCCGCCTGCCTCGGCGTGACCGCCGCCGTGCTGCTGCTCGTCGGCGCGGGACCGGTCATGCGGGCCTTCGGCGCCGAACCGGCCGTGGCCGAGGCGGGCGCGCTCTTCCTGCGCTGCCTCGGCCCCTACCTGGTGCTCATGGCCTGCTTCATCGGGGTCGCCGGGGTCTTCGAGGGCAGCGGGGCCGGTCCGTACCTCGCCCGGATCACCGTCGCCGGCGTCCTCGTCCAACTGCCGCTCGCCCACGCCCTGTCAGGACTCGGGCTCGCCGGGATCTGTCTGGCCATGGCCCTCGCGACGGCCGTGCAGTGCGCGGCCCTGGGGCTGCTGCACCGCCGCGGCACCGGTGCTCAGAAGGATCCGGACAGGGCCTTCTCGCGCTCCGGCCGAGTCGCCTGGGCGGGGACGGTGGCCGCGGCCAGGCGCGGCTCCGTCACCGTCTGGCGCCACAGGATCCGGCAGGCGATGAGCGCGGCGGCGATCAGCAGGCCGTTCCGGGTGAACAGCACCGCCACGCCCAGCGGGTCGCTGCGCGTCACGTGCGAGAACCACACCGGGAACTCGAACTGCGTCACCGCCGCCGCCCAGATCACCAGGTGCACCGGCCGCTGCATCCGGCTCGACCGGTAGGCCAGGCAGACCGCGCCCAGACCGATCAGCCACAGCATGTACTGGGGGGAGAGCACCCGGCTCGTCACCGTGAACAGCAGCACCGCCACGAAGGCCGCGTCCGCCACCGTCGACGAGGTGAAGCGGCGCGAGCGGATCCGCCACAGCAGGAGCCAGCCGAAGGCGGCGACGGTGAGCGCGAGCGCGGCGGTGGAGACCGCGGAGACGTACGGGCCGAGGAACTCGATCGAGCCGTAGTTCATCCGCGCCTCGCCCTCCCACCCGAAGTGCCGGATCACGTGGAAGACCATCGAGCCCAGCGACTCGACCTCGGTGCCCCGGTCGCGCTGGAAGGAGAGGAAGGCCAGCGCCCCCGGCATCCACAGCACGCACAGCAGCAGTACGGCGGCCGCCGCGCCCGCCGCCGTCGACCAGGCACGGAAGGTCGCCCGGCCCTTCGCGGTGCCCGCCAGGATCAGCGCGGGCCACACCTTCAGGACCGCGCCGAAACCGGCGAGGGCGCCGAGGACGCGCGGGCTCCGGCCAGCCGCGAGCAGCCCCGCCACCGCGACGGCGGTCACCATCACGTCGTACCGGGCGTACGCGATCGGGCCGAGCAGCGCGATGCCCGCGAGCCACATCCAGGCGCCGTCGAGCGCCCGGCCCGCGCGCCGCCCCGTGTGCAGGAGCAGCCCGAAGACCAGCGCGTCGCAGAGGAAGGCGAGGACGAAGAACGCGGACGCGTAGTCGAGGAAGGGCAGCAGCCCGGGCGAGAGGATCGCGAGGGCCGCGGCCGGCGGGTACTGCCAGGTGACGTCGTCCAGCGGGTACGTGCCCGTCCGCAGGACCTCGTACCAGCCCTGGTAGATGTTCGAGATGTCGAAGGTGATGTCCGGCCCGGGGACGACCACGACCTTGAAGACGCAGAGCAGCAGGATGACCCTGGTCAGCGCCCAGAGGCCGAGCGGGAGCCGCAGACCCGACCGCGAACCGTCCTTCACTGCGCCGCCCGTCTTCACTCGATCGTCCTTGTCCTGTCGGTCCGCTCGCGCGGAGAGTGGTGGTGCCGGGCGGTGAGTGCCATCGCGTACTGTCGGCCACGATGGACAAGACCCTGATCGTAACCAACGACTTCCCGCCGCGACCCGGCGGAATCCAGGCGTTCCTGCACAACATGGCGCTGCGCCTGGACCCCGAACAGATCGTGGTCTACGCCTCCACGTGGAAGCGAAGCCGCGAAGGGGTCGAGGCGACCGCTCTGTTTGACGCCGAACAGCCTTTCACGGTTGTCCGCGATCGCACCACCATGCTGTTGCCCACACCCCGGGTCACCGCCCGCGCCACCGCCCTGCTCCGCGAGCACGGCTGCCGGTCCGTGTGGTTCGGCGCCGCCGCGCCCCTCGGCCTGATGGCCCCGGCGCTGCGCAGGGCAGGTGCGAAGCGGCTCGTCGCCACCACCCACGGCCACGAGGCCGGCTGGGCCCAGCTGCCCGCCGCCCGGCAGCTGCTGCGGCGGATCGGCGAGGGCACGGACACCGTCACCTACCTCGGCGAGTACACCCGCTCCCGGATCGCGGAGGCCCTCACGCCCGCCGCCGCCGGGCGGATGGTCCAGCTCCCGCCCGGCGTGGACGAGAAGACCTTCCACCCCGACTCGGGCGGCGCCGAGGTCCGCGCCCGCCTCGGGCTCAGCGACCGGCCCGTCGTCGTCTGCGTCTCCCGGCTCGTCCCGCGCAAGGGCCAGGACACCCTGATCCGGGCCCTGCCCGCGATCCTGCGCCGGGTGCCGGACGCGGTCCTCCTCATCGTCGGCGGCGGCCCGTACGAGAAGGACCTGCGCCGCCTCGCCGACGAGACCGGCGTGGCCGGGTCCGTGCGCTTCACCGGCGCCGTCCCCTGGGCCGAGCTGCCCGCCCACTACGGGGCCGGCGACGTCTTCGCCATGCCCTGCCGCACCCGCCGCGGCGGCCTCGACGTCGAGGGCCTCGGCATCGTCTACCTGGAGGCCTCGGCCACCGGCCTCCCGGTCGTCGCCGGCGACTCCGGCGGCGCCCCCGACGCCGTCCTCGACGGCGAGACCGGCTGGGTCGTCCGCGGCGAATCCGCCGAGGAGACCGCCGACCGCGTCGCCACGCTCCTCCTCGACCCCGAGCTCCGGGCCCGCATGGGCGAGCGCGGCCGCGCCTGGGTCGAGGAGAAGTGGCGCTGGGACCTCCTCGCGGAGCGGCTCAGGGAGCTGCTCTGACACCGCGGTGCGGAGCACAGGAGTACGGAGAGGGGCCCCGGGCGGACACATCGCCCGGGGCCCCTCTCCTGTGCGCTGCGCGTCGTCGGGGACGACCGGCCGGGCTCAGCCCCGGTAGATCGCCTCGATCTCGTCCGCGAACTCCCGCGCCACGACATTGCGCTTCAGCTTCAAGGACGGGGTGATGTGACCCGCCTCCTCGGTGAACTGGGCGGGGAGCACACGGAACTTGCGGACCGACTCGGCCTTGGAGACCGCGGCGTTGCCGTCGTCGATCGCGCGCTGCACCTCCGCCAGGAGGTCGGCGTCCTCGCGCAGGGAGGCCGCCGAGGAGCCGGCCGGCTTGCCGTGGTCGGACGCCCAGCGGCCGAGGAACTCCTCGTCCAGGGTGACGAGCGCGCCCACGAACGGCCGCCCGTCGCCGACCACCATGCACTCCGCGACCAGCGCGTGCGCCCGGATGCGGTCCTCGATGACCGCCGGGGCGACGTTCTTGCCGCCCGCCGTCACCAGGATCTCCTTCTTGCGGCCCGTGATCGCGAGGTAGCCGTCCTCGTCGAGCGTGCCGATGTCGCCCGTGTGGAACCAGCCGTCCGCCAGCGCCTCGGCCGTCGCCGCCTCGTTGTTCCAGTACCGCGAGAAGATGTGCTCGCCGTGCAGCAGCACCTCGCCGTCGTCCGCGATCCGCACCACCGAGCCCGGCAGCGGCTGCCCGACCGTGCCGATCTTCTGCCGGTCCCACGGGTTGAACGCGGTCGCCGCGCACGACTCCGTCAGGCCGTAGCCCTCCAGGACCGTGAAGCCGATGCCGCGGAAGAAGTGTCCGAGCCGCTCGCCCAGCGGCGCGCCGCCCGAGATCGCGTACTCGCCGCGCCCGCCGAGGACCGCCCGCAGCTTGCTGTAGACGAGCTTGTCGAAGATCTTGTGCTTGAGCTTGAGGCCGAAGGACGGGCCCGCGGGGGTCCCGATCGCCCGGCTGTAGGCGATGGCCGTGTGCGCGGCCTTGTCGAAGATCTTGCCCTTGCCGTCGGCCTGCGCCTTGGCCCGCGCCGAGTTGTAGACCTTCTCGAAGACCCGCGGCACGCCCAGGATCAGCGTCGGCCGGAACGAGGCCAGCTCGTCCGTGAGGTTCTTGATGTCCGGGACGCAGCCGAGACGGATCGGCGCCATGACGGACGCGACCTCGACGAGCCGCCCGAAGACGTGCGCCGCCGGCAGGAAGAGGAGCACCGAGCACTCGCCGGTACGGAAGAGGGGCTTCAGCCGCTCCACGATGTTGCCGCACTCGGCGAAGAAGGCCCGGTGGGACAGGACGCAGCCCTTGGGGCGGCCGGTCGTGCCAGAGGTGTAGACGATCGTCGCCGGGTCGTCGGCGTTCGCCGCCGACATCCGCGCGTCGAGGAGCTCGTCGGAGACCTCCGCGCCCTCGGCGGTGAGCCGCTCGACCGCGCCGGCCTCGATCTGCCGGACGCCCTTGAGCTCCGGGAGCTCCGCCCGGACGGACTCCACCGAGGCCTCGTGGGCCGCGCTCTCCACGAGCGCCAGCGAGGCGCCCGAGTCGCCGAGGATCCACTGGATCTGCTCCGGCGAGCTCGTCTCGTAGACCGGCACGGTCACACCGCCGGCGCTCCAGATCGCGAAGTCGAGCAGCACCCACTCGTAGCGCGTACGGGACAGCAGCGCGACCCGGTCGCCCGCCTCGACGCCCGAGGCGATCAGACCCTTGGCGACCCCGCGGACCTCCGCGAGGAACTGGGTGGCCGTCACGTCCGTCCACACGCCGTCGACCTTGCGCCCCATCACGGCGACGTCTGGGTGCCGGGAGGCGTTGCGGCGGATGAGATCCGTCAGGTTGCCGTCCGTGGGGACCTCGTACAGGGCCGGAAGGCTGAACTCGCGCAAGACTGCTGCTCCTCATCGGGCGCCGGCGCCACGGCTCTGTGTGATGCACCGGTGTGGTCCATGATCGGGCAGGTGCTCAGTGGGGGTGAGCACGACTGGACCGACCGGACGTTACCCATCAGTAGTTGGTTCCGATAGGGGGTCCCGGCCAGATGTTCCGTGCGTCACACATGCATGACGGTGCTGTGCGCACAGTAATCCACGGGTTTCCCGACTCGGAAGTAACCGCAGGTGACACCCCCTAAGGTGACCTCATGCGAGTCCATGTGGTCAGTGACGTGCACGGCAACGCCGAAGACCTCGCCAAGGCGGGGGAGGGCGCCGACGCCCTCATATGTCTCGGGGACCTGGTCCTCTTCCTCGACTACGCCGACCACAGCCGGGGCATCTTCCCCGACCTGTTCGGCGTCGAGAACGCCGACCGGCTCGTGGAGCTGCGCACCGCCCGCCGCTTCGACGAGGCCCGTGACCTGGGCCGGCGCCTCTGGGCCGAGCTGGACGTCGACCGCGAGACCGCGATCGAGGCCGCCGTCCGCCGCCAGTACGCCGAGCTCTTCGCCGCCTTCCCCGCCCCCACCTACGCCACCTACGGGAACGTCGACATCCCCCGGCTCTGGACCGAGTACGCCGGACCGGGCACGACCGTCCTCGACGGACAGCGCGTCGAGCTCGGCGGCCTCACCTTCGGCTTCGTCGGCGGCGGACTGCGCACCCCGATGCGCACCCCGTACGAGATCTCGGACGAGGAGTACGCGGCCAAGGTCGAGGCCCTCGGGGACGTCGACGTCCTCTGCTCCCACATCCCGCCGGAGGTCCCGGAGCTGACCTACGACACCGTCGCCCGCCGCTTCGAGCGCGGCAGCCGCGCGCTGCTCGACGCCATCCGGCGCACCCGCCCCCGGTACGCCCTCTTCGGCCACGTCCACCAGCCGCTCGCCCGACGGATGCGGATCGCCGCGACCGAGTGCGTCAACGTCGGCCACTTCGCCTCGACCGGCAGGCCCTTCGCCCTGGAGTGGTGACGGGCGCCGAGTCGCGGCGCGATAGCCTTCCGTCGGCGCATCTGTACGTTTGTGCCCTTGTTTTCCTTCGAGTTCTCGCCGGACCGCACAGTGGAGGAGCCACCGCGATGGCCGAACACACCAGCTCCAGCATCACCATCGAGGCGGCGCCGGCCGACGTCATGGGTGTGATCGCCGACTTCGCCCGCTACCCGGAGTGGACCGGCGAGGTGAAGGAGGCCGAGGTCCTGGAGTCGGACGCCTCCGGCCGCGCGGAGAAGGTCCGGCTGCTGCTCGACGCCGGCGCCATCAAGGACGACCACACCCTGGCGTACACCTGGACCGGCTCCGACGAGGTCAGCTGGACCCTGGTCAAGTCCCAGATGCTCCGCTCCCTCGACGGCTCCTACCGGCTCGCCCCGCTCGGCGGCGGCACCCGCACCGAGGTCACGTACCAGCTGACCGTCGACGTCAAGATCCCCATGCTCGGCATGATCAAGCGGAAGGCCGAGAAGGTCATCATCGACCGCGCCCTGGCCGGCCTGAAGAAGCGCGTCGAATCCGGCGCGTGACGTCCCGGGGGCGGCTTGCCGATCAGGCCGGGCTCGCGGCGTGATCGGGGCGACGCCCCCTGAGGGGCTCCCTGGACCGGTCCGACCGGCGGCACAGCCCCCAGGAGGGCGGCGGTAACGTCCTCCGCATGCGGATCATCCTTGTCACCGGTCCCGGCGGCGCCGGACGCACCACCGTCGCCGCCGCGACCGCCCTGGCCGAGGCACGTGCGGGCCGCCGCGTCCTCCTCGTCTCCGAGGACGCCGGCCCCGGGCTCGCCGCGGACGGCCTGAGCGTCCTGCGCCCCGACCCCGCCGCGGACTTCCGGCACGAGTTCCTCGCGCTCCAGGCCCGCTCCCGTACCGCCCTCGACCTCCTCGGCGCCGCGCCCTTCGAGGACGCCGAGCTCACCGAGCTCCCCGGCAGCCGCCAGTTCGCCCTGCTCAGGGCCCTGCGCGACGCCGCCCAGGGCGAGCACGACCTCGCCGTCGTCGACCTGCCCCCGCTCCCCGAGGCCCTCGCCCTCCTCGCCCTGCCCGAGCAGCTCCGCCGCTATCTGCGCCGCCTGCTGCCCCCCGAACGGCAGGCCGCCCGCGCGCTGCGCCCGATGCTCGCCCAGCTCGCCGGGGTCCCCATGCCCGCGCAGTGGCTTTACGAGACCACCGCCCGCTGGGAGACCGAGCTCGCCGCGGCCCAGGCCGTCACCGACGCCCCCACCACCAGCGTCCGGCTCGTCCTCGAACCCGGCCCCGCCGCCGTCCGCGCCCTGCGCACCGCCCGGCTCGGCCTCGCCCTCCAGGGCCTCGCCCTCGACGCCGTCGTCGCCAACCGGCTGCTCCCCGCCGACTCCGAGGACCCCTGGCTCGCCGGACTCACCGCCCAGCAGCACCGGCACCTGGCGGAGCTCCGTACCGCCGCGGGCGTCGTGCACGAGCTGCCGCACCTCGGCCGCGACCCGCGCGGCGCCGAGGACCTCGCCCTCCTGGCGCCCGCCCCGCCCGCCGCCCCCGCCCCCGCACCCGGCCCCGAGGTCGAGGACCGGCGGGAGGAGGACGGCGTCCTGGTCTGGCACATCCCGCTGCCCGGCGCCGTCAAGGAGGAGCTCGCCCTCGTCCGCCGCGGCGACGAACTGCTCCTGACCGTCGGCCCGTTCCGCCGCCACCTGCCCCTGCCGCCCGCCCTGCGCCGCTGCACCGTCACCGGCGCCGGGCTCGTCGAAGGGGACCTCAGGGTGCGCTTCACCCCCGACCCCGGACTCTGGCCACGGACCCCCTGAGGGCGTGTACCGTCGAAGTACCAGCCACTGAGGAGTGCGCCATGAGCGATTCGGATGCCTGGGCCAAGGCGTGCGCCGAGGACCTGGAGGCGGAGAAGGCCCGCCGCCGCGCGGAGCGGGGAGCCGAGCCCGGCTCGGCCGCCGAGGAACTCCGCAAGCTCTTCGACGCCGTCGCCGACAAGGTCGCCGGGGGACTCGGCGGCCCGCTGCTCGGCGGTCTCGGCGGGATCGGCGGACAGACCGTCCAGCAGTTCGTCAGCCAGGCGAAGGCCGTCGTCGAGCCCGTCATCGAGCGCAACCCGCAGGTCTTCGACCACCTCGCCGCCGCCGGGAACGAACTGCTCGCCGCCTACCGCTCCGCCGTCGAGGGCCACGAGACCCGCTGGACCCGCGGCGGGACCGTCGCCGAGGACGACCCGCGCCGCGAGGCCGACGCCCCCGGCGACCGCAAGGACGGCACGGACGGCACGGACGAGTCGCGCCGCGACGACGAGGGGCCCGGAACGGGCCAGCAGATCGACCTCGACTGATCGGGACGGAGCGGGACGACCCCTCCCCTCGGGTACGGTGGGCCGTAGCGGGGCTCGACCGAATACTGAGGGACACATGGGACTCACCATCGGCGTCGACATCGGCGGCACCAAGATCGCGGCCGGCGTGGTCGACGAGGAGGGCAACATCCTCGACACGCACAAGGTGCCCACCCCGCCGACCCCCGAGGGAATCGTCGACGCGATCAGCGCCGCCGTCTCCGAGGCGGGCAAGGGGCACTCGATCGAGGCCGTGGGCATCGGTGCCGCGGGCTACGTCGACGACAAGCGCGCCACCGTCCTCTTCGCGCCGAACATCGACTGGCGGCACGAGCCGCTGAAGGACAAGGTCGAGCAGCGCGTCGGCCTCCCCGTCGTCGTGGAGAACGACGCCAACGCGGCGGCCTGGGGCGAGTACAAGTTCGGCGCCGGGCAGGGCCACGAGGACGTCATCTGCATCACCCTCGGCACCGGCCTCGGCGGCGGCATCATCATCGGCAACAAGCTGCGCCGCGGACGCTTCGGCGTGGCCGCCGAGTTCGGCCACATCCGGGTCGTCCCGGACGGTCTGCTGTGCGGCTGCGGCAGCCAGGGCTGCTGGGAGCAGTACGCCTCCGGGCGCGCCCTCGTCCGGTACGCCAAGCAGCGCGCCAACGCCACCCCGGAGCGCGCCGCGGTCCTGCTGGGCCTCGGCGACGGCACCCCCGAGGGCATCGAGGGCAAGCACGTCAGCCAGGCCGCCCGCGCCGGCGACCCGGTCGCCGTCGACTCCTTCCGCGAGCTGGCCCGCTGGGCGGGCGCCGGTCTCGCCGACCTGGCCTCGCTCTTCGACCCCTCGGCGTTCATCGTCGGCGGCGGCGTCTCGGACGAGGGCGACCTCGTCCTCGACCCGATCCGGAAGTCCTTCCGGCGCTGGCTGATCGGCGGCCAGTGGCGCCCGCACGCGCAGGTCCTCGCGGCCCAGCTCGGCAACAAGGCCGGCCTGGTCGGCGCGGCCGACCTGGCCCGCCAGGGCTGACACCCGTACGAAGGCATACGACGACCGCCCGCCGCGTCCTCCCGGACACGGCGGGCGGTCGTCGTATGTTGACCCGCATGGCGATCAGAGAGCTGCCCAACTCCCGCACCGAGCCGGACGGTTCGGCCGTCCTCCGGGTCCTGAGCTACAACGTCCGCTCGATGCGCGACGACGAGGACGCCCTCGCCCGGGTGATCCGCGCCTGCGCCCCGGACCTCGTCTTCGTCCAGGAGGCCCCGCGCTTCTTCCGCTGGCGCAAGCACGCGGCCCGGCTCGCCGCCAAGAGCGAGCTCGTCATGCTGAGCGGCGGAGCCACCGCGGCCGGACCGATGCTCCTCTGCTCCCTGCGGGCCACCGTGGAACGCACCGAGGACGTACTGCTGCCGCTCACCCCGGGGCTGCACCGGCGCGGCCTCGCGACCGCCGTCGTCCGCTTCGCCGGGGCCAGGGTCGGGGTGATCAGCTGCCATCTGAGCCTGCGGAAGGACGAGCGGTACGCCCAGGCGGGGATGGTCCTCGACCGGGTCGCCGCCCTCGGCACCCCGCACGCCCTCGTCGCCGGGGACCTCAACGAACGGCCCGGCGGTCCCGCCTTTACCCGGCTCGCGACGGAGCTCCGGGACGGCTGGACGGTCAGCCCCTGGGGCGGTGAGCACACCTCCACCCCGGCCGACCCGCACCAGCGCATCGACGCGATCCTGGCCACCCCCGGCGTCGAGTTCCTCGGCTGCGGGGTCCCGCCCCACCTCGACCCCGAGGACCTGAGAACGGCCACGGACCACCTGCCCGTGCTGGCGGCGGTCCGTGTGCCCGCCTCGTAGGGCGGGGGAGTCGTCCGGGCGGGGAGCTACACGACCGCCCCGCGGCCGGGGTCCCCGAAGCCGTCGTCATCGTCGTCGTCGTGCTTCATGCGCGCCACCAGGGTCGCGAAGCCGCCCAGGAAGCCGCCCACGCAGAGCGTCGTCAGCCACCAGGTCATGTCCCACTGGAACAGGACGGCCAGCAGCATGAGCACCGGACCGCCGACCACGCCCAGCCAGGCGAACTTGGTCGTCGTGTCCGCCTCCGGGAGCGGCGGGGGCTCCGGCGGGACGAAGTGCCCCTCCCCGGTGCCGTCCGCGTCCTCCTCCGGCTCGGCCGGGGTGTAGTCCCGGGGGCCGCTCGGGCGCACGCCGGGCGCGAAGACGACGGAGCTGCCCAGCGCGGGCTTCTCCACCCCTGCCTCCGGCTTCCGGTCGGTGCCGGGGTCGGCCGGGGACTCGCCGTCCGCCGCGGCCGGCCCGGTCGCTCCGGTCGGTCCGGGTTCGCGGCCGGACGCGGCGCCCGACCCGGCCCCGGACCCGGCTCCCGTACCGGCCGAAGCGGCCCCGGACCCGGCTCCCGTGCCCGTTCCGGACGTGGTGCCCGTGCCCGTACCGGACCCGGCTCCCGTACCGGACGTGCTGCCCGTCCCCGTACCGGACGCGGCACCCGGCCCGGTCCCGGCGCCCGGCTGCACCCTGGGCCCGTCCTCGCTGGCGCCCTCGTCCTCCTCCGGCTCGGGCAGCGCGAGGTTCTCGATCGGCCGGAACGGCCTCGTCCCCGGCGGATCCGCGGGCTCTTCCCCGTACCCCGCGACGATCGCGGCCCAGGCCGCCTCCTCGTCGATGGGCTGCGGCTCCCGCTCGCCGCCGTCCTGCTGATCAGCCACCGCTGCTGCTCCTCTTCCCGTCGACCGGACTCGGGGCGAGACGCTCGACGAACGCCCAGCTCTCCTCGAAGATCCGCTCCGCGTCATGGTCCAACGTCGCGACGTGGTAGCTCTGTTCCAGCAGGATCTCCTGGACGTCCGTCGAGGACACCCGACTGAGGACGCGGGCCGAGTCGGCCGGCGGCACCACGTGGTCCTGCGGGCTGTGCAGCACGATCATCGGCTGCGTGACCTGCGGGAGCTGTGCGTCCACCGTACGGAAGAACTCGCGCAGCGAGTGCGCGGCGTGCAGCGGCACCCGGTCGTAGCCGACCTCCGCCACGCCCTCCTTGGCGATGTCGCTCGCGATGCCGGCCGTCGTGCGGACCAGGTGCCGGGCGACCGGCAGCGCGTGCGCCGCCAGGCCGTGCACCTTGTTGCCCGGGTTGACGAGGACGATGCCGCGGACCGCGTCACCGTGCTGCGCGGCCAGCCGCAGGGTGAGCGCCCCGCCCATGGAGAGACCGAAGACGAAGACGGTCTCGCACCGGTCCATGAGCTCGCGCAGGGCCCGGTCCACCTCCGCGTACCAGTCGTGCCAGGTGGTGAGCTGCAGGTCCTCCCAGCGGGTGCCGTGGCCCGGCAGCAGCGGCAGCGACACGGTGAGTCCGCGGTCGGCCAGATACTCGGCCCACGGGCGCATCGACTGCGGGGAACCGGTGAATCCGTGACAGAGAAGGACGCCGACCTCTCCGCCTTCGTGGCGGTACGGCTCGGCTCCGGGAAGGACCGGCACCGGGGTCTCCTGTTCGGTTGCGACTTCGGCGGCCTCGGGTGCGCCGAAGCGACGGAAAGTGGGGAAGGACCTTCACGGTACGCGACCGGACCGACACCGACCAGGGCCGCAGCGGGGGCCGTGGCCAGGTACGGGATAAAGTCGTGGCGACGGCACACGGAAGGCATGGCGAGTTGATCTACGGCGCAATGAAGTTCTCCATCGGAGGGTCCCTGAAGCTTGCCTTCCGGCCCTGGGTCGAGGGACTGGAGAACATTCCGGCCGAGGGTCCCGCGATCCTGGCGAGCAACCACCTCTCCTTCTCGGACTCCTTCTTCCTCCCCGCCGTCCTGGACCGCAAGGTCACCTTCATCGCGAAGGCCGAGTACTTCACCTCGCCGGGCGTGAAGGGCAAGCTCACCGCCGCCTTCTTCAAGGGCGTCGGCCAGCTCCCGGTCGACCGCTCGGGCGCCCGCGGCGCCGGCGAGGCGGCGATCAAGGCCGGCATCGAGGTCGTCGAGAAGGGCGGGCTCTTCGGGATCTACCCCGAGGGCACCCGCTCGCCCGACGGCCGGCTCTACCGCGGCAAGCCCGGCGGTCTGGCGCGCGTGGCCCTGGCCACCGGCGCGCCGGTGATCCCGGTCGCCATGATCGACACGGAGAAGATCCAGCCGCCCGGCAAGGTCGTGCCCAAGCTGATGCGCCCGGGCATCCGGATCGGCAAGCCCCTGGACTTCACCCGCTACCAGGGCATGGAGGGGGACCGCTTCATCCTCCGCTCGGTGACCGACGAGGTCATGTACGAGATCATGAAGCTGTCCGGCCAGGAGTACGTCGACATCTACGCGACCGCGGCCAAGCGGCAGATCGCGGACGCGGAGAAGGCGGCCAAGGAGGCCGTCAAGGCCGAGATCGCGGCGCGGGAAGAGTCCGGCGCGTAAGCACCCCCAGGGGTGTTCGGGGGGAGTGGGGGAGATGGCCAAGCGCGAGCGTGTCGTGCGCATGTCGGTCGAGCAGCCGCTGTGGCGTGCGCTGACCGGCTACCGCGTCCTGACGATGATCTACGCCGTCCTGCTCTTCGCCTTCGGGCGGCAGCAGTACGAGCGTCCCTGGATCGCCGTCGCCTACCTGGCGGTCATGTGCGTCTGGACTCTCGCGACCCTCCCCAAGGTGGCGAACGCGGCCAGCTGCACCAAGCGCTTCCTCGGCGTCGACCTCACCATCGCCCTCGTCGGCATCCTCCTCACCCCCCTCGCCGACGCCCAGGCCCAGTCGGTCGACCACTCCACCCTGCCGACGATATGGACAGCCGGCTCCGTCCTCGCGTACGCGATCAAGGGCGGCTGGCGCTGGGCCGGAGTCGCCTCCTCGCTCGTCGCCGTCGCCAACCTCGTCGAGCGCGGCCACCCCAGCCGGGACACCCTCCACAACGTGCTCCTCGTCTGGGTGGCCTCCATCGCCATCGGATACGTGGTCGAGGTGGCCCGCGCCTCCGAGCGCACCCTCGCCCGCGCCCTGGAGATCGAGGCCGCGACCCGGGAGCGGGAGCGGCTCGCCCGGGACATCCACGACAGCGTCCTCCAGGTCCTCGCGATGGTGCAGCGACGTGGCGCGGCGATGGGCGGCGAGGCCGCCGAGATCGCCAGGATGGCGGGGGAGCAGGAGGTGGCGCTCCGTACGCTCGTCGCGGGCGGTCTCACCCGGCCCAGCCTGGTCTCCGAGGACGAGTCCCAGGGGGCCGTGGTCCGGGTCGTCGAGGTGGACGACGAGCCCGACGACGACACCCCCGTCGACCTGCGCCTCCTGCTCGCCCCGCGCGCCGGGGCGAAGGTCACCCTCTCCGAGCCGGGCGCCCCGGTCCTGCTGCCGCCGCCCGCCGCGCGCGAGATGGCCGCCGCCGTCGGCGCGGCCCTGGACAACGTCCGGGTGCACGCGGGGGAGGACGCCCAGGCCTGGGTCCTGATCGAGGACTGGCCCGACGAGGTGATCGTCACCGTCCGGGACGACGGCCCCGGCATCCCGGAGGGCCGCCTCGCGGAGGCCTGGGGCGAGGGCCGGATGGGGGTCGCCCTCTCCATCCGGGGCAGACTGCGGGACCTGGGCGGCTCGGCCGAGCTGATCTCGGTCCCCGGGCAGGGCACGGAAGTCGAGTTGAAGGTCCCTCGGGGGAAGGCAGGACAGGAAAGATGAGCGAGCAGCACGCCGAGCGGCAGCAGATCAGGGTGATGGTCGTCGACGACCATCCGATGTGGCGGGACGCGGTCGCCCGCGACCTCGCCGAGGCGGGCTTCGACGTCGTCGCCACGGCGGGCGACGGGGAGCAGGCCGTCCGCCGGGCCACGGCCGCCGGCCCCGACGTCCTCGTCCTGGACCTGAACCTGCCGGTCAAGCCGGGCGTCCGGGTCTGCAAGGAGCTCGTCGGCGCGCACCCCGCGCTGCGGGTCCTGGTCCTCTCGGCGAGCGGCGAGCACGCCGACGTCCTGGAGGCGGTCAAGTCCGGTGCCACGGGCTATCTCCTCAAGTCGGCCAGTACGGAGGAGCTGATCGACGCCGTGCGGCGGACGGCCGTCGGCGACCCCGTCTTCACCCCGGGCCTCGCCGGCCTGGTCCTCGGCGAGTACCGCAGGCTGGCCTCCGAGCCCGCCCCGGCGGCCGGCACCGACGAGCCGAAGGCCCCTCAGCTCACCGAGCGCGAGACCGAGGTCCTGCGGCTCGTCGCCAAGGGGCTCAGCTACAAGCAGATCGCCGAGCGCCTGGTGATCTCGCACCGCACGGTCCAGAACCACGTTCAGAACACCCTCGGCAAGCTCCAGCTGCACAACCGGGTGGAGCTCGTGCGGTACGCGATCGAGCGCGGACTCGACGACGCGTAGCCGGACACTCCTCGCCCGGCGGTACCGGGCGCGGTGACATGAGGGGCCGTATATTCGCGAGAACCGCGTATATCCGGCCCTTCACCGCTTCTGGGGGACACCCGTGGAAATCCTGGCATTCGGCGTGCAGGTGGACGAGAAGCCCCTGATGGAGAAGGCCTTCGAGGGACACCACGACGTCCGCTGCCTGGGTGTGTTCCTGACCGAGGACACCGCGCCGATCGCGGCGGGCTACGAGGTCATCTCCAGCAGCGTCAACGCCGACCTCGGCCACAGGGTCCTGCAGACCCTCGCGGCAGGCGGCACGCAGATGATCGCCCAGCGTTCCACGGGCTTCAACAACATCGACCTGGAGGTCGCCGAGCGGCTCGGCCTCACCGTCGCCCGGGTCTCGTACTACTCCCCGTACTCCGTCGCCGAGTTCGCCTGGACGCTCGCGATGACCGTCAACCGCCGGATCGTCCGCGCCTCCAACCGGACCCGCGACTTCGACTTCCGCCTCGACGGGCTGATGGGCCGCGACCTCCGGGGCCGCACCGTCGGCGTCCTCGGCACCGGCAAGATCGGCGAGGCCTTCACCCGGATCGCCCACGGCTTCGGCATGAAACTGCTCGGCTGGGACATCGCCGAGAACCCCGCGTGCGTCGAGCTCGGCATGGAGTACGTCGAGAAGGAGCGGCTCCTCGCCGAGGCCGACCTCGTCAGCCTCCACGTGCCGCTGCTCCCGGCCACCCGGCACATCGTCGACGCCGCCGCGCTCCGGGCCATGAAGGACGACGCGATCCTGGTGAACTCCAGCCGTGGCGGCCTCGTCGACACCGAGGCCCTGGTCGGCGAGCTCAGGAAGGGCCGCTTCACCGGGGTCGGGCTCGACGTGTACGAGGCGGAGGCCGGGCTCTTCTTCCTCGACAAGTCCCTGGAGGCCGTCGACGACGACACCCTGGCCCGCCTGGTCACCTTCCCGAACGTGGTGGTCACCTCCCACCAGGCGTACTACACGGTCGACGCCGTCGGCCAGATCATCGACACCACGGTCCAGAACGTCCTCCACTACCTCGCGGGGCGACGCGACGAGAACGTCCTGGTCCCGAGGGTCTGAGACCGAAAGACAGGCCCTAGACCAGAACTCCCGCGAGCAGCGAGGCCGTCAGGGCCGCCCCGTCCGTCGTGAGCACCGACTCCGGGTGGAACTGGACGCCGGCGAAGCCCGGTCCGCGCAGGGCGTGCACCTCGTCGGTCTCCGGGTCGCGGCTGACCTCGATGCGGTGCAGCGCCAGCTCCGTCGCCGTCCGGTCGTCGCAGCGGGCGGTGAAGCTGTTGTAGAAGCCGACCGTCTGCTCCTGGCCGAAGAGGTCGATCCGCAACTGGGCCCCCTGGAACGGGGTCCGCTTGCGGACGATCTCCAGGCCCAGCTCGGCGGCGATCAGCTCGTGCCCCAGGCACACCCCGAGCAGACCGTGCCGGTGGTCGCGCACCAGCTCGGCCGTCAGAGCGCGCAGGAAGCGCATCTTCGGGTCGGCGGCGTCCGAGGGGTTCCCGGGCCCGGGTCCGAGCACGACCGGTCCCTCGTGGGCGAGGGCCAGCTCGCGCAGCCCCGGCTCGTCGTAGCGGAGCACCGACACCTCAAGGCCGGAGGAGCGCAGGACGTGCGCGAGCATCGCCGTGAAGGTGTCCTCCGCGTCGACGACCAGCGCGTGCCCCGACAGCTCCGCCGACCGGACCTGCATCCGCAGCCAGAACGGCGCGAGATCGGCCCGCCGCGCGTCCAGGGCGGCCCGCACCCGCGGATCGTCGGCCAGCCGCGCCGGCGCCGGAGCCGCGCCGTCCCCCGCCGGCCGTCCCTCCCGCACCCCGAGCGCGGTCAGCACCCCGGCCGCCTTGGCATGGGTCTCGGCCACCTCGCCGGCCGGGTCGGAGTGCCGTACGAGGGTCGCCCCGACGGGCACCCGCAGCCGCCCGTCCGCGTCGATGTCGGCGGTACGGATGAGGATCGGCGAGTCCAGCGTCTGCGCCCCGCTCCCGTCCGTACCGAGCAGGGCGAGCGCGCCCGCGTAGTAGCCGCGCCCGCCGGTCTCGTGACGCTCGATCACCCGGCAGGCGTTCTGCACCGGCGAGCCCGTCACGGTCGCGGCGAACATCGTCTCCCGCAGCACCTCCCGCACGTCCAGCGAGGAGCGACCGCGCAACTCGTACTCGGTGTGCGCGAGATGGGCCATCTCCTTCAGCCGGGGCCCGACCACGACCCCGCCCATGTCGCCCACCGTGCACATCATCTTGAGCTCCTCGTCCACCACCATGGAGAGCTCCTCGGTCTCCTTGCGGTCGGCGAGGAAGGCCAGCAGGTCCTCGGGGGTCGGGGCGGACCCGGCCGGGTAGCGGTACGTGCCGCTGATCGGGTTCATCACGACCGTGCCGCCCGACATCCGCACGTGCACCTCCGGGCTGGCCCCGACGAGCGTCCGCTCGCCGGTGTGGACGACGAACGTCCAGTACGCGCCCCGCTCGCCCGCGAGGAGCCGCCGGAAGAGCGCGAGGGCGTCGGCGCGTCCGAAGCCCGGGATCTCGCCGGTGTAGGTGCGCCGGATGACGAAGTTCGCGCCCTCGCCGGAGCCGATCTCCTCGTCGATGACCCGGCGCACGGTCCCGGCGTACTCCTCGTCCGAGACGTCGAAGGCCCCGCCCTCGACACGCACCTCGTGCGCGGGCAGCCGGGAGAGCGCCTCGTCGAGCGGCAGCTCGTACGTCTCCTCGGCGACGAGCACGGAGAGCGGGGTGCCGTCGTCCCGCACGTCGAAGCCGCGCTCCCGGATCTGCCGGAAGGGCACGAGCGCCAGCGTCGGCAGCGGGCCCACGGGCAGCTCGGCGAGCCGCTCGGCCTCGTGGACCCGGCCGATCAGCACCTCCACGGTGTCGTGGTCACGACCGGGGGTGCGCCTGCGCAGCAGGGCGAAGGGCGGGCAGGAGTCGTCCAGGAGACGGGAGAGGTCCATGGGGAGTCGTCGTTCCTTCCGGGGGGAGTACGGAGAGGAGGAACGGCCCGGGTACGAGAAAAGGCCGCCCCTCGGGCGGCCTTCGCGTGTCGTTCGGTGTACGCGCGATCAGTGGGCCGCCGGATGAGCGGTCCACCACCAGTTCTGGATCTGCGGCGCGAACATGCGAGCACTGTAACCCAGCGGGAAGCCGCCGGGCCACGGAAACGGGGCCCGGTCCGCACCGTGGACGATGCGAGCCGGACCCCGGGGTCCCGCGGAAGCGAGCTACCCGATCAGAAGATCAGGTTGTAGATCTGCCAGCCGGGGCCGGCGTTCACGCGCGGGGCGTACGGCGCGGTGAGGCTGCCCGTGCCCTTGTACGACCAGAGCGTGCCGGAGCCGTCTCGGGCTATCAGGTCGCCCTTGCCGTCGGTGCTCAGGTCGCTCGGACCGACGATGCTGTTGTACGCGCCCCAGCCGCCGCCGACCCGGTAGCGCGTGGCGAACGGGGTGGTGGCGTTGCCGGTGCCCTTGTAGGACCAGAGGACACCGGCGGTGTCGCGGCCGATGAGGTCGGCCTTGCCGTCGCCGTCCAGATCGCCGGTGGAGACGATCGCGTTGTAGGTCTGCCAGCCGCCGCCGACCCGGAGCCGGGTCGCGAACGGGGTGGCCGGGACGCCGGTGCCCTTGTACAGCCACAGGACACCCGACTTCTCACGGGCGATCAGGTCGGGCCTGCCGTCGTTGGTCACGTCCCGGACGGCGATGATCTTGTCGTAGACGCCCCAGCCGCCACCGGTCCGCAGCCGCGCCTTGAACGGAGCGGCGGGGTTGCCGCTGCCCTGGTAGTACCAGAGCACACCGGAGGTGTCCCGGGCCACGGCGTCCCCGGTGCCGTCGGCACGGAGGGCGGTCATGGGCGTGATCGCGTTGTAGACCTGCCACCCGGACCCGACCCGGTACCGGTTCAGGAACGGCGCGGACGCGTTGCCGGTGCCCTGGTACTGCCAGAGGACACCGGAGGCGTCACGGGCGAGGACGTTGTAGCGGTTGGTCGCGTTGACCGCGGGGGCCGCGGCGGACTCGACGACGTCCGAGGCCTTCACGTACGCCATGCGGTGGTTGAAGCGGATCGGGATGTACGTGTCGGTGCCGACGACGTTCGTCTGGGCGCTGCCGAAGTAGTCGTCGCCCTTGACCACCGGGCCGGCCTTCACGTACGCGCCGCCGCTGCCGAAGGAGTACAGCGACAGATAGTCGGGGTTGTCCGTGGGGGCCGTGACGCCGTTGGTGCCGGGGTACGCGGCCTTCTCGGGGAAGGCGCGGCCGTAGATCAGCGGGGTCTTGCCGGCCGCGGCCTTCAGGACCCGCTGCGAGCTGTCCTTGACGACGGACGTGTACTGGCCGCCCGGGTTGTGGAACCAGGCCTTCTTGCCGCCGTACCAGATCTGCGTCCAGTTGGTCCGGACATCCGACACGACGTAGGTGCCGCCGGCGCGGACCTTGTTGCCCCAGTTCGGGCCGTCGCTCCACAGGACGTTCGGGATGTACTCGTCCTTGATCGGCGTCGTGGTCGACGGCGTCTCGTAGAGGTAGCCGAAGTTGGCCGGCTGCGCCGGGACGGTGCTGCCGCCGTAGGTGATTTTCGGCTGGTTCGCCGAGGTGTAGGGCGGGACGACCCGGACCAGCTGGCCGGCCTGGAGCAGACCGCCTGCGCCGCCGGCACCGGTCGGGGCGCCGAGGAGGGCCATGTAGTGGTTCCAGTCCCAGAACGGACCGGCGTCCCAGTGCATCCCCGAGACCTTGGCGTTGATGTGGCCCGGGACCTCGTCGTGACCGATGACGTGCTCACGGTCCAGCGGGATGCCGTACTGGCCCGCGAGGTACTTCACCAGCTTGGCGGAGGACTCGTACTGGGGCTCGGTGTACCACTTGCCATCCTTGATGGCGTAGCCCTCGTGCTCCACGCCGACGGCGTGCATGTTGTCGGTCCAGTTGCCCGCGTGCCACGCGATGTTCTTGTTCTCGACCATCTGGGTGACCAGACCGTCGCTCGCGCGGACCAGGTAGTGGGCGCTGCCCTTGGCCGTCGCGCTCTGGAAGGTCGCGATGGTGCCCTCGTAGCTGCCCTCGGTGTCGTGGATCACGATCCGGCGGATGTCCAGCTGGGTGCCCTTGGCGCGGTTGGCGAGCGTGTAGTTCCGCTGCCCGGTGCTCGGGACCTCGGCCGGGCGGAAGTCGCACACCAGGCCGGTCGGCGGGCACTCGGGGGTCGGGGTCGCCGTGGTGCTCGCGAAGCTCGCGGCCAGCGGCACGTTCGTCGGCTCGACGGGCTCGACCCCGGGGTCGGCCGGCAGGGTGACCGGCTGGCCCTCGGTGGTGAGCGCGCGCTCGCCCGTCTTGATCGACTCGAAGACGCGCTCCGCGAAGAGGTCGGCGCCCTTCCGGTCGGGGGACTGGCTGTAGCGGGCCACGGCCGGGTACCAGTCGGCCGGGTCCTCGGAGAGCTCCGCGCCCGCCTGCTTCTGGTACTCGGCGAGCAGCGCGGCACCGGCCCGGATCGAAGCGGCGGTGTCGTTCTTCACGGCCTCGGCGGAGCTGTCGATCAGCCCGGCGGCCTTGTCCAGGGTGTGCAGCCGCGGGTCGTCGGTGTCGACGGTCTCCTTCGGCAGCGCCGCCAGGGCCTTGGCCTCGTCGAAGGTCTTCTCGATCTCGGCCTTGCCGCTCGCGTTCAGGTGCGCGAGGCGCTCCTTGTCGTCGTGCTGCTCGACGTCCTCGGCGTCGACGTCCGTCAGACCCATGACGTTGTACGCGCCGGTCGTGCTCGGCAGCCCGTCGTGCGACTCCCATCGCGTCTGGCGGTACGAGACCGCCATCAGCACGCTCTGCGGCACGTCGAACTCGCGCGCCGCGTTTGCGAACTGCGACTGGAGGGAAGTGTCACCAGCAGCCGGCTTGGCGTCGTCCGTCGCGCCGAGGAGGCCCGGCGACGCGACCGCGAGGGTGCCGAGCGTGGCTGTGGCGACGACCGCGGCCGCCGCTCCGTACATGAGACGTTTCTTCTTGCGGTCCCTGCGGTGCCTCTGGGTCACGCCCACCCCTGTGATTCGACTGTCAACTAGTGAAACGGGCCAGAGGGTAACACCACCCGAAGGCGTGAAGACCATCGACAGACATTTCGGACGGCCGTCTCAGCCATTGGGCAGAGGGCCGAGATGGGGCGAAGGACCCCGTAATGTAGTGGGCGTGACCGTGAACGCTGATACCCACGCCGTCGCCAAGGCGACCTGGCGAGACCTGCCCGCGGCGCAGCAGCCCGAGTACCCCGATGCCGAGGCTCTGCGCGATGTGATCGCGGACCTCGAGTCCTATCCTCCGCTCGTCTTCGCCGGCGAGTGTGACCAGCTGCGCGCCCGGATGGGAGCCGTCGCCCGTGGCGAGGCGTTCCTGCTCCAGGGCGGCGACTGCGCCGAGGCTTTCGACGCGGTGTCCGCCGACCACATCCGGGCCAAGCTCAAGACGCTGCTCCAGATGAGTGCCGTCCTCACCTACGCGGCCTCCGTGCCGGTGGTGAAGGTCGGCCGTATCGCCGGCCAGTACTCCAAGCCCCGTTCCAAGGGGACCGAGACGCGTGACGGCGTGACCCTGCCGACGTACCGGGGCGACTCGGTCAACGGCTTCGACTTCAACGAGAAGGCCCGTATCCCGGACCCCGAGCGCCTGAAGCGGATGTACAACGCCTCCGCCTCCACGCTCAACCTGGTGCGCGCCTTCACCACCGGTGGCTACGCGGACCTGCGCCAGGTGCACGCCTGGAACCAGGACTTCGTGAAGTCGTCCCCCTCGGGCCAGCGCTACGAGCAGCTGGCGCGGGAGATCGACAACGCGCTGAACTTCATGAAGGCCTGTGGCACCGACCCGGCGGAGTTCAAGGCCGTGGAGTTCTACGCCTCCCACGAGGCGCTGCTCCTGGACTACGAGGGTGCCCTGACCCGTACGGACTCGCGTACCGGCAAGCTGTACGACACCTCGGGCCACATGGTCTGGGTCGGTGAGCGCACCCGCCAGCTGGACCACGCGCACATCGAGTTCTGCTCGCAGATCGCCAACCCGATCGGCATCAAGCTCGGCCCGACCACCACGGTGGACGAGGCACTGACGTACATCGACCGTCTCGACCCGGACCGCGAGCCGGGCCGGCTGACCTTCATCGTCCGCATGGGCGCCGACAAGGTCCGCGACAAGCTCCCCGAGCTCGTCGAGAAGGTCACCGCCTCGGGCGCGGTCGTCGCCTGGGTCACCGACCCGATGCACGGCAACACCTTCGAAGCCGCCTCCGGCCACAAGACGCGCCGTTTCGACGACGTCCTCGACGAGGTCAAGGGCTTCTTCGAGGTCCACAAGGAGCTCGGCACCCACCCGGGCGGCATCCACGTCGAGCTCACCGGTGACGACGTCACCGAGTGCGTGGGCGGCGGCGACGAGATCTTCGTCGACGACCTCCACCAGCGCTACGAGACCGCCTGCGACCCCCGCCTCAACCGCAGCCAGTCCCTCGACCTGGCCTTCCTCGTGGCGGAGATGTACCGCGACCAGTGACGTGATCAGTCGGTAGGTATCTACGACGATGGGGCGCGGATCCATGTGATCCGCGCCCCATCGTCGTAGCCAGGGCTTTTGAGGCTCCGGCCCGCCGGGTAAGGTTAGGTTAGCCTTATCGATCTCGGCGGGAGGTGAACCGCGTGTACGTCTGCTCATGCTTCGGTGTCACGGAGAAGCAGGTCAAGGAGCACGCCGACGCGGGCGCCTGCACGCCGCGCCAGATCGCCTCGGCCTGCAAGGCCGGAACGGACTGCGGTTCCTGTGTCCGTCGCATCCAGGCCATCCTCGGGCGCGGCAACTGCCCCCGCCGCGAGCTCGTGGACCAGGGCATGCCTGCCCTGGCCGCGGAGACCTCCTACGCGGAGACCTCCTACACGGAGCTCGACGAAGCCGCCTGAGCCGAAGCCGCCTGAGCGGGTCTGCTAGCTCGGCTGCTCGATCAGGGTCGAGATGTAGAGCGCCTCGCCCAGGGACTCGATCAGCTCCAGCTGCGTGTCCAGGTAGTCGATGTGGTGCTCCTCGTCGGCGAGGATCTCCTCGAAGAGGTTGGCGGAGGTGATGTCGCCCTTCGCGCGCATGACCTCGATCCCGCGCTTGAGGCGGTCGATCGCCTCCACCTCGACCTGGCGGTCGGCCTGGAACATCTCGGTGATCGTCTGTCCGACCCGGACGTGGAAGAGCCGCTGGTAGTTCGGCAGACCGTCGAGCATCAGGATGCGCTCGGTGATCTTGTCCGCGTGCTTCATCTCATCGATGGACTCTTCGCGGGTGTACTTGGCGAGCTTCGTCCACCCCTTGTTGTCCTGGATGCGATAGTGCAGCCAGTACTGGTTGATGGCCGTCAGCTCGCCGGTCAGCTGCTCGTTGAGAAACTCGAGGACCTCGGGGTCGCCCTGCATCGCAGAGGCTCCTTCCACTTCCACGTTGCGTGTCTGTGCCGTCACTGGGCAGGATGGCCGCATCCTCGCACCCCGAATGGGGGGCGTCCAGTAAGTGCAGGCTTAGTGGGAGTTGCCCGAATCCCGGTCGGGTGGGAGGTCGGCTGGTCATGACCACCCCTCGCCGTCTGTCACCATGGATGACATGGGTCAGCCGGAGAGCGGAGAACGCCGGGAAGGGGAAGCGGGGGAGCCGGATCGTTCGCCGGACCTTCCGCCGGGTCAGCGGCTGCAGCGCGGCTGGCCGGTCACCCACTACGGGCCCGTCCCCAAGTTCAAGCCGGACCGGTGGGAGTTCCGCGTCTTCGGCGCGACGGCGGACGGCGACAAGCGGTGCTGGAACCACGAGGAGTTCTCGGCCCTGCCGTTCTCCACGGTCGTGGCCGATCTGCACTGCGTCACGAAATTCAGCATGCTCGGGGCCGAATGGGGTGGGGTGCCCGCCCGGACCATCCTCGAACTGGCTCCGCCCGCGCCGCAGGTCACGCATGTGATGGTCTGGGCCGAGTACGGCTACAGCGCCAACATGCGGCTCGCCGACTTCGCCGCCGACGGCACGATCTTCGCCACCCACAAGGGCGGCGAGCTGCTCACCGCCGAGCACGGCTTCCCGCTGCGGCTCGTCGTTCCCCATCTGTACGCCTGGAAGGGGCCCAAGTGGGTCCGGGGCGTGGAGTACATGGCCGCCGACCGCCGGGGCTTCTGGGAGGAGCGCGGTTACCACAACCTCGGTGACCCGTGGACGGAGCAGCGGTACTCGTACCAGGAGGAGCCGGGGGACGGCCCGGAGCTGTAGCGGGGGTGTTCCCCGACGGGTCTGCCCGCCGGGTCAGCCCCGCAGCTTCTTCAGGAGCTCCACGTCCGCCACGTGCCCCTCCGTGCCGCCCGGGGTCTCGATGATCAGCGGCACCCCGTCCGTCGCCGGGTGGCGCAGCAGCGCGCGGAAGGCGTCCTCGCCGATGTGGCCGGCGCCGATGTTGGCGTGGCGGTCCTTGTGGGCGCCGACGACGTCCTTCGAGTCGTTGGCGTGGATCAGCTTCAGCCGGCCCTCCCCGACGGTCGCGACCAGCTCGTCGAGCGTCCGCACCGCGCCGCCCGGCTCCGCGAGGTCGTGACCCGCGGCGAAGATGTGGCAGGTGTCGAGGCAGATGCCGAGCTTCGGGTGGCGGTCGAGCGCGTCGAAGTACGGGCCGAAGTCCTCCGCGCGCGAGCAGAGCGAGAAGCCCTGGCCGGCCGTGGACTCCAGGAGGAGGTACGGGTCGTCCGCGTGGGTCAGCTCGTCGAGCAGCGGCAGCATCCGCTCCCGCACCTGGGCGAGGGCCACCTCGCGCGGGCGGCCCGCGGTCGCCGAGCCGGTGTGCACCACCACGCCCTTCGCGCCGATCTCGCGGCCCCGGCGCAGCGAGTGCCGCAGCGACTCGACCGACTTCTCCACGGTGGCCTCGGTGTGGGAGCCGAAGTTGATCAGGTACGGGGCGTGGACCCAGGCCGAGATCGACTCGGCCTCGCACTCGGCCCGGAAGCGCTCGTCCTGGGCGGGGTTGCCGACCGGGGTGGCCCAGCCGCGCGGGTTGGCGACGAAGACCTGCACGGTCTCGGCGCCGAGCACGCGGGCGTAGGCGAGGCCGGTCGTGGCGAGGCCACCGGCCACGGGGACGTGGCCGCCGACGGGGTTGCGCATGAGCTCTAGAGTCCCTTGATCGTGATGGTGACGGTGGAGCCCTCGGGCGCGGTCTCGCCGCCCTCCACGGACTGGCTCGCGACCGTGTCGCCCAGGTAGGGGAAGGACTTCTTGACCTCCACCTCGAAGCCCGCGTCCTCCAGGATCGTCCGGGCGTCCTCGGTGCTCTCCTCCGTGACGTCCGGGACCTCGACCAGCTTCGGGCCCTTGGAGACGGTGAGGGTGATCGTGTCGCCCTCGGCGGCCCGGCTGCCCTCGGCGAGGGACTGGGCGGCGACCGTGCCGGCGTCCTCCGGCGAGTGGATCCGCTCCGGCGCGACCCGCACGGTGAGGCCGGCCTCCTGGAGCGTGGCCGTCGCGTCGGTGACGGTCTCGGCGGTGACGTCGGGCACGTCGACCGGGGAGCCCTTGCTGACCACCAGGGCGACGGCCGAATCGGGGCGGCGCTCGGTGCCGGGCTCGGGGTCGGAGCCGATCACGGCGCCCTGGGCGACCGAGTCGCTGAACTCGTTCGTGATGACCCCGGGAGCCAGGCCCTCCTCCGCCAGGAGGCGCTTGGCCTCCGCGAGGGGCTTGTTCCTGAGGTTGGGCACCTTCACGATCTCCGGGCCGCGCGAGAGCGTGAGGACGACCGTGGCGTTGCCCCGGACGCGCTCGCCGGGCGCGGGGTCGACGGCCATGACCGTGCCGCGCTCGTACACGTCGCTGAAGGCACGTTTCGTCGTGCCGACGTCCAGGCCGGTGTCCTTGATCCGCTGGGTCGCGGCTGCCTCGGTCTGGCCGAGGACGGCCGGGACGCGGGTGAACTGGCCGGAGTTGATGTACCAGACGCCGGCGCCGAGACCGAGCGCGAGCAGGACGCCGAGGACGATCAGGAGCGGGCCGCGAGGGGCGCGGGAGACGGCGGTGGCGCGCCTGCGGGGCGCGGCCGGGGGAGCCTCCGGGGCCGGCAGCCGGTTCGTGTGCTGCACCTGCTGGACGTCGGACTCGGCCGGCACGGCGCGGGCGATCACGCTCGTCCGGTCCTCGGCGGTGTCCCGGGCCTCGGAGCGCGCCTGCGGAGGCTCGGCGTCCAGCTGCTCGTCGCCGAGCGCGGCGCGGGCCTCGCGGAGGAGGGCGAGCAGCGCGACGGCGTCGTCCGGGCGGAGGTCGGCGTTGCGGGCGGTGGCGGCCGCGACCAGCCCGTCCAGCTCCGGGGCGAGCCCGGGGGTGGTGGCGGACGGGGCGGGCACGTCCGTGTGGAGGTGCTGGTAGAGGACCTGGGCGGGGGTGTCGCCCGCGTGGGGCTTGGCGCCGGTCAGCATCTCGTACAGCACGACACCGCAGGCGTACACGTCGGCGCGGGTGTCGGCCGTGCCGTGCTCGATCTGCTCCGGCGCCAGGTACGAGACCGTGCCGAGGACCGAGCCGGTGGTGGCGGTCGCCGAGCCCACGGCCCGTACGAGACCGAAATCGGCCACCTTGACCCGGCCGTCGTCCCCTATCAGGACGTTCTCCGGCTTCATGTCCCGGTGCACGAACCCGGCCCGGTGCGCGGCGCCGAGCGCGGCGAGGACCGGCTCCAGGATGTCCAGCGCGGCGCGGGGCGTGAGGGCGCCGCGCTCGCGCAGGACGTCGCGGAGGGTGCAGCCGGCGACGTACTCCATCGCCAGGTAGACGTACGCGCCCTCGGCGCCCTGGTCGAAGACGCCCACGACGTTCGGGTGGGCGAGCCGGGCGACGGACTTCGCCTCGCGGATGAACCGCTCGACGAAGGCGGCGTCCGTCGCGAGGGCGGGGTGCATCACCTTGAGCGCGAGGACGCGGTCGAGGCGGGTGTCGACGGCCCGGTAGACCGTGGCCATCCCGCCGACGGCGATGCGCGCGTCGACGCGGTAGCGGCCGTCGAGCAGCCGCCCGACGAGGGGGTCCTGAAGGGTCGTGTCCACGGCGACGAGTCTACGAGCCGTGGACACGGCCCCCGCGCGGATGTCCCGGTCTTGCAGCGCACCTGTGACGAGCGCCGCAGCCGGACCGGCTCAGAAGGCCGGGCGCTCCGGGTCCAGGTGGGGGCGGCCCTCCACCGGGGACGAGGCCTCCGCGAAGTGGCGGCGGGGGATGCGGCCCGCCCGGTGCGCGAGCCGGCCCGCCTCCACCGCGTGCCGCATCGCCGACGCCATGAGCACCGGCTCCTGCGCCCGCGTCACCGCCGAGGCCAGCATCACCGCCGCGCACCCCAGCTCCATCGCGAGCGCCGCGTCCGAGGCGGTGCCCGCCCCGGCGTCCAGGATCACCGGTACCCCCGCCCGCTCCGCGATCAGCTGGAAGTTGTGCGGGTTGCGGATGCCGAGCCCCGAGCCGATCGGGGAGCCGAGCGGCATGATCGCCGCGCACCCCACGTCCTCCAGCTTCCGGGCGAGGACCGGGTCGTCGTTGGTGTAGGGGAGGACGGTGAAGCCGTCGTCCACGAGCGTCTCGGCCGCGGCGAGGAGCTCCTCGCCGTCCGGCAGCAGCGTCCGCTCGTCGGCGACGACCTCCAGCTTGATCCAGTCGGTGCCGAGCGCCTCCCGGGCGAGCCGGGCGGTCAGGACCGCCTCGCCCGCCGTGAAACAGCCCGCCGTGTTGGGCAGGACCCGGATGCCGAGCCGCTCCAGGACGGAGAGCACCGAGCCCTGGACCGTCGGGTCGAGCCGCCGCATCGCGACGGTGGTCAGCTCGGTGCCGCTGGCGACCAGCGAGCGCTCCAGGACGTCGAGGCTCGGCGCGCCGCCGGTGCCCATGATCAGGCGGGACGAGAACTCCGTACCGCCGAGGACGAACACGTCGTCGGACATCGCGCTCAGCCTCCCTGCACCGCGGTCAGCACCTCGACGCGGTCGCCCTCGCCGAGGAGCGTCACCGCCCATTCGCTGCGCGGCACGACCGCCTCGTTGACGGCCGCGGCCACCCCGGTCGGGGCCGTGCTCAGGGTCGCGACGAGGGCGTCGAGGGAGACGGGGCCGGTGAGCTCGCGCGCCTCTCCGTTCACGGACACGTTCATGCGGGCTGCTCCAGACGGATCGGCGAGAAACGGCGGGGGGTGAAGGGGCGCGCCTCCTCGGGGAGGGTGCCCGTGGTGAGCAGCTCCGCCATGACGTCGCCAGTGAGCGGGGTGAGCAGCACCCCGTTGCGGTAGTGGCCGGTGGCCAGGTGCAGGCCGGGCAGGGTGGTGGGGCCGAGCAGCGGCGCGTTGTCCGGGGACGCGGGGCGCAGTCCGGCCAGCGTCTCGGTGAGCGGGAGCTCGGTGATGCCGGGGACGAGCTCGTGGGCGTCCCGCAGCAGCTCGTACACCCCGCCGGCCGTGACCGTGGTGTCCCAGCCGAGCTCCTCGCTGGTGGCGCCGACGACGAGCTCGCCGTTCTCGCGCGGTACGAGGTAGACGTGGCTGCCGCGGACGACGGCCCGGACGGTGCGGGAGAGGAAGGGGGCGTACGCGGCCGGGATCCGCAGCCGCAGGACCTGGCCCTTCACCGGGCGGACCGGGGGCAGCACCTCGTCCGGCACGCCCGCGAGCCGCCCGCTGAGGCTGCCCGCGGCGAGGACGACCTGCTCGGCCGTCAGCTCCTCACCGTCGGCGAGGAGGACCCCGCGGGCCCGGTCGCGCACGACCGTCAGGCGCTCCGCGAGGACGCGGTGGAAGACCACCCCGGCCCGCTCGCAGGCGAGGAGCAGCGCGGCGGCCAGTCGGCGCGGGTCGACCTGGTGGTCGCCGTCCACGCGCAGCCCGCCGCGCACACCCGGGGCCAGCATCGGTTCGAGGCGGCGGCAGTCGCGCCCGCTCAGCCACTCCGACGAGAGGCCGCAGCGCGTCTGGAGGGCGTGGAGTTCGCGTAGATGGGCCCGGTCGTCGGCGTCGAGGGCGACGGCCAGGGTCCCGCAGGCGCGGTAGCCCACGTCGTGGCCGGTGGACTCCTCCAGCTCGGCGACGAACGCGGGATAGCGCGCGGCGGAGGCGAGGTTGAGCCCGAGCAGGGTCTCCTCGCCGTAGTGGAGTTCGGTGACGGCGGCGAGCATCCCGGCCGCGACCCGCGCGGCGCCGCCGCCCGGGTCCGGGTCGACCACGGCGGTGCGCAGTCCGCGCCGCGCGGCCCGCCAGGCCGTGACCAGGCCGATGATGCCGCCCCCGACCACGAGGACATCGGAAGAACGCATGGGCGTCCAGCCCCTCCCTTCGCCGGCATGACCCGGATCAGGTTCGTACGGTCGGAGGCCGCCCAGCCTCCCTCTCAGCCCGGTGCGTCCGGGCTCCCGCGAGTGCTTTACGTCCGTCAGACTAGCCTCCGCCCGCGGCCGGCCACAGACCCCTCCCCGGCCGCTCCCCGGCCCCACACTTCCTGACGGTCCGTCAGATGCGTAAGGTGGTCGGGTGAGCGAGCAGAAGCAGGCCCAGCAGCAGGTCGTGATCGTCGGCGCCGGGATGGCGGGGGTGCAGACCGCCGTCGCCCTGCGCGAACAGGGCTTCACCGGCCCCGTCACCCTCATCGGGGCCGAGCCCCACCAGCCCTACGACCGGCCCCCGCTCTCCAAGGCGATCCTCCTCGGCAAGGCAGAGGACTCCGCCTTCGACGTCGACTTCGAGGCCCTCGACGTCGAACTCCGCCTCGGCCTCGACGTCACCGGGCTGCGCGCCGCCGACCACGAGCTCGACACCGAGGCCGGACCCGTCCCGTACGACGTCCTGGTCGTCGCCACCGGCGCCCACCCGATCACCCTGCCCGGCGCCGAGGGCGTCCCCGGGGTCCACCTGCTGCGCACCCTCGACGACGCCGTGCGCCTCGGCCCCGTCCTGGAGCGCCGCCACTCCGTCGTGGTCGTCGGCGCGGGCTGGATCGGCGCCGAGTTCGCCACCGCCGCGCGCGAGGCGGGCTGCGCCGTCACCGTCGTCGAGGCGGCGGACCGCCCCCTCGCCGGAGCCCTGCCCGCCGAGGTCGCCGCCCCCATGGCCGGCTGGTACGGGGCGAACGGCGCCGAACTCCTCACCCACGCGCGCGTGGACACGGTCGAACCCGGCCGGGTCGTCCTCGCCGACGGCCGCGAGCTGCCCGCCGACGCCGTCGTCGTCGGCATCGGAGCCCGCCCCGCCACCGGCTGGCTCGCCGGCTCCGGCATCGCCCTCGACCCGAGCGGCGCCGTCACCGCCGACGAGCGGCTCCGCACGTCCCTGCCCGACGTGTACGCCGTCGGCGACTGCGCCTCCTACCCCTCCGCCCGCTACGGCGAGCGCCTCCTCGTCCACCACTGGGACAACGCCCTCCAGGGCCCGCGCACGGTCGCCGCGACGATCACCGGCGCCGACACCGGCCCGTACGACCCCGTGCCGTACTTCTGGTCCGAGCAGTTCGGCCGCTTCGTCCAGTACGCCGGACACCACGCGGACGCCGACGAGCTGCTGTGGCGCGGCGACCCGGCGGACGACACCTGGACCGTGCTCTGGCTGCGCGCCCGGGTCCCGGTCGCCCTCCTGGCCGTCGGCCGCCCCCGCGACCTGGCCCAGGGCCGCAAGCTCATCGAGACCGCCACCACCGTCGACCCGGCGCGCGCGGCGGACCCGTCCGTCCCCCTGAAGGCGGCGGTCGGGTAGGGCCCGACTACCGGGTGTCAGTCCGGGATGGCAGGCTTGTCCTGTGACCGAGATTGACGTAAAGATCGATGCGCTCGTCCCCGCCTGGCTCTACGTGCCCGACATCGCGGAGGCGCTCGATGTCGACGTGCTGCGTGTGCGACAGCTGATCAAGGACGGCCAGCTCATCGCCGTGCGACGCGGAGAGAACAGGTCCCTGCAGGTTCCCGCCGCCTTCATCCAGGGCGACAAGATCGTCAAGGGCCTCACCGGACTCCTCACGGTCCTCCGGGACGACGGCTTCACCGACGAGGAGATGCTGGAGTGGCTCTTCACTCCGGACGAGAGCCTGCCGGGCACGCCCGCGCAGGCGCTCAACGAGAACCGCGGCACGGAGGTGAAGCGCCGCGCTCAGGCGCTCGCCATCTGACGCCCGCACGCACCGAAGACACCATCAGCCGGGTGTCGCGGCGACCGGCCCCCACGGGCCGGCCGCCGCGGCACCGGCTACACCGACGGGGGGAACCCACCCATGCCCACGCCTCGTGAGCAGCTCGCCGACGCCCGGCTCTACCTGTGCACCGACGCCCGGAAGCGCCAGGGCGACCTGCCCGACTTCCTCGACGCCGTGCTCTCCTCCGGCGTGGACATCGTGCAGCTCCGCGACAAGGGCATGGAGGCCGGCGAGGAGCTGGAGCACCTCGCCGTCTTCGCCGAGGCCGCCCGCCGACACGGCAGGCTCCTCGCGGTCAACGACCGGGCGGACGTCGCCCACGCCATCGGCTCCGACGTCCTCCACCTGGGCCAGGGCGACCTGCCCGTGCCCGCCGCCCGCGCGATCCTCGGCGAGCGGGTCCTGATCGGCCGCTCCTGCCACGCCGAGTCCGAGGCCGCCGCGGCCGCCGTCGAGCCGGGCGTGGACTACTTCTGCACCGGGCCCTGCTGGCCCACCCCCACCAAGCCCGGGCGGTACGCGCCGGGGCTCGACCTCGTGCGGTACACGGCGGGTCTGGCTCAGAACCGCCCCTGGTTCGCCATCGGCGGCATCGACGAGACCAACCTCGACGAGGTCCTGGACGCGGGCGCCCGGCGGATCGTCGTCGTCCGGGCGATCACCGAGGCAGCGGACCCGGCGGCCGCCACCGCGGCCCTCGCCAAGCGTGTCCGGGAGCGCGCCGCGGACTGAGCGGCTCCGCGCGCGACGACCCTCCGGGGCGCCCGGAAGGGCGTCCCGGAAGAATGTCCGAAAAATTGTCCACAACGCGGACAGCGTCTACGCGGGTCCTCGACACCCGTCTAACCTGCCCGTATGGCCCTAGGTACCGCTTCCGTCCGCTCGGACCGCGCACGCACGGTTCGCGAGATCCTCGCGTCCGGCGGCACGTCGTACTCCTTCGAGTTCTACGCGCCGCGGACCGCGAAGGGCGAGCAGGTCCTCTGGAACGCGATGCGCCGGGTCGAGGCAGTCGGCCCCAGCTTCGTCTCCGTGACCTACGGCGCCGGCGGCACCACCCGGGGCGGCACGGTCAAGGCCACCCAGAAGATCGCCTCCGACACCACGCTCACCCCCGTCGCGCACCTCACCGCCGTCGACCACTCGGTGGCCGAACTGCGCAACGTCCTCGGCCAGTACGCCGACGCCGGCATCCGCAACATGCTCGCGCTGCGCGGCGACCCGGCCGGCGACCCGCTGGGGGAGTGGGTCGAGCACCCGGAGGGCGTGCTGTACGCCGCCGACCTGGTCCGCCTCATCAAGGAGTCGGGCGACTTCTGCGTCGGTGTCGCGGCCTTCCCCGAGATGCACCCCCGCTCCACCGACTGGGACACGGACATCCGGCACTTCGTGGACAAGTGCCGCGCCGGCGCCGACTACGCGATCACCCAGATGTTCTTCGATCCGGAGAACTATCTGCGGCTGCGCGACAGCGTCGCCAAGGCGGGCTGCGAGACCCCGATCATCCCCGAGGTCATGCCCGTTGTGAACGTCAAGACCCTCGACCGGCTGCCGCAGCTGAGCAACGCGGCCTTCCCGGCGCATGTGAAAGACCGCATCCTCGCGGTCAAGGACGATCCGGCCGCTGTACGCTCCATCGGTATCGAGTTCGCGACGGAGTTCTGCGCGCGTCTGCTCTCCGAGGGTGTCCCCGGACTGCACTTCATCACGCTGAACAGCTCCACCGCGACGCTCGAGATCTACGAGAATCTCGGACTGCACCAGCAGTCGTGACCGGTCGTACCCGCCCCGACCCGCGGCGGTGACCGTGGAGAGGGGCGGCGGGGCATGGGGTGGACGGTCCTCTACATCGCGTTCGGCGTGGTCGCACTGTGGCTGCTGGGGGAGGTGCTCCTCCAGTACAAGGCACGCCTGCGCTGGCGCGTGCTCGCCTTCACCGGCTTCCTCGGTGTGGTCCTGGGCGTCCTGCTGCCCTCGGTCGGAGTCATCGTCGCCGGCGCGGTCGCCTTCGCCGTCGGCCAGACCTATGTGACCCTCTCCTTCCGCCGCGGCTTCTCCACCGGCTGGGCGATCGGCGGGAACCCGGGCGCGAGCCGCCGCCGCAAGGCGGGCGCCCCGGCGCAGGCCGGTCCGACGCTGGAGGTCACCGAGCTCTCGTACGACACGAACGACGCCTACGCCACGGCGGACGGCCGGCCTCACGAGGACCCCGCCGCCGAGACCACCGCGGTCTACGAGCCGCAGCCGATGCCCGACGAGACCGGCCAGTACGGGATCTACGACATCGCCGGCCACCAGGGCACGGGCCACACCGGGCACCACGACACCGGCCACCAGGACACGGGTCACCACGACACCGGTCAGGGCGCGGGCTACGGCACCGGGTACGAGCAGCAGCCCCAGCAGCCCGCCTACGACCCGTACGCCCCGGCCTACGACCAGCAGCAGCCGGCCTACGACTACGGCGCGCCCGCCGCGCAGCAGCAGTACGCCGCCTACTCCGACCCGTACATCGGGCCGGGCACGGACGGCCAGCAGTACACCTCGTACTACGGCGACCCCTACGCCCCCTCGTACACCTATGACACCCCGCCCGGTGGCGTCTGGGTCCCGCAGCAGCGCGACACCGAACAGCCCCCGCAGCAGGCGCCGCAGGGGCAGAGCCCGTACGGCTACGAGCAGCACCCGGACGAGCAGCAGCAGTACCGCTACTGACCGGGCGCGCCCTCAGCGCGAGCCGCGGAAGTCCACGCCCTCCACGATCAGGCCCGCCACCAGCGCGCCCGACATGCCCGCGTGGGCGAGCCCGCCGCCCGGGTGGGACCAGCCGCCCGCGAACCAGAGCCCCGGCAGCGGCGAGCGGTTGGCGGCCGGGAGCAGCCGGCCGCGGCCGCCGCCGAGGGCCGGGCCCGGCACCACGGCCGACCCGGTGTCCCGCCGCACGTCCTCCGGGGTGCGGACGTGCCGCCACAGCAGCCGCTCCCGCAGGCCGGGGACGGCGAGACCGGCCGCGTCGACCATCCGGTCGGCGAAGGCGTCCCAGTCCTCTCCCGAAGCCGCGCGGACCGTCGCCGTGACCGTCACGGCCTCGTGGGAGTCGTCGGGCCGCAGCGCCGGGTCGTCCGGCCGCAGCACCGTCACGGTCGGACGCTCGCCGGCCCCGTGCACGACCGTGCGGTGGACCGCCGCCGTCTCCCGGGGGCCGCGCAGGGCCAGACACACCGTCACCCGGCTCGTCCCGATCTCCTGGTGGCGGGGCCGGTCGTCCTGCCGCTCCCAGCCGATGACCTGGTCGCCGTAGAGCACCGGGACCGGCGCGCCGGAGACCACGTGGTCGGCCTCGACCGTCTCGCCCCCGGCGAGCCCGACGCCGGCCGCCCGGCCGTCCTTCTCCAGGACCTCCTCCACGGGCGCCTCGAAGACGAACTCCACCCGCCGCTTCCGGCAGCGCTCGTACACCGCGTCGGCCAGGGCCCGCAGGCCCCCGCCCACGTACCAACTGCCGAAGGTCTGCTCCATGTACGGCAGGACGGCCGCGGCGGCCGGGGCGGTCGCCGGGTCGAAGCCGTACGACCACGCGTACGCGTCGAGCAGGGCGGCGAGCCGGGGATCGCCCAGCTCCCGCGCGCCCACCTGGGCGAGCGTCGTCGTCGGCCGGCGCAGCAGCCCCGCCTTGAGCGCCGGGTACGGCTCGCGGGCCAGCGGCGCGGGGTCGGCCGGCTGCGGCTCCTCCAGGAGCGGGCGCCGGGTCCGGTCCCAGGCCTCGCGGGCCCGCACCAGGAACTCGCCCCAGCGCTCGCCCGCGCCCGCGCCGAACGCGGCGTCCAGGGCGGAGACCGTGCCGGCCCGGGAGGCGTTTGGCAGGTCGACGCGCGTGCCGTCCGCGAAGACATGACGGCTCGCCGGGTCGACCTGGGTCAGGGCGACGCACTCCTCCAGGGGCTCCTTGCCCGTCTTCACGAACAGGTCCCGGTAGACGGCGGGCAGGTGCAGCAGCCCCGGGCCGGTGTCGAAGGCGAAGCCCTCGCGGGCGAAGCGGCCGACCGCTCCGCCGTACGTCGCCGTCCGCTCGTAGACCGTCACCCGGTGGCCCGCCACGGCCAGTCGGGCCGCCGTCGCCATGGCGCCGAGTCCCGCGCCGATCACCACAATCCGTGCCATGTCAGCGACCCTATCCGGCGGGCCGGACACCGCTCAGAAGTGGTCGGACTCGTCCGGTGGGGGAGGTGTCCGCGCCGCGCGTCTGCCCGCGTACGCCAGCTGCTTCTCCTCACGGCGCTGGGACCGGCGCCGCAGGAAGCGCCGGATCTTCTGGGCGAGGAAGAACAGTATGGCCAGGCCCAGGGCGAGCAGGACGGCCGCGATGACCGACGCCGCCACCGGGTTGAAGATGGCGAAGGTGACGATCGCGGCCACCCCGAGGTCCTCCGCCAGGCTCAGCGCGATGTTGGAGAAGGGCTCGGGCGTGGTGTTGACCGCCATCCTCGTCCCGGCCTTGACGAAGTGGCTCAGGAGGGCGGTCGTGCCGCCGACCGCGCCCGCCGCGAGCTGGGGCAGCGATCCGTCCTGGCCGGCGAGGAGCGCGGCGATCACGGCCCCCGCGATCGGCCGGATCACCGTGTGGACGGAGTCCCAGGCCGAGTCGACGTACGGAATCTTGTCCGCCACCGCCTCGCACAGGAACAGCACGCCCGCGACGACGAGGACATCGGTGCGCTGCAAGGACTCGGGCACCTCGTCGGTCAGCCCGGTCGCGCCGAAGACGCCGAGCAGCAGGACCACCGCGTACGCGTTGATCCCGCTCGCCCAGCCGCTGGTGAACACCAGGGGGAGTACCGACACGCCCGCGATGGTAACCAGGACTGAGTATCCGTACCTAGAGGGCGAGATGAGTAGGTGCGCGGATGGGCCGGGACCGGTCCGGACGGAAGAGTGGTGACCACGGAAGGGGCGCGGCGCCGGCACCGCCGGCACGGGGCTGCGGAACGGGGCCGCGCACCTACCGACTCCGGGGTACGGGGGATGTGCCTCGGGGGTGCACGGGGGTGCACGGGGGTGCACGCGAAGAAGAAGGCCGGTGCGGTGAGGCTCGGGGGGATCGAGCCTCACCGCACCGGCCTTTCGCGTCCCTGCCGGTCGGCCGTACGGTCCGGCAGGCCGTACACCCGGCAGGCTGTACAGCCCCGTAGGCCGTACAGCCCGGTCGGCCGTACGGCCTATCGGCCGCCGACCCGGCCGTGCAGCAGGCGCGAGAGCGCCGCGTGCACGTCGTCGAGCGAACGCTCGCTCTGGAAGGCCTGCCAGTCGAGCGCCGCCACGAGCACCATCCCGACCAGCGCCGCCGCCGTCAGCTGGACGTCGATGTCCTCGCTCAGCTCCCCGGCGGCGACCCCCTCCCGCAGGACCCCCTCGACCACCGCGACGGCCTCCTGGCGGACCACCAGGAGGGTCGAGTTCCAGGCCCGGTTGGTGCGCCAGAGCTCGGCCACGTAGAGCTGGGTGAAGGCCGGGTAGCGGTCGATGAAGACGAGCCCCGCCCGGATCATCGCGTCCAGGGCGTCGATCCGGCTGCCGCCCCGCTCGTCCGTCTCCTCCGCCGCGGCCCGCAGCGAGGCGGTGAGGAGCGAGACCCCGTGCCGCAGCAGCTCCTCGAAGAGCTCGGTCTTGCTCTTGAAGTTGTAGTAGACCGTGCCCTTGGCCACCCCGGCCCGCTCGGCGATCTCGTCCACCGTCGTCGCGGAGAATCCCTGCTCCGCGATGAGGGTGACGGCCGCCTCGTAGAGCTTCGCGCGCGTGGCCTGGCGTCGGGTGCTGCTGCTGTCCATGGGGTCGATTCTCACAGGTGTCGCGGGTGTCACCGGCCCTGTCTCACAGGGTCAGCTCGGGGTGGAGTCGGTCGAGCGTCCAGACCTGCCGCTTGCGGGCGGAGACGGCGGTCAGGGCCAGGGCGCCCAGGGTGAAGGCGGTCAGCACCGCGCAGGCCTGCCAGACCGGTTCGATCCCGCCGCCCGTGATCAGCCGGCGCAGCGCCTCGACCACGTACGTCATCGGCAGGAAGGGGTGGATCGCGTTGAAGAAGCCCGGGCTGGTCTGGACGGGGTAGGTGCCGCCCGCCGAGGTCAGCTGGAGCATCAGCACCGCGAGCACGAGGATCCGGCCGGCCGCGCCGAAGCGGGCGTTGAGCCACTGGATGATCGCGGCGAAGCAGCAGGTGACCAGGGCGAGGAAGCCGATGGTGCCGGCGGCCCTGGCCATCTGGAGGCCGAGGCCCCAGTGCAGGACGGACATGAGGGCCCCGACCTGGAGGATGCCGATCGCCGCCACCGGGAGCCAGCCCGCGAGCGCGATCCGCCAGGCCGATCCGCCGGCCGCGAGGGCGCGCCGGTTCAGCGGCTGGATGATCATGTACGCGACCATCGCGCCGACCCAGAGGGAGAGCGGGATGAAGTACGGGGCGAAGCCGGTGCCGTAGTTCGGCGCCTTGTGCAGGGACTGGGAGGCCAGCTGCACGGGGTCGGCCATGACCTCCGTACGCCGGTCGCGGTCCTGCTCGTCGTAGTCGGGGATCTGCTTGACCCCGTCGTGCAGGCCGACGGCCAGCGCGCCGGAGCCGTCGGCCAGCTTGAACAGGCCGCCGTCGAGCTCGCCCGCGCCCTTCTTCAGCTTGCCGATGCCGGTGTCGAGGCCGGCCGCGCCGCTCTTGGCGCCGCTGATGCCGGTGTGGAGCCTGTCCGCGCCATCGGCGACCTTCTTGGCGCCCGCGTTGAGCTCGTTGATCTTCCTGATGGCGTCCTCGACGTCCTCGTCGAGGTGAGGGGCGCGGACGGCCAGTTCGTCGGCCTGCTTCTTGAGCTTGACGAGCCGCGCGTCCAGGGTCTTGAGGTCGCCGGTGCTGTTCTTGGTCAGGGCGTGCACGTCGTCGGCGATGGTCGCCACGTCGTTCGCGGAGACCGTGGCCTTCTTGAGCACCCCGCACACCCTGGCGTCGGGCTCCGGGTTCTTCTCGCACTCGTCGCGGTGGAGGGTGGCGAGTCCGTCGTTCGCCGCGTGCGCGCCGGCGCGGACGATCGGGGCGCGCCGGACGAGGTCGTCGAGGTTGTTGCGGACGGCCGTGATGGAGTCCGAGGCGAGGCGGGCGCTGTCGCGGATCGACGTGCCGTTGTTCGCCAGGTACGGGCGGACCTTGTCGGCGGTGCCGTTGACCTTGTCGGCGAGCTTCTGCGTGCCGTTCGCGACCTTGCGGGAACCGTTCTCCAGGTCCCGGGCGCCCTTGTCGAGCTTCTTCAGCCCGGCGGCCAGGTCACCGCTGCCCGCCTTGGCGTCCTTGAGGCCGGCGGCCAGGTCCTTGGAGCCCTTCTTCGCCTTGTCGACACCGTCCTTGAGGTCGTCCGCGCCCTTGGCCGCCTTCGCGGTGGCCTCGTGGATGTCGGAGAAGGAGATGAAGATCTTGTCGAGGAAGGTGCGCGAGGACTTGGTGGAGGCCGCCGTGCGCACCTCGGAGAAGACCGTGCGGGAGATCTGGCCGACGATGTAGTTGTTGGCGTCGTTCGTCCGGACCCGCAGGGCGCCGGTCTCGGGGGAGTCGCCGGAGCTGGAGGCGATCCGCGAGCTGAAGTCGCCCGGCATGGTGAGGGACAGGTAGTACGTGCCGTCCTCGACGCCCTTGCGGGCCTCGGCGTCGCTCACCCGGTGCCACGCGAAGGTGTTGCTCTCCAGGAGCCCCTCGGCGATGTCGTCACCGGCGTTGATCTGCTTGCCGTCGGCGGTGGCGCCCCGGTCCTCGTTGACGAGGGCGACGGGGATCTTGTCGAGCCTGCTGTACGGGTCCCAGAACGAGTACAGGTACAGGGCGCCGTAGAGCAGCGGCAGCAGCAGGATCGCGACGAGCGCGGCGCGCGGCAGCTTTCCCCTGCCGAAGCGCTTCAGCTCAAGAGCGGCCAGTTTCGGCGAGCGCATCGGCCGCCCCCTCCTCGGTGTCGTCCTGGGTGGTCCCGTCCGCGGCGGTGACCGCGGCGGCTTCGGTCTTGCGGGGCTCGGTCGCGCCGGGCTCGGGCTCCGTGGTCTCGGCGGCCGGCGCGGGCTCGGGCGCCGGGGCCTCGGCGGGCTTCTCCGGCTTCGTGGCCTTCCCCGGCTCGGTGGCCTTCTCCAGGCGCTCGGCCTTCGTGGGCTCGGTGGCCTTCGCCTTCTCCGGCTTCGCGGGCTTCTCCTGGACCGGGTCCGGGGTCCTCTCCACGGCCGGGGCCTTCGACGGCTCCGTGGCCTTGCCCGGACCCCTGGCCTTCGTCGGCTCCGTGGCCTTGCCCGGGCCCTTGGCCTTCGTCGGCTCGGGGGCCTTGGCCGGTTCCTTCGCTTCCTTCGGTTCCGTCCGCTCCGGCGTCCCGGTGACCGTCGTGATCCGCTGGGCGTCCGCCGGGGCCTCGGCGCAGACGGCGAGGACGGTCGTACCGGCCTCGGCCACCGAGCGCAGCAGCGCCCAGACCTCGGCCCGGTCGGCGTCCGAGAGCTTCAGGTCCGTGTCGTCCAGGGCGAGCAGCCGGGGCCGGCCGATGAGGGCCAGCGCGATCGAGAGCCGCAGGGCCTCCAGCCGCTCCAGGTCGCGTACGGAGGTCCGCTCGCCCTTCGGCAGGGCGGCGAGGTCGAGTCCGGAGGCCGCGACGGCCTCGTCGATCCGGGCCCGGGCCTCCGCGGCCCGCTCGGCGGGGCGCCGCAGGAAGGCCCGTACGGAACCGTCGAAGCGGCGCTGGAGCAGCGCCCGCTCCCGCAGGTGCTCGGCGACGGTGAAGGCGGGATCCAGCTCGCTGACCCCGGGCACCTGCCCGAGCGCGCTGATCCGGCGCACCGCGCCCAGCTTGCGGGGCAGCCGCACCCCGCCGACCTCGGCGTGCCCCTCCGTGGCCTTCATGCGGCCCGTGAGGGCGAGCAGGAGGCACGTGCGGCCGGAGCCGGACGGGCCCTCGATCGCCACCAGTGCGCCCGGCTCGGCCCGGAAGGAGACCTCCCGGAAGGCCCAGCCGCGCGGTCCCTTCAGTCCGAAGCCGTCCGCGACGACGGCGGCGCCGTGCGGCTGCTCCTCTGCCTCCGCTCCCACGGGCCCACCCCCACTTCCCCATTTTTGAACTGACTGGTCAGTCCAAAAGTTACCCCGGGGTAGTCGATCACGCAAAATCCCAGGTCAGCCGCATTGTCAGTGGGGCCCGGCACGATGGACACATACGGCCACGGAGCCGTCACGCGACGACAGGAGGCACGTCATGGCCAGTCCTTCCGCAGCAGCCGCGCCCGGCCCCCGACCCGGCGGCCCCACCGCTCCCGCACGCTCCGGACCCGCCTCCGACGTCCACCCCGTCCCGCGCCGCGCCACCGCCCCGCCCGCCGCCCTCGACCTGCTCGCCAAGGCCCGCGCCGGACTCGACGAGGCCGCCGCGCTGGACCGGCCCCACGAGCGGTACGCCACCGCCCACCTCGCCGCCCTGCGGGCCGCGGCCGCCGTCCTCGCCGCCCGGGCCAGGCCCGAGGCTTCGCCCCGCGACCGCCGGCGCATAAGGAGTGCCTGGGAGCTGCTGCCCCGGCTCGCCCCCGAGCTGACCGAGTGGAGCGCCCTCTTCGCCTCCGGCGCCCAGCGCAGGGCCCGCGCCGAGGCCGGGATCACGAGCGCGGCGACCCGCCGCGAGGCCGACGACCTGCTCCGGGACGCCGCCCTGTTCCTGCGGCTGGTCGAGCGGCTGCTCGCCCTGCAGCCGACGCTGCCCCGCCAGCCAGGGGCCGGAGAGGCCGACGGATGATCCGAAACGCAGGCCCGAGGCCATAGGGTGGGGAGCGTCCGTACCCGTCACCGAGGAGTCAACAGCCGTGCCGGACCCTTCCCCTGTCTTCGGTCGAGAGACGTCCTCGCGACCGTCGCGCGCCTCCCTGCGTACCGCCGTCGTCTGGGACGTCCTCAAGGACGCCCTCGACCGCCGGGTCAAGGCCACCGGGAAGGACAGCCTCGACGTCCTCGACACGGGCGGCGGCTCCGGGAACTTCGCCGTGCCGGTGGCCCGCCTCGGGCACCGCGTCACGGTCGTCGACCCCAGCCCCAACGCCCTCTTCGCGCTGGAGCGCCGGGCCGCCGAGGCCGGGGTCGCGGACCGGGTCACCGGCGTCCAGGGAGACATCCACGGCCTCTTCGACGTGGTCGAGCGCGAGGCGTACGACACCGTGCTCTGCCACGGCGTCCTGGAGTACGTCGACGACCCCGCCGAGGGCGTGCGGAACGCGGTCGCCGCGCTCCGTCCCGGGGGCAGCCTCAGCCTGCTCGCCGCCGGGCTCGGCGGCGCCGTGCTGGCCCGCGCGCTCGCCGGACACTTCACCGAGGCGCGGCACGCGCTGACCGACCCGGACGGCCGCTGGGGCGCGGGAGACCCCGTGCCCCGCCGCTTCTCCGCCGAGCAGCTCGCCGAGCTCACGGCGGAGGCCGGTCTCGAGATCGGCGCCGTGCACGGCGTCCGGGTCTTCGCCGACCTGGTTCCCGGCGTCCTCGTGGACACCGAGCCGGGCGCCGCCGAGGCCCTCCTGAAGCTGGAGGCGGCCGCCGCGGAGCTGCCTTCCTTCCACGCCATCGCCACCCAGCTGCACGTTCTCGGCGAGAAGCGCGCCTGACGGCCACCGGCACCCGTTCGGCGGTGCGGGCCCCGGGCGTCGATGGAGTACGCCACAGCCCGCCCGATGTGGCGTTCCGCCCCGTATGATCGGGGGACACCATCCGGCATGACGGAGATGGCGCTGGGGAATCAACGCCTCAGCAACCGATCCGCATGGCGGCCCGGATTGGCTATTCGGCATTGTGGGCGGGTTTCACGGGGGCGATTCCCTGCCTATCCTGAAAGGGCCGCAAACCGGTCGCCCCCGCGACCGACGACTAGGAGGACTCCGTGCCGCTCTCGGAGCACGAGCAGCGAATGCTCGAGCAGATGGAGCGAGCGCTGTACGCCGAAGATCCCAAGTTCGCGACAGCGCTCGAGGGAAGCGGGCTGCGTACGTACACCCGCCGACGGGTTTACCAGGCAGTCGCCGGCTTCCTGGTGGGTATCGCGCTCCTCATGGCCGGAATGGTCGCACAGCAGATCTGGATCAGCGTGGTGGGTTTCCTCGTCATGCTGGGCTGCGCGGTCCTGGCGGTCACCGGATGGCGCAAGGCGCCCAAGCCGGGCGAACAGCAGGCCAGGGGTGGGACGGCGGCCGGCGGTCGCCAGACCCGGCAGCGACGCTCCACCATGAATCGGATCGAGGAGCGGTGGCAGCGCCGCCGCGACGAACAGGGCGGCGGCCACTGACGGCCCCCTGAGCGGTAGCCCCGCACCCCTTACACGACCGAGCCCCGCAGGGCCCGCGCCATGAGGCGCGATGTCCTGCGGGGCTTCGTCGTCCGCACCGGAGCCGTCGCCCGGTGCGCCTGCCGTGTGGACCCCGGGCCGACCGCCGCCCCATCGGGAGCGGCGGTCGGCCCGGGGGCTGTCAGCCCGCCTCGCGGGGGGTGCGGCGGAAGAGCGCGGCCGTACGCGAGACCAGCGTGTGGCGGCGTACCGACCACGCCGTCGCCACCGCCGACCGGCGTTCCGAGGCCGCCCAGCGGAGACGCGCGGCCGAGCGCGGCGCCAGCACCGCGCGCAGCCGCGCACGGCGGTCGGCGCTCGCGTGGAAACCGGCCCTGATCCGGGCGGCGTCCTCGGCGAGACCCGCGGCCGGCACGGGCCGGGGCGCGTAGAGCACCTCCTCCACGGCGCGGGCCACGCGGTGCACCGCGTCCGCCGATTCGCCCTTCAGTTCACCCAGTCGGACCAGGGACGCCGCCGTCTTCCTCGGCGTCATCGACTCGTCCGGCTCGACCCCGTAGTCCCAGGCCGTGTCGGTGACCTCCTGCCAGACCGCGAGGGTCCGCGCCGCCAGGTCCTCCGCGCCGCGCCCGCCGCCCGGACCGAGCCGCCGGGCCCGCACCCGGCTCCGCCAGAGCACCGGCAGGAACGGCAGCGCCAGCACCACCAGCACCCCGACCGTCACCAGGACCGCCGTCAGCGGGTTCGGGCCGGAGCCGTCCGCCTCCGCACCGGCCACCGCCGCGTCCGGACCGCAGTCGCCGAGCCTGCGCATCTGCGGCGTGCAGCTCTCCGAGGCGCTCGGCGCGGCGGACGGCTGCGCCGAGGCGCTCTGCTCGGGCTGCGCGGGACCGGTGGCGTTGCCCGAGGGCGTGTCCTGCCGGGTGTACGACGGCGTGGAGCCCCGCGACGGCGTCGGCTCGAACCGCATCCAGCCCGCCCCGTCGAAGTACAGCTCCGGCCAGGCGTGCGCGTCCCGGATGCCCACCGAGACCGAGCCGTCGGTCTGCGTCGTGCCCGGCATGAAGCCGACGGCCACCCGCGCGGGGATGCCGAGCGAGCGGGCCATCGCCGCCATGGAGAAGGAGAAGTGGACGCAGAAGCCCTCCTTGTCCTTCAGGAAGCGGGAGATCGCCTGCACCCCGGTCCCGGAGCTCACCTCGACGTCGTAGCGGAAGCCGCCCTCGTCGGCGAACCAGTTCTGGAGCTTCACCGCCTTCTCGTAGTCGTTGCGCGCTCCCCTGGTGACCTCCCGGGCCGTCGCCTTCACATCGGCGGGCAGGGACGCGGGGACCTTCGTGTACTCGGTGCGCAGCTTCTCCGGAGCCGTCCCGGCCGCGGCCAGCTGTCCGGCCGTGGGCTGTATCTCCAGGCTGGAGACCTGGTAACGGACGCCGCTCGTGGTCTGCTTGTCGTCGCCGACGAGCATCCGGCCCGCCGGCTCGTAGCGCCACTTCCCGCTGATGTCGACCCGGCCCGCCGGGTACGGCATGGGAAGCCACCGCTGCCGGTACGCCTCGGAGGCCACGAGATTGGTGGTCACCTCGGTGACCTTGACGTTCTGACCGAGCCCCTCGGGCCACGGCAGCTGCTTCGGCACGTCCTCGATCGGCCGGACCGAGGACTTCCAGGAGGCGCCGTCGAACTGGTCGAGGGCGACGAGCCGCAGGTACAGGCCGCTGGTGTCGCGGGCGTTGGTCCGGTAGCGCAGGACCTCCCGGTCCTCCGCCTGGCGGAGATTGTCCTGGAGGGAGACCAGCGGGTTCACGGCGGAGATCGTGCCGCCGGGGCCGGAGCCCGCGCCGCTCTCCCCGCCGCCCCGGCCGAACAGGCCGCCGGAGAGACCCGGCAGCGCCAGCGGCACCACCATGGCGACGCCCATCGCGACCGCGCCGATCCGGCGCCCGGTGCGGGCCGGCGCGAAGGCGGGACCGCCGTTCGCGACCGTCGATCCCGGCCGGCCGGACCGCTGGGCTCCGCCGAAGACCCGCCCCCACTGGGAGAGCCGGTCGCGGCCCTCCGCGAGGAGCAGCAGGAGATAGCCGGAGGCCGCGAGGAGGAACCAGAGCCAGCCGGCGCCGCCGCCGGAGAGACCCGCGGCCACCGAGTACAGCGCGAGCAGCGGCAGACCGGCCGGGGCCGCCCTGCGGAAGGTGACCGCGAGCGTGTCCACCATCAGCCCGATCGCGACCACACCGCCGACGAGCATCAGCCGGATGCCCTCGGTGTCCGGCGCCGGGACCGCGTACCGGCCGACGTCCTCGGCCCCCGCCTGGAACAGGTCGACGGCGTACGAGACGGCCTGCGGGCCCGGGATCAGCCAGAGGACGGCCTGCTCCCGGGCGAAGAACACCGTGAGCGCGAGGAGCACGACGGCCAGCTGCGCGAGGAGCGTCAGCGGCCGGGCCAGCGGCACCCGCCGGGCCAGCGTGCCCACACCGCTCACCAGGGCGAGGACGAGGGCCGCCGTGAAGATCCAGGTCGCCGGCTTCACCAGCGGGAGCAGTGCCCCGGCCGCCATCAGCGTGGCGCCCCAGGAGGCGAGGGTCAGCCGTGTGCGGCCGCTCATGACCAACCTCCGTAGCTGTCGGCGCCGGATTCCGTACGGGCTCCCGCCGCCTGCTGCCACAGGTCGGCGATCCGCGCCCCGGGCGGCACGGCCAGCGCCGTCCAGCCCGCCTCGCGCAGCTGCCGTACCCGCTTCTCGACCCGCCCGCCGACCGCGCCGCCGGTCAGCCAGGTGCCCGAGTCCAGGACGAAGGCGACGGCCGCGCCGGTCCGCCCGCGCATCCGGGCGGCGAGGGCCGCCTGCTCCTCGTCGAGGTCGCCGAGGAAGGCGATGAGCAGCCCCTCGTTCCCGCCGCGCAGCACGTCGGAGGCGCGGGAGAGCCCGGCCCCTTCGGAGTGGTCGACGATCGCGAGCGTGTCCATCATCAGACCGGCCGTGTCGGCCGAGTCCTGCGCCGAGCCGGCGAAACCGTCGGAGCCCTCGCCGGGCACGGCGCTGCCGCTGTCGGTGAGCAGCCGGACCGCGTAGCCGCGCTCCAGCATGTGCACCAGGGAGGAGGCGGCACCGGAGACCGCCCACTCGAAGGCGGAGTCGGGGCCCGTGCCCTGGTAGGCGACCCGGCGGGTGTCGAGGAGCACGGTGCAGCGGGCCCGCTGCGGCTGCTCCTCGCGGCGGACCATCAGCTCGCCGTAGCGGGCGGTGGAGCGCCAGTGGACCCGGCGCAGGTCGTCGCCGTGCCGGTAGGTGCGCGGGATGACGTCGTCGTCGCCGGCGAGCGCGAGGGAGCGCTGGTGCCCCTCGCCGTACCCCGCGGCCTCGCCGGCGAGCTTCACCGGGGGCAGCGGTTCCGTGCGCGGGACGACGGTGAGGGTGTCGTACGCGCTGAAGGACCGGGTCAGCTCGCACATCCCGAAGGGGTCGTTGAGCCGGAGCTGGAGCGGTCCCAGCGGGAAGCGTCCGCGCAGGTCGGAGCGGACCCGGTAGGAGACCTCGCGCCGGCCGCCCGCCTCGACCCGGTCGAGGACGAAGCGCGGGCGGGGCCCCAGCATGTACGGCACGTGGTCCTGGAGCATGAGCAGCCCGGTGGGGAGCTTGGAGACGTTCTCCATCCGGAGCTGGACCCGGGCCTCGGCGCCCGCCTCCACCCGCTGCGGGGTGAGGCGGCGGGAGGCGGCGACCCGGTAGCGCGTGCGGTGCAGCACGAGGACGCAGATCAGCGGCAGGGCGGCGAGGAGCAGCCCGACGCGCAGCAGATCGGCCTGGCCGAGCACGTACGCGCAGACGGCGGCGGCCACCCCGGCGGCGAGGAAGGACCGGCCGCGCGTGGTGAGACCGCCGAGGGCGGCCCGCAGACCGCCCCGCTCGTCGTCGCCCCGCTGCCCGTCCGGTACGGCAGCGCCCCCCATCACAGCCGCCGGGCGCCGGGCTGCTGCTGGCCGTAGAGAGGTCCGGCGGGCGGGGCCGCGGCCGGGACGGGGGTGCGCTGGAGGATGTCCTGGACGACCTGCTCGGCGGTGCGCCGGTTCAGCTGGGCCTGCGCCGTCGGCAGCAGCCGGTGGGCGAGGACGGGCCCGGCGAGGGCCTGGAGGTCGTCCGGCAGGACGTACTCGCGGCCGCTGAGCGCGGCGGAGGCCTTGGCGGCCCGCAGCAGGTGGAGCGTGGCCCGGGGCGAGGCGCCGAGCCGCAGGTCGGGGTGGGTGCGGGTGGCGGCGACGATGTCGACCGCGTACCGGCGGACGGCGTCGGCGACGTGCACCGCGCGCACGGCCTCGATCAGCTTGATGATGTCGTGGGCGTGGGCGACCGGCTGGAGGTCGTCCAGCGGGGACACCGAGCCGTGCACGTCGAGCATCTGGAGCTCGGCCTCGGGGCTCGGGTAGCCCATGGAGACCCGGGCCATGAAGCGGTCGCGCTGGGCCTCGGGCAGCGGGTAGGTGCCCTCCATCTCCACCGGGTTCTGGGTGGCGACGACCATGAACGGGCTGGGCAGCTCGTACGTCTGGCCGTCGACGGTGACCTGCCGCTCCTCCATGGACTCCAGGAGCGCGGACTGGGTCTTCGGCGAGGCGCGGTTGATCTCGTCGCCGATCACGATCTGCGCGAAGATCGCGCCCGGCTTGAACTCGAACTCCCGTCGCTGCTGGTCGAAGATCGACACGCCCGTGATGTCCGAGGGCAGCAGGTCCGGGGTGAACTGGACGCGGCGCACCGAGCAGTCGATGGACCGGGCCAGGGTCTTGGCGAGCATGGTCTTGCCGACGCCGGGGACATCCTCGATGAGGAGGTGCCCCTCGGCGAGCAGCACGGTCAGAGAAAGCCGTACGACCTCGGGCTTGCCCTCGATCACACTCTCCACCGACCCGCGGACACGCTCCGCGGTCGTGGTCAGATCAGTGAGGCTCGCTCGATCGTCATAGGTCGTCACCCGGCCCTCCTCGGCCTTCCGGAACACGGACACCTGCCCCCGGGGACATGTTTCGGGGGGTGTCACCCGAGCATTCTTGTTGGCAGGGCCGTGTCGTGTCACTCGCCTGTGGACAAGTGCGAGGGAAATGCCGGGGTTTGGTCCGTTACGCCGGGTCGATCTCGCGGAGCAGGCCCGTCGTCACGTCGAAGACGAAGCCCCGGACGTCGCCCGTGTGCAGGAGGAACGGGGAGGTCCGCACCCGCTGCATCGACTGGCGGACGTCCTGGTCCACGTCACGGAAGGCCTCGACCGCCCAGGCCGGCCGCTGTCCGACCTCCATCTCCAGCTCGTGCCGGAACTCCTCGGTGAGGGACTCCAGGCCGCAGCCGGTGTGGTGGATCAGCACCACGCTGCGGGTGCCGAGCGCACGCTGGCTGATGGTGAGGGAGCGGATCACGTCGTCCGTGACGACGCCGCCCGCGTTGCGGATGGTGTGGCAGTCGCCGAGTTCGAGGCCCAGGGCGGCGTGCAGGTCGAGACGGGCGTCCATGCAGGCGACCACGGCGACGCCCAGCACGGGCCGCGCGTCCATTCCGGGGTCGGTGAACGCGGCGGCGTACCGCTCGTTCGCCTCTACGAGGCGCTCGGTGACGGTGGAGTCGGCGGCTATGACGTCGGCGGTGGAGCGTGCGGAGGTCGACATGGTTCCGACGGTAATGGTCACAGACGCGCACGGCCTGCTGTGAGAGGGGACAAAGAACCGCATCGAGCGTTGTTGTGAGCTAAGCCACAGGTGCCGGAAGTGTGGCCCCGAACGGGTGAGGCGCCCGGAATGTCCCAGGCCTCCGCCGGCTCCGGGCGACGCGCCAGCCGGTTGATTGACCGGCGGGTCACGTGGACTAAAGTGACGCGAAGTTCACGGAGACATCGAGCGATTTCCGCGGTTTCTCCCCCGTGTGTGCGGCGGTACTTACGGCTCGGCCTCCTCCCGCTCGCCGGTCGGACCCGGCGGTAGTGCCCCCGCGCCGGATCTGAGAGGGCGCATTGAGCAACGACCGCCACGTCCCGGTGATGCTCCAGCGGTGCCTGGACATGCTGGCCCCCGCACTGGAGCGCCCCGGCGCGGTCGTCGTCGACTGCACCCTGGGCCTCGGCGGGCACAGCGAGGCCCTGCTCCAGCGGTTCCCCGAGGTGCGGCTCGTCGCCCTCGACCGGGACAAGGAGGCGCTGCGCCTCTCCGGCGAGCGCCTCGCCCCCTACGGGGAGCGGGCCACGCTCGTCCACGCCGTTTACGACGAGCTGCCCGAGGTCCTCGACCGGCTCGGCATCCCCAAGGTGGACGGCGTCCTCTTCGACCTCGGCGTCTCCTCGATGCAGCTGGACGAGGCCGACCGCGGCTTCGCCTACGCGCAGGACGCCCCGCTCGACATGCGCATGGACCAGTCGACCGGCATCAGTGCGGCCGAGGTCCTCAACACCTACCCGGCCGGCGAACTGGTCCGCATCCTGCGCGCCTACGGCGAGGAGAAGCAGGCCAAGCGGATCGTCTCCGCGATCGTGCGCGAGCGCGAGAAGGAGCCCTTCACCAACAGCGCCCGGCTCGTCGAACTCATCCGCGACTCCCTGCCCCAGGCGGCCAAGCGCACCGGCGGCAACCCGGCAAAGCGGACCTTCCAGGCCCTGCGCATCGAGGTCAACCGCGAGCTCGAAGCCGTCGAGAACGCGATCCCGGCGGCCGTGAAGGCCCTCGCCGTCGGCGGCCGCGTCGCCGTCCTCTCGTACCAGTCGCTGGAGGACCGCATCGTGAAGCAGGTCTTCGCCGCAGGCGCCGCGACCACCGCGCCGCCCGGACTCCCCGTGGTCCCGGAGAAGTACCAGCCGCGCCTCCAGCTGCTCACCCGCGGCGCCGAGCTCCCCACCGAGGAAGAGGTCGCCGAGAACCGGCGCGCCGCGCCCGCCCGCCTCCGCGGCGCGCAGCGCATCCGGGAGGACGTGCTGTGAGCACGGCGAAGGGGCCCCTCAAAGGGCGGGCCGCGCGGCTCGGCCGGCTCATGCCGTCCGGGCCCAGCTCGGCCGCCCGCACCCCCTTCGTCCTGCTCGTCTTCGTCCTCCTCGGCGGCGGGCTCATCGCCCTGCTCCTGCTGAACTCGGCCCTCAACCAGGGTTCCTTCAAGCTGCGCGAGCTCAAGGACAGGACCACCGAGCTCACCGACGAGGAGCAGGCGCTCCAGCGGGACGTGGACGACTACGCCGCCCCCGACGCCCTGGAGCGGCGCGCCCGGGAGCTGGGCATGGTCCCGGGCGGCAGCCCCGCCTTCCTCGGCCCGGACGGCAAGGTGCTCGGCGAGCCCTCGGTCGCCGTCGCCCCGAAGCCGACCCCGACCCCGAGCACGAAGCCGGCGCCGCCCGCGACCACGGCCTCCCCGACGCCGACGCCGCCGTCGAGCACCGGCACCCCGAACACCGCCGGCGCCGCCGCCACGGGCACGGACCGGCCCACCGGCCCCGCGCGGACGGCGCCGACCGCACCCCGACACACACCCTCCGGCAGGTGACCGAGCAGTGCCCTCCAAGGAGCCACCCCGCCGCCGCGTCCCCGGACCCGCCCGGCCCGCCCGCCCCCGGCCCGCCTCCGCCGGAGCACGCCCCTCGCGTCCCGCCGCCTCGCGCCCCGCGCCACGACCGGCCGCGAAGCGCCCCGCGCCCCGGCCCCCGGCCCGGCAGCCCCGCACCATCCGACTCGGCAGCCCCCGGCCCCGGCTCCGGCTGATCTCCCTCGGCCTGACCCTCGTCATGCTGGTCTTCGTGGTCCGGCTGCTCCAGGTCCAGGCCGTCGACGCCAGCGCGTACGCGGCCAAGGCCGACAAGTACCGCTTCCAGGACCACACGCTCTCCGCCGAGCGGGGCGAGATCACCGACCGCAACGGCATCGCGCTCGCCGCCAGCGTCGACGCGTACGACATCACCGCCGACCCCAAGCTCTTCACGCCCGAGGAGTCCAAGGTCCCCGACGCGCCCGAGCAGGCCGCGGCGCTCCTCGCCCCGATCCTGGGCAAGGAGCCCGCCGAGCTCGCGAAGAAGCTCCGCACCCCCAAGTCCCGCTACACCCTGCTCGCGCGCAAGCAGACCCCGCAGGTCTGGAACCAGATCAAGGACCTCAGGAGGGTCTACGGGGAGAAGTCCCGCGCCGCCGGCGGCACCGGCGTCAACCTCCTCGGCGGCATCCTCAGCGAGCCCAGCACCAAGCGCGTGTACCCGAACGGCGAACTCGCCGCCGGGATACTGGGTTACGTCAACGCCGAGGGCAAGGGCGCCGGCGGCGTCGAGTCCATGCTCGACCCGGAGCTCGCCGGCAAGGACGGCAAGGTCCGCTTCACCGAGTCCGGCGGCCGCCAGGTGCCCACCGCGGGCTCGCAGGGCACGCCCGCCGTCCCCGGCTCCGACATCGAGCTCACCATCGACCGGGACATCCAGTGGGCCGCCCAGCAGGCCATCACCGAGCAGGTGAGGAAGTCCAAGGCCGACCGGGGCTACGTCGTCGTGCAGAACACGCGGACGGGCGAGGTCCTCGCCATGGCCAACGCGCCCGGTTTCGACCCCAACGACCTCTCCGCCGCCAACGCGGCCTCCATGGGCAACGCCGCCCTCCAGGACGCCTACGAGCCCGGCTCCACCAGCAAGGTCATGTCCATGGCCGCCGTCCTGGAGGAGGGCAAGGCGACCCCCCAGACCCATGTCACCGTCCCCAACCGGCTCCACCGCGGCGACCGGCTCTTCAAGGACGACGTCGACCACAGGACCTGGTACCTGACGCTCAACGGCGTCCTCGCCAAGTCCAGCAACATCGGCACGATCCTCGCCACCGGCCAGCTCGGCGCCACCCAGCCCGAGTCCAACCGGATCCTCCACTCCTACCTGCGCAAGTTCGGCATCGGCAGCCCCACCGGCCTCGGCTTCCCGGGGGAGACCCCGGGCATCCTCGCCGAGCCCGGGGACTGGTCGACCTCACAGCAGTACACGATCCCCTTCGGCCAGGGCCTCTCCGTGAACGCCATGCAGGCCGCCTCCGTCTACTCGACCATCGCCAACAAGGGCGTACGCATCGAACCGACCCTCGTCCGCGGCACCAAGGGCCCCGACGGCCGCTTCACCCCGGCCCCCGCGCCCGAGGAGTCCCGCGTCGTCAGCGAGAAGACCGCCGGCACCCTCGCCAAGATGCTGGAGTCCGTCGTCGACGACCGGGAGGGCACCGGCACCAGGGCCGCGATCCCCGGCTACCGCGTCGCCGGCAAGACCGGCACCGCCAACCGGGTCGACCCCGAGCTCGGCCGCTACAAGGGCTACACCGCGTCCTTCGCCGGGTTCGCCCCCGCCGACGACCCGCAGGTCACCGTCTACTGCGCCATCCAGAACCCCACCAAGGGCAGCTACTTCGGGGGCCAGATCTGCGGTCCCATCTACAAGAAGGTCATGGAGTTCGCCCTCAAGACCCTCCACGTCGCCCCCACGGGCGCCGAGCCCGCCCGCCTGCCGGTCGACTTCGACCCCACCCCGTGACCATCCGGGAGCACCAGTGACCACGATCACCCCCCATTCCGGGAACCGGAAATCGAACTCCGGCGACGCCCCGGGCTCTTTTGGCCCCGCACAGGGTGCGCCCGGTACGCTCACCGCCGTGCCACACGCTGATCAGTACCGAACCACCCCGCCCCGGCCGGAGCAGGCCCGCCCGACACCCCTGGGCGACCTGGCCGCACAGCTGGGCGTCGACATCCCCGGCGCCCCCGGTCCCGTGGACATCACGGGCATCACGCACGACTCACGGGCCGTGCGCCCCGGGGACGTGTACGCGGCCCTGCCCGGCGCCCGCGCGCACGGCGCCGACTTCGTCGCCCAGGCCGCCGGACTCGGGGCCGCCGCCGTCCTCACCGACCAGGGGGGCGCCGAGCGCGCCGCCGCGACCGGCCTGCCGGTCCTCGTCGTCGAGAACCCGCGCGGCCGGATGGGCGAGCTCGCCGCCGAGATCTACGGGCGGCCGGGCGCCGACCTCCTCCAGATCGGCATCACCGGCACCTCCGGCAAGACCACCACGGCCTACCTCGTCGAGGGCGGCCTGCGCGGCGCCGGCCGGAGCACCGGCCTCGTCGGCACCGTCGAGATGCGCATCGGCGACGAGCGCATCAAGTCGGAGCGCACGACCCCCGAGGCCACCGACCTCCAGGCCCTCTTCGCCGTCATGCGCGAGCGGGGCGTCGAGGCGGTCGCCATGGAGGTCTCCAGCCACGCCCTCGTGCTCGGCCGGGTCGACGGCTGCGTCTTCGACGTCGCCGTCTTCAACAACCTCAGCCCGGAGCACATGGAGTTCCACTCCGACATGGAGGACTACTTCCAGGCGAAGGCCGGGCTCTTCACGCCCGAGCGCAGCAGGCTCGGCGTCGTGAACCTCGACGACGCCTACGGCCGCAGGCTCGTGAAGGAGGCGACCGTCCCGGTCGTCACCTTCTCCGCCGAGGGCCGCGCCGAGGCCGACTGGCGCGCCGAGGACCTCGTCCTCGGCTCCCACGACTCGACGTTCACCGCCGTCGGCCCGAAGGGCGAGCGGATCCCCGCCACCGCCCCGCTGCCCGGCCCGTTCAACGTCGCCAACACCCTCGCCGCCCTCGCCACCCTCGCCACCGCGGGCCTGGAGGCGCAGGACGCCGCCGACGGCATCGCCGCCGTCCCCGGCGTCCCCGGCCGCCTGGAGCGGGTCGACGCCGGCCAGCCGTACCTCGCGGTCGTCGACTACGCCCACAAGACGGACGCCGTCGAATCGGTCCTGCGCTCCCTGCGCGAGGTCACCGAGGGCAGGCTGCACGTGGTCATCGGCTGCGGCGGCGACCGGGACACCACCAAGCGCGGCCCGATGGGCGCCGCCACGGCCCGGCTCGCCGACACCGCCGTCCTGACCTCCGACAACCCCCGCTCCGAGGATCCCCTCGTGATCCTCTCCGCCATGCTCGCGGGCGCCGCCGGGGTCCCCGAGGAGGGGCGCGGCGAGGTCCTCGTCCTCGCCGACCGCGCCGCCGCCATCGCCGCCGCCGTGGCCCGCGCGCAGCCGGGCGACACCGTCCTGGTCGCGGGCAAGGGCCACGAGCAGGGCCAGGAGGTCGCCGGGGCCGTACGCCCCTTCGACGACCGCGAGGTCCTGCGCGCGGCGATCCTCGAGCGGGCCGCGCTCCTCGAACAGAACGGCCGGGCCGCCCTGGTGGGCGGCAAGGAAACAGACAGCCACCAGAACAGTCAGGGATGAAGCAGTGATCGCCCTCTCCCTCGCCGAGATCGCCGAAATCGTCGGCGGGCAGACGCACGACATACCGGATCCGGCCGCCCGGGTGACCGGGTCCGTCGTCATCGACTCCCGTGAGGTGCGGCCCGGCAGCCTCTTCGTCGCCTTCGCCGGCGAGCACGTCGACGGCCACGACTACGCGGAGCGCGCCGTGCAGGCGGGAGCGACGGCCGTACTCGCCGCCCGCCCCGTCGGCGTCCCCGCGGTCGTCGTGGACGACGTCCAGGCCGCGCTGGGGGCCCTAGCCCGCGCGGTCGTGCGGCGGCTCGGCACCGACGTCGTCGCCCTCACCGGCTCCGCCGGCAAGACCTCGACGAAGGACCTGATCGCCCAGGTCCTCGACCGGCACGCGCCCACCGTGTGGACGCCCGGCTCCCTCAACAACGAGATCGGCCTGCCGCTCACCGCGCTGAAGGCCACCGACGACACCCGGCACCTGGTCCTGGAGATGGGTGCCCGGGGCATCGGCCACATCCGCTACCTCACCGGCCTCACCCCACCCCGTATCGGCCTCGTCCTCAACGTGGGCACCGCCCACATCGGCGAGTTCGGCGGCCGGGAGCAGATCGCCGTGGCCAAGGGCGAGCTCGTCGAGTCCCTGCCCTCCGCCGAGGAGGGCGGTGTCGCCGTCCTCAACGCCGACGACCCGCTCGTCCGCGCGATGGAGAGCCGCACCAAGGCCCGCGTGGTCCTCTTCGGCGAAGCGGACGAAGCGGCCGTACGGGCCGAGAACGTCCTCCTCACAGAGAACGGACAGCCTTCTTTCAGGCTTCACACACCCACCGGGTGCAGCGACGTGACCTTGCGCCTGTACGGTGAGCACCACGTGTCGAACGCGCTCGCCGCGGCCGCCGTCGCGCACGAGCTGGGCATGCCTGTCGAAGAGATCGCCACCGCGCTCTCCGAGGCCGGCACCCTGTCGCGCTGGCGCATGGAGGTCACCGAGCGTCCGGACGGCGTGACGATCGTCAACGACGCCTACAACGCCAATCCCGAGTCCATGCGAGCCGCCCTGCGCGCGCTCGCGTCCATGGGCCGGGCCGCACAGGCCCGAGGGGCTCGTACGTGGGCGGTGCTCGGCAAGATGGCCGAGCTCGGTGACGCATCGCTCGTCGAGCACGACGCGGTCGGACGGCTCGCCGTCCGGCTCAACGTCAGCAAGCTCGTCGCGGTCGGGGACAGGGAAGCGTCCTGGCTGCAACTGGGCGCATATAACGAGGGTTCGTGGGGTGAGGAGTCGGTGCACGTGTCCGACGCGCAGGCGGCTGTCGACCTGTTGCGCAGTGAGCTGCGCCCGGGGGACGTCGTCCTTGTGAAGGCTTCCAGGTCGGTCGGTCTCGAACGGGTCGCGCTGGCCCTCCTCGACACCGAGGGCGAGGCCGGACGATGAGGCAGATCCTCTTCGCGGGGGCCATCGGGCTCTTCCTGACCCTGATCGGCACCCCGCTGCTCATCAAGCTGCTCGCCCGCAAGGGGTACGGGCAGTTCATCCGCGACGACGGCCCGCGCGGCCACGCCGGGAAGAAGGGCACGCCCACCATGGGCGGCATCTCCTTCATCCTGGCCACGCTCATCGCGTACGCCCTGGCCAAGGTCATCACCGGTGAGGACCCGACGTACTCGGGCGTCCTGGTGCTGTTCCTCATGGCCGGCATGGGCCTGGTCGGCTTCCTCGACGACTACATCAAGATCGTCAAGCAGCGTTCGCTGGGCCTGCGGGCCAAGGCGAAGATGGCCGGCCAGCTGATCGTCGGCATCGCCTTCGCGGTGCTCGCGCTCCAGTTCTCCGACTCGCGCGGTCTCACCCCGGCCTCCGAGAAGCTCTCGTTCATCACGGACTTCGGCTGGACCATCGGCCCGGTGCTCTTCGTGATCTGGGCGCTCTTCATGATTCTCGCCATGTCCAACGGCGTGAACCTGACGGACGGTCTGGACGGCCTGGCCACCGGTGCCTCGGTGATGGTCTTCGGCGCGTACACCTTCATCGGGCTCTGGCAGTTCCAGGAGTCCTGTGCGAACGCCATGACCCTGACCAACCCCAACGCCTGCTTCGAGGTGCGCGACCCGCTGGACCTCGCGGTCGTCGCCTCCGCCCTGATGGGTGCCTGCTTCGGCTTCCTGTGGTGGAACACCTCGCCCGCCAAGATCTTCATGGGTGACACCGGCTCGCTGGCCCTCGGCGGCGCGCTGGCCGGTCTCGCCATCTGCTCCCGTACGGAGCTCCTGCTGGCCCTGCTCGGCGGCCTGTTCGTGCTGATCACGATGTCCGTGGTCATCCAGGTCGGCTCGTTCAAGATGACCGGCAAGCGCGTCTTCCGGATGGCCCCCCTCCAGCACCACTTCGAACTCAAGGGGTGGTCCGAGGTCCTGGTCGTCGTCCGGTTCTGGATCATCCAGGGCATGTGCGTGATCGTGGGCCTGGGCCTCTTCTACGCGGGATGGGCAGCAGAGAAGTGACAGAACAGCTCGACTGGAACGGCAAGAAGGTCACCGTCGCGGGGCTCGGGGTGTCCGGCATCCCGGCCGCCCGCGTCCTGCACGGCCTCGGCGCGCTCGTGACCGTCGTCAACGACGGCGACGACGAGCGCTCCCGGGCCCAGGCGGCCGACCTGGAGGCGGAGGGCATCACCGTCCGCCTCGGCGACGGGGCCACCCTGCCGACCGGCACCGAGCTGATCGTCACCACCCCCGGCTGGCGGCCCGACAAGCCGCTCTTCACGGCCGCCGCCGAGGCGGGCGTGGAGATCTGGGGCGACGTCGAGCTGGCCTGGCGCCTCCGCGGCCCCGGGGCCGCCCCCTGGCTCGCGGTCACCGGCACCAACGGCAAGACCACGACCGTGCGGATGCTCGCCTCGATCCTGGAGGCGGCCGGCCTGCGGACCGCCGCCGTCGGCAACATCGGGGTCTCGCTCCTCGACGCCGTCCTCGGCGAGGAGACATACGACGTCCTCGCCGTCGAGCTCTCCAGCTACCAGCTCCACTGGGCCCCCTCGGTGCGCGCCCACTCGGCCGCCGTGCTCAACCTGGCGCCCGACCACCTCGACTGGCACGGCTCGATGGAGGCGTACGCCGCCGACAAGGGCCGGATCTACGAGGGCAACCAGGTCGCCTGCGTCTACAACGTCGCCGACAAGGCCACCGAGGACCTGGTCCGTGAGGCCGACGTCGAGGAGGGCTGCCGCGCCATCGGCTTCACCCTCGGCACCCCCGGCCCGTCGCAACTGGGCGTCGTCGAGGGCATCCTCGTGGACCGCGCCTTCGTCGAGAACCGGCAGAAGAACGCCCAGGAGCTCGCCGAGGTCGCCGACGTCCAGCCCCCGGCCCCGCACAACATCGCCAACGCCCTCGCGGCCGCCGCCCTCGCCCGCGCCTTCGGCGTCGACGCGAAGGCCGTACGCGACGGACTGAAGGCCTTCCGGCCGGACCCGCACCGCATCGAACTGGTCGAGGAGGTCCAGGGAGTCACGTACGTCGACGACTCCAAGGCCACCAACACCCACGCCGCCGAAGCCTCGTTGGCGGCCTACGACCCGATCGTCTGGATCGCCGGCGGACTCGCCAAGGGCGCCGTCTTCGACGAGCTCGTGGAGAAGTCGGCGAAGCGCCTGCGAGGGGCCGTCCTGATCGGCGCCGACCGCGCGCTGATCCGCGAAGCCCTGGCGCGACACGCCCCGGAGGTACCGGTGGTGGACCTCGACCGGACCGACACTGGGGCGATGTCCGAGGCGGTCCGGGAAGCGGCCCGGCTGGCCCGCCCGGGGGACACGGTGCTCCTCGCCCCGGCCTGCGCCTCGATGGACATGTTCACCAACTACAACAAGCGCGGCGAGGCCTTCGCGGACGCGGTCCGCGCCCTCGCCGCCACCGGGGACGCCTGACCCCGGTGGGAGGGTCCGGCCGGACCGGGCACGACCAGAGGGGGCAGCGACCATGCCGAGCAAGATCGCGGGGACACGCCGGCCTTCCGCCGTACGCGGCGGAGGGCGGGCCCCGGCGACCCCGCGGCGACCTCGCGGCGGGGGAGTGCGACGGCTCCACGAGCGGGCGCTGAAGGCCTGGGACCGGCCCCTCACGGCGTACTACGTGATCATCGGCGCCGCCCTGCTCATCACCATGCTCGGCCTGGTGATGGTCTTCTCCGCCTCGATGATCACGGCCCTCCGCTACGACCTCGTGCCCTCCTACTTCTTCCGGAAGCAGTTCTTCGCCGCGCTCCTGGGCACCGGACTGCTCATGGCCGCCTCCCGGATGCCGGTGAAGCTGCACCGGGCGCTGGCCTACCCGATCCTGGTCGGCGCGGTCTTCCTGATGGTGCTCGTGCAGATCCCCGGGATAGGGCACTCGGTCAACGGCAACCAGAACTGGATCTCGCTCGGCGGCCCCTTCCAGCTCCAGCCCAGCGAGTTCGGCAAGCTGGCGCTGATCCTCTGGGGGGCCGACCTGCTCGCCCGCAAGCAGGACATGCGGCTGCTGACCCAGTGGAAGCACATGCTGGTCCCGCTGGTCCCGGTGGCCTTCATGCTGCTCGGTCTGATCATGCTCGGCGGCGACATGGGCACCTCGATCATCCTCGCCGCGATCCTCTTCGGCCTGCTGTGGACGGCCGGCGCGCCCACCCGGCTCTTCGTCGGAGTGCTCTCCGTCGCCGGCGCGATCGGCGTGCTGCTGATCAAGACGAGTGACAACAGGATGAAGCGCTTCGACTGCATCGGCGCGACCGACCCCGGCGGCGAGGGAGCCCCCTGCCTCCAGGCCGCGCACGGAATCTATGCTCTGGCCTCGGGCGGATGGTTCGGTTCCGGACTCGGTGCGAGTGTGGAGAAATGGGGCCAACTCCCCGAAGCGCACACCGACTTCATCTTCGCGGTCACCGGTGAGGAACTGGGTCTCGCGGGGACGCTGTCGGTACTCGCCCTGTTCGCGGCTCTAGGCTATGCGGGTATCCGCGTGGCCGGACGCACGGAGGACCCCTTCGTGAGGTACGCCGCGGGAGGCGTGACCACCTGGATCACGGCGCAGGCCGTGATCAACATCGGTGCGGTGCTCGGCTTGCTGCCGATCGCCGGAGTCCCGCTCCCGCTGTTCTCGTACGGGGGGTCGGCCCTGCTGCCGACCATGTTCGCCGTCGGGCTCCTCATCGCCTTCGCGCGACAGGATCCCGCCGCGAAAGCGGCCCTGGCCATGCGCCGCCCCGGCTGGGGCAAGCGGGCCGGGGTGAGATGGAAGTCGATGCGACGGCGCGTCAAGAAGCGCCCGTCCGGAGAGCGGTGAATTTCGGTGCATGTCGTACTCGCCGGCGGGGGGACCGCCGGCCACATCGAGCCCGCGCTGGCCCTCGCGGACGCCCTGCGCAGGCAGGACCCCAGCGTGGGGATCACAGCGCTGGGCACGGAAAAGGGTCTGGAGACCCGGCTCGTGCCCGAGCGGGGCTACGAGTTGGCGCTCATCCCCGCCGTACCGCTGCCCCGTAAGCCCACCCCCGAGCTGATCACCGTCCCCGGACGGCTCCGCGGCACCATCAAGGCCGCCGAGCAGATCCTGGAGCGCACCAAGGCCGACTGCGTCGTCGGCTTCGGCGGCTACGTGGCGCTGCCGGGCTATCTCGCGGCCAAGCGGCTCGGGGTGCCGATCGTGGTCCACGAGGCCAACGCACGGCCCGGGCTGGCCAACAAGATCGGTTCGCGGTACGCGGCCGGGGTCGCCGTCGCGACCCCGGACAGCAAGCTGCGCAACGCCCGCTACATCGGCATCCCGCTGCGGTACACCATCGCGACCCTAGACCGGGCGCGGGTGCGCCCCGAGGCGCGCGCGGCCTTCGGGCTCGACCCGAACCTGCCGACGCTGCTCGTCTCGGGCGGCTCGCAGGGCGCCCGGCGGCTCAACGAGGTCGTCCAGCAGGTCGCCCCGGTGCTCCAGCGGTCCGGCATCCAGATCCTGCACGCGGTCGGCCCGAAGAACGAACTGCCGCGCGTCGACAACATGCCCGGTATGCCGCCGTACGTGCCGGTACCGTACGTGGACCGGATGGATCTCGCGTACGCCGCCGCCGACATGATGCTCTGCCGCGCGGGCGCGATGACCGTCGCCGAGCTCTCCGCCGTCGGGCTGCCGGCCGCGTACGTCCCGCTGCCCATCGGCAACGGCGAACAGCGGCTCAACGCCCAGCCGGTGGTCAAGGCGGGCGGCGGACTCCTCGTCGACGACGCGGAGCTGACGCCGCAGTGGGTGCAGGGCAACGTCCTGCCCGTACTGGCCGATCCGCACCGGTTGTACGAGATGTCCCGCGCCGCCGCCGAGTTCGGCCGCAGGGACGCCGACGACCTGCTCGTCGGCATGGTGTACGAGGCGATCGCCGCCCGCCGGCAGGCGTAGCGGCGGCGAAGGGCGGAAGCGTGGCAGCCGGATCGACGACCGCCGAGAAGAGCGGCGCGAAGAAGCCGAAGGGGTCGTCGGAGCGGTCGTCCCGCACCAGCACCCGGAATCCTCGATTCCGGGTGCCCGCCGCCCGGGTGCTCCTCGTCGCGCTCGGACTCGTCGCGCTCACCGCCGGAGTGATCTGGGCGCTCTACGGATCGACCTGGTTCCGTGTGGAACGTGTGAAGACTTCCGGCACCGCGGTCCTGACCCCGGGCGAGGTCGAGGCGGTCGCCGCCGTCCCGACGGGCGCGCCGCTCGTCTCGGTCGACACCGACGAGATCGAGGCGCGGCTCCGGCAGGCGTTCCCGCGCATCGAGTCGGTCGAGGTCGCCCGGTCGTGGCCGCACGGAATCGGTCTGAAAGTGACGGAACGGAAGCCCGTTCTCCTGCTGGAAAAGGGCACGAAGTTCATCGAAGTGGACGCGGCCGGCGTCCGGTTCGCCACCGTCGGCACCGCCGTCCGGGGCGTCCCCCGGCTCGTCCTCGACGTGGCCTCCTCGCCCAGCCTGCGCCGCTTCGACGCGGACCGGCTGCTGGGCGAGGCGGTCCGCGTCAGGGGTGAACTCCCGGAGCAGATCGCCCGGAACACTCGTGTCGTCCGCGTCACCTCGTACGACTCCGTCACTCTGGAACTGACCGGCGGGCGCAGCGTCTTCTGGGGGAGCGCCGAGCACGGTCCGGTGAAGGCCAAGGTGCTGACCGCTCTCATGAAGGCCTCGCCCAAAGCGGGGCACTTCGATGTAAGTGCCCCCACGGCACCCGCTTCGTCCGACAGTTGACGGCCATCGGCCCTGGCCAGCACCCTGGTTGGCCAGCGCTCCGGGTGATCACATAGGGTGAAAAGAAAAACGGGAGGTTCGGCGTGTTCGTTGAACGTGCGCCGCTTGTCGACTTAGTGTCCTGTTCGGAAGAGTCCAGCGAACAGCGACACTAGTAACCCTAAACTTCAACGTTAGGGTTCGGGTCGGCGTTCCGGACCGCCCCAATCGGCATCCGTCGTCTGCAGCGCGACCAACCACCGCGTAGCGGCGACACGTAACTCGAGGCGAGAGGCCTTCGACGTGGCAGCACCGCAGAACTACCTCGCAGTCATCAAGGTCATCGGTGTCGGCGGCGGTGGTGTCAATGCCATCAACCGAATGATCGAGGTCGGCCTCAAGGGCGTCGAGTTCATCGCGATCAACACCGACGCGCAAGCGCTGTTGATGAGCGACGCCGACGTCAAGCTCGACGTCGGCCGCGAACTCACCCGTGGCCTGGGCGCCGGGGCCAACCCGGCCGTCGGTCGCAAGGCGGCAGAGGACCACCGTGAGGAGATCGAGGAGGTCCTCAAGGGGGCCGACATGGTCTTCGTCACCGCCGGCGAGGGCGGCGGCACCGGCACCGGCGGCGCGCCCGTCGTCGCCAACATCGCCCGCTCGCTCGGCGCCCTGACGATCGGCGTGGTCACCCGCCCCTTCACCTTCGAGGGCCGGCGTCGCGCCAACCAGGCGGAGGACGGCATCGCCGAGCTCCGCGAAGAGGTCGACACCCTCATCGTCATCCCGAACGACCGACTGCTCTCGATCTCGGACCGCCAGGTCTCCGTGCTCGACGCCTTCAAGTCGGCCGACCAGGTGCTGCTGAGCGGCGTCCAGGGCATCACCGACCTCATCACCACCCCGGGTCTGATCAACCTCGACTTCGCCGACGTCAAGTCGGTCATGTCCGAGGCCGGATCCGCCCTCATGGGCATCGGTTCCGCCCGTGGCGACGACCGCGCGGTGGCCGCCGCGGAGATGGCGATCTCCTCGCCGCTCCTGGAGGCCTCCATCGACGGCGCCCGCGGCGTGCTGCTCTCCATCTCCGGCGGCAGCGACCTCGGCCTCTTCGAGATCAACGAGGCCGCGCAGCTGGTCAGCGAGGCGGCCCACCCCGAGGCCAACATCATCTTCGGTGCGGTCATCGACGACGCCCTCGGCGACGAGGTCCGGGTCACGGTCATCGCGGCCGGCTTCGACGGCGGCCAGCCGCCGGCCCGCCGGGACAACATCATCGGCTCGGTCTCGGCCAAGCGCGAGGAGCCGGCTCCGGCGCCCCGCGTCAGCGAGCCCTCCCGCCCGCTGGGCGGACTCGGCACGGTGGCCCCCCGCGAGGAGCCGGCCCCCGTCCCGGTCGAGCCCGTCCCGGTCGTCAACGAGACCCCGCTGACGCCGGCCCCGCCGGTCGTCCCGCCGGCCCGTCCGTACGCGGACTCCCAGGCCGAAGAGCTGGACGTCCCGGACTTCCTGAAGTGATAGGGCAGTACTCCGACGCGAACGGCGCGCACTTCGCCTTCACCGACAGGTGGGGCGGGGTGAGCGCCGTTCCGTACGAGGAGCTCAACCTCGGCGGCGCGGTCGGGGACGACCCCGAGTCCGTACGGACCAACCGGGCGCTGGCCGCCGGCGCCCTCGGGCTCGACCCGGCGCGGGTCGTCTGGATGAACCAGGTGCACGGCGCCGACGTCGCCGAGGTCACGGGCCCCTGGAGCGGCGAGGCCGTCCCGGCGGTCGACGGTCTCGTGACCGCGACCCGCGGACTCGCCCTCGCCGTCCTCACCGCGGACTGCGTGCCCGTCCTGCTCGCCGATCCCGTCGCCGGGGTCGTGTCCGCCGCCCACGCCGGGCGGCCCGGGATGGTCGCGGGGGTCGTCCCCGCCGCCGTCGAGGCCATGATCCGCCTCGGCGCCGACCCCGCCCGGATCGTCGCCCGCACCGGCCCCGCCGTCTGCGGGCGGTGCTACGAGGTGCCGGAGACCATGCGTGCCGAGGTCGCCGAGACCGAGCCCGCCGCCTGGGCCGAGACGAGCTGGGGCACCCCCGCCGTCGACGTCACCGCCGGGGTGCACGCCCAGCTCGAACGGCTCGGGGTGACCGACCGGCGGGCCAGTGAGGTCTGCACCCGGGAATCCGGTGACCACTACTCGTACCGCCGCGACCGCACCACCGGGCGACTCGCGGGATATGTCTGGTTGACCCAGGAAGAGACATGACGGACCGGAAGTCGCAACTCGCCGAGAATCTGGCCCACGTGGAGGAGCGGATCGCCGCCGCCTGCGCCGCCGCCGGACGCCCGCGGGAGGAGGTGACCCTGATCGTGGTCACCAAGACCTACCCCGCGAGCGATGTGCGGCTGCTGCACGGACTGGGCGTGCGGCACGTCGCCGAGAACCGGGACCAGGACGCCGCCCCCAAGGCCGCCGCGTGTGCCGACCTTGATCTGACCTGGCACTTCGTGGGCCAGTTGCAGACCAACAAGGTCCGGTCCGTGGTGGGTTATGCCGATGTGGTGCAGTCCGTCGACCGATTGAAGCTCGTTTCCTCTCTGTCCGCGGCCGCGGAGAAGGAGGGGCGGGAGCTCGGCTGTCTGCTCCAGGTCGCGCTCGACGCCGAGTCCGGGGAACGCGGCGCCCGGGGCGGCGTGTCGCCGGAGGGCGTCGAGGAGTTGGCGCACGCGGTGGACGGCGCTCCCGGGCTGCGGCTCGACGGCCTGATGACCGTCGCGCCGCTCTCCGGTCCGTACGCGGGCAGACAACGCGCCGCCTTCGACCGGTTGATGGATTTGTCGACTGCCCTGCGCGCGACCCGTCCTGCTGCGAACATGGTGTCAGCAGGGATGAGTGCGGACCTCGAGGAGGCCGTCGCTGCCGGGGCGACACACGTACGCGTCGGTACGGCGGTACTCGGCGTCCGCCCGAAGCTCGGGTAACGTCGCGAAGCAAGTCGGACCACAGCAGAAAATATGGTCATTCCGCAGAACGGCGGGGTGGCCCGTGGATCGCGGGCACTTCGTGGCGCTGCGACATGGGGCCTGTACGGCGATCCACCACAGAGCGGAGGACTCAGAGAATGGCCGGCGCGATGCGCAAGATGGCGGTCTACCTCGGCCTCGTGGAGGACGATGGGTACGACGGCCGGGGCTTCGACCCCGACGACGACTTCGAACCCGAGCTGGAGCCGGAGCCCGAGCGCGAGCGGCGCCACACCCCTCCGCGACAGATCGAGCGCGAGGAACCGGTGCGTGTGGTGCAGCCCCCGGCACCCCGGGAACCGATCGCTCATTCTGTCCCGGTACTCGCCGAAAGCGGACGTCCGGCCCGAATTGCCCCCGTGGCATCCATCACACCCGAACGCCCGAGCCTGGAGAAGAACGCACCGGTGATCATGCCCAAGGTCGTGTCCGAGCGGGAGCCCTACCGCATCACCACGCTGCACCCCCGGACCTACAACGAGGCCCGTACCATCGGGGAACACTTCCGTGAGGGCACCCCCGTGATCATGAACCTCACGGAGATGGACGACACGGACGCGAAGCGACTTGTCGACTTTGCCGCCGGACTCGTCTTCGGGCTCCATGGCAGCATTGAGCGCGTGACGCAGAAGGTGTTCCTGTTGTCGCCTGCTAACGTCGATGTCACGGCGGAGGACAAGGCCCGGATCGCAGAGGGCGGATTCTTCAACCAGAGCTGAGAACGGAACCGGACGGACCGGCCGCGACGACGCGGCCGGAACAAGTGAGAGCACGTAAGCCAGGGGAGAGGGAAACGCGGGATGGGCGTCGCACTACAGGTGGTCTACATCGTGCTGATGTGCTTCCTCGTCCTCCTGATCGTCCGGCTGGTCATGGACTACGTCTTCCAGTTCGCGCGTTCATGGCAACCCGGTAAGGCGATGGTGGTCGTTCTGGAGGCCACCTACACTGTCACCGATCCACCGCTCAAGCTTCTGCGGCGGCTCATCCCGCCGCTGCGTCTCGGGGGCGTGGCACTCGACCTGTCCTTCTTCGTTCTGATGATCATCGTCTACATCCTGATCTCCCTCGTGAGCAGGTTCGCCGGGTGAAGGTGAAAGTGGACGATACGGTCTTGCCGACTGCCGACGACTACGTAGAGGTGAAGAAGAGATGGCGCTGACCCCCGAGGACGTGCGGAACAAGCAGTTCACGACCGTCCGCCTCCGAGAAGGCTATGACGAGGACGAGGTCGATGCCTTCCTCGACGAGGTCGAGGCCGAGCTGACCCGCCTGCTCCGCGAGAACGAGGACCTGCGCGCCAAGCTGGCCGCCGCGACGCGTGCCGCCGCGCAGAACCAGCAGCAGCAGGGCATGCGCAAGCCCCCGGAGCCGCAGGATCGTCCCGTCGGTCCCGGCGCCCCCGTGCCCGCGGCCATATCCGGACCGCCGGTCCAGCAGCAGCCGCCGCAGATGGGCCCGCCGCAGCTGCCTTCCGGTGCCCCCCAGCTTCCCGCCGGCCCCATGCAGGGCGGCCCCATGCAGGGCGGGCCCATGGGCCCCGGCCCGATGCAGGGTGGCCCCATGCAGGGTGGACCGATGGGTCCCGGCCCGATGCAGGGCGGCCCCATGGGTCACCCGCAGCAGCAGATGCAGCAGCAGCCTCCGCAGGCCCCGGGCGGCGACAGCGCCGCGCGTGTCCTCTCGCTGGCCCAGCAGACCGCCGACCAGGCGATCGCCGAGGCCCGCTCCGAGGCCAACAAGATCGTCGGCGAGGCGCGCTCCCGCGCCGAGGGCCTGGAGCGGGACGCCCGCGCCAAGGCGGACGCTCTTGAGCGGGACGCGCAGGAGAAGCACCGCGTCGCGATGGGCTCCCTGGAGTCCGCCCGCGCCACGCTGGAGCGCAAGGTCGAGGACCTGCGCGGCTTCGAGCGCGAGTACCGCACGCGCCTGAAGTCGTACCTGGAGTCGCAGCTGCGTCAGCTGGAGACCCAGGCCGACGACTCGCTGGCTCCGCCGCGGACCCCGGCGACGGCCTCGCTGCCGCCGGCGCCCTCGATGGCCTCGGCCGGCGCGAGCGCCCCGTCCTACGGCGGCAACGGCGGCATGGGCGGCGCGCCGTCCATGGGCGGTGCGCCCTCGTACGGCGGTCAGCAGCAGATGTCCCCGGCCATGACCCAGCCGATGGCTCCGGTCCGGCCGCAGGCTCCCCAGCCGATGCAGCAGGCGCCGGCGCCGATGCGGGGCTTCCTGATCGACGAGGACGACAACTGACGGCGGGCGGTCGCGCGATGAGCGCGTAGCCGTCGGCAGGCTGCAAGGGCCGGGCCCCGGGTAACACCGGGGCCCGGCCCTTCGCCGTACCCGGCAGGGGCACCCCGCGGCGCGGCCGACACGGGCGGGGCGGCAGACGGGCACGGGCCCGCACGCGGGGAGGGCGGGCTGCGGGTGCGGCCGGCGGTGGGCGCCTGCGGCGGGCGATCCCCCACCCCGCCCCTTCCCGAAACCGGGGCACTGCCCCGGACCCCGACCAAGACACGGGGCTTCGCCCCGGGCCCCGGGCAGGTGGGGCCAGGCCCCCGGACCTCGTGCGGGACACGGGGCGCTGCCCCGGAGCCCGAGCAGGTTCTCGGGCTCCGCCCCGGCCCCCGGCCCCGGACCTCGGGCCCGGCCCCCGGCCCCGGACCTCGGGCCCGGCCCCCGGCCCCGGACCTCGGGCCCGGCCCCCGGCCCCGGCCCCCGGCCCCCGGCCCCGGCCCCCGGCCCCGGCCCCCGGCCCCGGCCCCCGGCCCCGGACCTCGGGTCCCGGCCCCCGGCCCCGGACCCCGGCCCCGGCCCCCGGCCCCGGACCTCGGTCTCCGGCCCCCGGCCCTCGGACCTCGGGCGGGACATGGGGCTCCGCCCCGGACCTCTGGCGCTGCGCCAGACCCTGGGCGCTGCCCCGGACCCCGGGCAGGTGGGGCTCGGCCCCGCCCTCTGGGCGCGCCGCGACACCCCCACCCGCCCCCGGCAAGGTTTCGGGAAGGGGCGGGGTGGGGGAACGCAAAGGCCCGGCCCCCTTTCGGGGGCCGGGCCTTTTGGGGTGGGTGTTACGCCTTGCGGAGGCGGAACGTCAGGGCGAGGGAGTCGTCCGTGAACGGGGTGCCGTACGTGGCGTCCGCCTCGCCTTCGGCGTGGTCCGTCGCGAGGACCTCGTCCGCGATGAGCCCGGCGTGGGCCGCCAGCGCCTCCGTCGTCTCCGGGGAGGTCGACGTCCAGCGCAGGGCGATCCGGTCCGCCACGTCCAGGCCGCTGTTCTTGCGGGCCTCCTGGATCAGGCGGATCGCGTCGCGGGCGAGACCGGCGCGGCGCAGCTCCGGGGTGATCTCCAGGTCGAGCGCGACGGTCGCGCCCGCGTCGGAGGCCACCGACCAGCCCTCGCGGGGGGTCTCCGTGATGATGATCTCCTCGGGGGTGACGGTGATGTCCTCACCGTTCACCGAGAGCGTCGCCTCGCCCGAGCGGAGGGCCAGCGACAGCGCCGCCGCGTCCGCCGCCGCGACCGCCTTCGCCACGTCCTGGACGCCCTTGCCGAAGCGCTTGCCCAGGGCCCGGAAGTTGGCCTTCGCCGTCGTGTCGACGAGCGAGCCGCCGACCTCGGAGAGGGAGGCCAGGGAGGAGACGTTGAGCTCCTCCGTGATCTGGGCCTGGAGGTCCGCGGAGAGGGCCGCGAAGCCCGTCGCCGCCACCAGGGCCCGGGACAGCGGCTGGCGGGTCTTGACGCCCGACTCCGCGCGCGTGGCCCGGCCCAGCTCCACCAGACGGCGTACCAGCAGCATCTGCTCGGAGAGGGTCCGGTCGATCAGGGCGGCGTCCGCCTCCGGCCAGGTGGCGAGGTGGACCGACTCGGGGGCGTCCGGGCTCACCGGCACCACCAGGTCCTGCCAGACCCGCTCCGTGATGAACGGGGTCAGCGGGGCCATCAGGCGCGTGACCGTCTCGATCACGTCGTGGAGGGTCCGCAGGGCCGCCTTGTCGCCCTGCCAGAAGCGGCGGCGCGAGCGGCGCACGTACCAGTTGGAGAGGTCGTCGACGAAGGCCGAGACCAGCTTGCCGGTGCGCTGGGTGTCGTAGGACTCCATCGCCTCGGTCGTCTCGGCGACCAGGGTGTTCAGCTCGGAGAGGAGCCAGCGGTCGAGGACCGTGCGGTCGGCCGGGGCCGGGTCCGCGGCGCTCGGCGCCCAGCCGGACGTACGGGCGTACAGAGCCTGGAAGGCGACCGTGTTCCAGTACGTCAGGAGCGTCTTGCGGACGACCTCCTGGATCGTGCCGTGGCCCACCCGGCGCGCCGCCCACGGCGAGCCGCCGGCCGCCATGAACCAGCGGACCGCGTCGGCGCCGTGCTGGTCCATGAGCGGGATCGGCTGGAGGATGTTGCCCAGGTGCTTGGACATCTTCCGGCCGTCCTCGGCGAGGATGTGGCCCAGGCAGACCACGTTCTCGTAGGACGACTTGTCGAAGACCAGCGTGCCGACCGCCATCAGCGTGTAGAACCAGCCGCGGGTCTGGTCGATGGCCTCGGAGATGAACTGCGCCGGGTAGCGGGACTCGAAGAGTTCCTTGTTCCGGTACGGGTAGCCGTACTGCGCGAACGGCATCGAGCCCGAGTCGTACCAGGCGTCGATGACCTCCGGCACCCGGGTGGCCTCCAGCGAGCAGCCCTCCGTGGGGCAGCCGAAGGTCACCGCGTCGATGTACGGGCGGTGCGGGTCGAGCTCCGACTGGTCGGTGCCCGTCAGCTCGGTGAGCTCGGCGCGGGAGCCGACACAGGTGAGGTGGTCGTCCTCGCAGCGCCAGATCGGCAGCGGGGTGCCCCAGTAGCGGTTCCGGGAGAGCGCCCAGTCGACGTTGTTGGTCAGCCAGTCGCCGAAGCGGCCGTGCTTGACCGAGTCCGGGAACCAGTTCGTCCGCTCGTTCTCCGCGAGCATGCGGTCCTTGACCGCCGTCGTGCGGATGTACCAGGACGGCTGCGCGTAGTAGAGCAGCGCCGTGTGGCAGCGCCAGCAGTGCGGGTAGCTGTGCTCGTACGCGATGTGGCGGAAGAGCAGGCCGCGCGCGTCCAGGTCGGCGGTGAGCGCCTCGTCGGCCTTCTTGAAGAAGACGCCGCCGACCAGCGGCACGTCCTCCTCGAAGGTGCCGTCGGGGCGGACCGGGTTCACGACCGGCAGGCCGTACGCCTTGCAGACCTTGAGGTCGTCCTCACCGAAGGCGGGGGACTGGTGGACCAGACCCGTACCGTCCTCGGTCGTCACGTACTCGGCGTTGACCACGTAGTGGGCCTCGGCCGGGAAGTCGACCAGCTCGAAGGGGCGCTGGTAGGTCCAGCGCTCCATCTCGGCGCCCGTGAAGGACTCGCCGGTGGTCACCCAGCCCTCGCCGAGCGCCTTCTCCAGGAGAGGCTGCGCGACGACGACCCGCTCGTCGCCGTCGGTCGCGACGACGTAGGTCACCTCGGGGTGGGCGGCGACCGCCGTGTTGGACACCAGGGTCCACGGGGTCGTCGTCCAGACCAGGAGCGCCGCCTTGCCCGCGAGGGGGCCGGACGTGAGCGGGAAGCGGACGTAGACCGACGGGTCGACGACCGTCTCGTAGCCCTGGGCCAGCTCGTGGTCGGAGAGACCGGTGCCGCAGCGCGGGCACCAGGGGGCGACCCGGTGGTCCTGGACCAGCAGGTCCTTGTCGAAGATCTGCTTCAGCGACCACCAGACCGACTCGATGTACGAGGGGTCCATGGTCCGGTACGCGTCGTCCAGGTCGACCCAGTAGCCCATGCGGGTCGTCAGCTCGGCGAAGGCGTCCGTGTGGCGGGTCACCGACTCGCGGCACTTGTCGTTGAACTCGGCGATGCCGTAGGCCTCGATGTCCTTCTTGCCGGAGAAGCCGAGCTCCTTCTCGACGGCGAGCTCGACCGGCAGGCCGTGGCAGTCCCAGCCGGCCTTGCGGGCCACGTGGTAGCCGCGCATGGTCCGGAAGCGGGGGAAGACGTCCTTGAAGACGCGGGCCTCGATGTGGTGCGCGCCGGGCATGCCGTTCGCGGTGGGCGGGCCCTCGTAGAACACCCACTCGGGGCGTCCCTCGGACTGCTCCAGGGTCTTCGCGAAGACCTTGTTGTCGCGCCAGAAGTCGAGCACGTCGTGCTCCAGCGCGGGCAGGTCGACCTGGGCGGGCACCTGGCGGTACTGCGGCGGTGTCATCGAGATTCCTCCGGCGGACTGTCGTCGTTCCGTCGGAGGGACGAGAGCGCTGCTCCCGCGGTACCACCCTCCTTGGCCCCGGGCAGCCACGCGCGCCCTGAGCCCCCTCATTGGGGTCGCGACGCCGGGTCTAGTCGCCGCGCTCTCGCACGGCTTTCTTCCGACGGCTCCGGGGTGATGCTTCACATCGGGCTCGCCCCCGGGCTCTCACCGTCCCCGGGTCGCTCATGGCTGCGTACGACGCTACTCGTCCCCATCCAAGCCTTTCGCTGTGCCCAGTGTACGGGCCGCGACGGGGGGTGGCCGACCCGTTTTCCCGCACCCCTGAAGGGCACCCGTACCGCCACCCGAATGGCCATACGAAGCGGGGCGGAGTTCCCCTGCGGCCATGTGGGGGAGGGGTGGGGCGGATTACCGGGCGGGGAGCTGGGCACAACGGAGGCAGGCCCGCCCCGTGGGGAGCGGGGGCGGGTGGGAACGGCGGCGTGCCCCGTTGCCGCGGGCCCTGGGCCGATTTATCGTCCCAGCACGATTCGCGAGCAAGATCACAAAATGTGAAGGGGCCGCGACATGGTGGCGAAGAAGACCGCCGCGAAGAAGTCCGCGACCGCCGATTCCACCGGTGCGACGGCCGTGGACGGCAAGGACGTGGCCGGGAAGAGGTCGACCGCCGCCCGGAAGGCGGTCGGCGGCAAGGCCGCGGCGAAGAAGACGGGTACGGCGGCCCCTGCCCGGAAGACGGCGGAGACGGCGGCCGGGGCCGCGGAGGCCGCCGAGGAGACCCCCGCCGCGCACGCCCCGGCCAGGAAGGCCGCGGCGAGGAGGACGGCCGCCAGGAAGGCGACCGCCGCGAAGAAGCAGACAGGAGCCAGGACGGTGGCAGCGAAGAAGACCGCGGGTGGCGTGACGACGGCCGAGGACGAGGCCGCGGTGCCCTCGGCCCGTACCGGGGAGCTCGCGGTCCGCCCCGGCGAGGACCCCTGGACGCCGGAGGAGGTCGAGGAGGCCCGCAGCTCGCTCCAGGCGGAGGTCCTGCGGCTGCGCAGCGAGCTCGTCCACTCGCGGGAGGAGCTCACCGGCCTCATGCGGGACTCGGGCGACGGCGCGGGCGACGACCAGGCCGACACCGGCACCAAGAACATCACCCGCGAGCACGAGCTCGCGCTCGCCGCGAACGCCCGGGAGATGCTGGAGCAGACCGAGCACGCCCTGGAACGGCTCGACGCGGGCACCTACGGCCTTTGCGAGGTGTGTGGGAAGCCCATCGGCAAGGCGCGGATGCAGGCCTTCCCCCGGGCCACCCTCTGCGTGGAGGACAAGCAGCGCCAGGAGCGGCGCGGCTGACGGTCTCGTACGCCTGTGCCGTACCCTCGGGGCACGGTCAGGCATCGAGGTCGAGGGACTCACTCACGTGGCAGAGGCGGAGCGCATCATCGGTACGCCGGATTCAGCAGGGGCCGACGAGTCGGCGGCCTCCGACGACGGCACGGCCGCTCCCGAGGAGCAGCCCAGGGGCAGGCGCAGGATCGTCGCGCTGCTCGTGGTGGCCGTGCTGGCCTACCTGCTCGACCTGGGCAGCAAGATGCTGGTGGTCGCCAAGCTGGAGGGCCGCGAGGCCATCCCGCTGATCGGGGACCTGCTGCGCCTCGACGCGATCCGGAACCCGGGCGCGGCCTTCGGCATGGGCGAGGCCTTCACGATCGTCTTCACCTGCATCGCCGCGGTCGTGATCATCGTGATCTTCCGGCTGGCGCGGAAGCTCTACAGCCTGCCCTGGGCCATCGCCCTCGGTCTGCTGCTCGGCGGGGCGCTCGGCAACCTCACGGACCGGATCTTCCGCTCGCCGGGCGTCTTCGAGGGCGCGGTCGTGGACTTCATCGCCCCCGCGCACTTCGCCGTCTTCAACCTCGCCGACTCGGCGATCGTCTGCGGCGGCATCCTCATCGTGATCCTGTCCTTCCGGGGCGTGGACCCGGACGGGACCGTCCACAAGGACTGACGGGGACCGGGCGGGACCGCCCACAGGGCCGGGCGGGGTCGTCCGCCGGGCCCGGTGGGGCCCGGCCGGGAGCCCGGCCCGTACGGATCACCTCCCGCGCAAGGCATACTCGACGGGTGAGTACGAGTCCCGAGATCCGCACGCTGCCCGTTCCCGATGGCCTGGAGGGCGAGCGCGTCGACGCCGCCATCGCCCGGATGTTCGGGTTCTCCCGCACGAAGGCGGCCGAGCTGGCCGCCGCAGGCAAGGTCCAGGTCGACGGCTCCGTCGTCGGCAAGTCCGAGCGGGTCAGCGGCGGCGCGTGGCTCGAGGTCGAGATGCCCGGGGCGCCCGCGCCCGTGCAGATCGTCGCCGAGCCCGTCGAGGGCATGGAGATCGTCCACGACGACGACGACATCGTCGTGATCATGAAGCCGGTCGGCGTCGCCGCGCACCCCAGCCCCGGCTGGACCGGCACCACGGTCATCGGCGGCCTCGCCGCCGCCGGCTACCGCATCTCCACCTCCGGCGCCGCCGAGCGCCAGGGCATCGTGCACCGCCTCGACGTCGGCACCTCCGGCCTGATGGTGGTCGCCAAGTCCGAGTACGCGTACACCTCGCTCAAGCGCCAGTTCAAGGAGCGCACGGTCGACAAGCGCTACAACGCGCTGGTCCAGGGCCACCCCGACCCGATGAGCGGCACCATCGACGCACCGATCGGCCGGCACCCGAACCACGACTACAAGTGGGCCGTCACCGCCGAGGGCAAGCCCTCCGTCACGCACTACGACCTCATCGAGGCGTACCGCTCGGCCTCGCTGCTCGACATCAAGCTGGAGACGGGCCGCACCCACCAGATCCGGGTGCACATGTCCGCCCACCGCCACCCCTGCGTCGGTGACCTCACCTACGGCGCCGACCCGACGCTCGCCAAGCGCCTCGGCCTGACGCGGCAGTGGCTGCACGCCGTCCGCCTCGGCTTCGAGCACCCCGGCGACGGCTCGTGGGTCGAGTTCTCCAGCACCTACCCCGAGGACCTCCAGAAGGCCCTGGACCGGATCGCCTCGGAGAGCCGGTGACCACCGCGTACAGCGTCCGCGAGGCGCTCGGCCCCGAGGACCGCGAGGCCTGCTTCGCGGTCCGCCGTGAGGTCTTCGTGGTGGAGCAGGGCGTTCCGCAGGAGCTGGAGTACGACACGTACGACGCGACCGCCGTGCACGTGCTCGCGGTGCGCGAGGACGGGCTGCCGCTGGGGACCGGCCGCCTGCTCTTCGGGGCGGACGCGGTCGGCAGGACCGGCGCCGACACCTCGGTGGGCTCGCTCGGCCGCCTCGCGGTCTCCGAGGCCGCGCGCGGCCTCGGCGTCGGCGCGGCCCTCGTGCGGGGCATCGAGGAGGCGGCGCGCGAGCGCGGTCTGACCGCCGTCGACCTGCACGCGCAGACCCACGCGCTCGGCTTCTACGAGCGGCTCGGCTACGAGGCGTACGGGCCCGAGTTCCCGGACGCCGACATGCCGCACCGGGCCATGCGAAGGGCCCTGTAGGCCGGAGGTCCACCCCGGGGCGGGCCGGACACCGCGTCCGTCTTCCGGGCTCCGTCGGGACGGTCACGGGGGGCAGTTGCTATGAAAACGGACATACGTGGCAGGGTGTGTCCGTGGATCAATTGGCCCTGTTGTTCTTGCTGCTGCTCGGCGCCCTGCTCACCGTTCCCCTCGGTGACCGGCTCGGACTGCCCGCCCCCGTCCTGATGACGCTCGTCGGGATCGCGCTGGCCTTCCTGCCGTTCGTGCCGACCGTCGAGATCCCGCCGGAGTTCATCCTCCCGCTGGTGCTGCCGCCCCTCCTGTACGCCTCCGTGCAGCGCACGTCCTGGCGGCAGTTCGCGGCGAACAGACGGCCCATCTTCCTGCTCGCGGTCGCGCTCGTCTTCGTGACCACCGCCGCCGTCGGCGCGGTCGCGCACGCGCTCGTGCCCGGCATCTCGCTGGCCGCCGCGATCGCGCTCGGCGCCCTCGTCGCGCCGCCCGACCCGGTCGCGGCGACCGCCGTCGCCGGCTCGCTCGGGCTGCCGCGGCGGCTCGTGTCGATCCTGGAGGGCGAGGGCCTCTTCAACGACGTCACCGCGATCGTGCTGTACCACGTGGCGATCGCCGCCGTGGTCAGCGGCTCCTTCTCCTGGCCCGAGGCGATCGGCGAGTTCGTGCTGTCCGCGGTGGTCGCCACCGTCCTCGGCCTGGTGCTCGGCTGGCTCACCAACAAGCTCATCGGGCTCCTGGGGGACGCCACGCTCCAGACCGGGCTCACCCTCCTCGTCCCCTTCGTGAGCTACGTCCTCGCGGAGGAGCTGCACGGCTCCGGCGTCCTCGCGGTCCTGATCACCGCCCTCTTCCTCGCCGAGCACTCGGCCGACGCCGACGACGTCATGGGCCGGCTCGCCGGACAGACCTTCTGGCAGATCGTGGACACCCTCGTCACCGGCATCGCCTTCGGGCTCATCGGTCTGGAGCTCGTGCACGTCTTCGGGGTGGCCGAGGGGCGCGGCTGGGAGATGCTCGGCTGGGGGGCCGCGGTGGTCGGCGTCGTCGTCGGGGTCCGGCTGCTGTGGCTGCTGCCCGCCACTTGGCTGGCGAAGCGGCTCCACACGCGCCGGGACGTCGACGAGGAGATCCCGATGAGCTGGCGGGAGACCGTCGTCATGTGGTGGGCGGGGATGCGCGGGGTGGCCTCTGTGGCGCTGGCGCTTGCCATCCCGCTCCGTACCGACGACGGCGAGCCCTTCCCGGGCCGCGACGAGATCGTCTTCATCGCCTTCTGTGTGATCATCACCACCCTCGTCTTCCAGGGGCTCACCCTGCCCTGGCTGGTCCGGAAGCTCGGGGTCCGGGCCGACGCCGACGCGGAGCGGGCGCTGGAGCGGGATCTGGCCGTCCGGGCCGCGAAGGCGGCCAAGCGCAGGCTCAAGGAGATCGAGGAGGTCGAGGAGCTGCCCGAGGAGGTCCAGGAGCGGCTGCTGCGCGGGGCGTACGACATCGGGGCGCGGATCAGTCCGGACATGGTCGACGAGGAGCGCCGGGCCGCGTTCGTCGAGCGGACGAAGCGGTTCAAGGCGGTGCAGCGGATCCAGCGGGAACTGATGTCGGCCGCCCGGCACGAGGTGCTCTCGGCCCGCAGCGAGCCGGGCGCCGACCCGGAGGTGGTGGACCGGGTGCTGCGGCAGCTGGACGTGCGGAGCATGCGGTGAGTCCGGCGCCGGGTGAGCGGTGCGGCCGGCGGTCCGGGTGAGCGGTCGGGGTGAGCGGTGCGGTCCGGGCCGGGTGGCAGGATGGGACGCATGGACATCATGCTCTTCCACTCGGCCTACGGGCTGACCCCTTCCGTCGAGGCCGCTGCCGAGCGGCTCCGGGCCGCCGGGCACCAGGTCTGGACGCCGGACCTGTACGACGGCAAGACGGTCGGGACCGTCGAGGAGGGCGTGGCGCTCCGGGACGAGGTCGGCAAGGACGAGCTGCTGAAGCGGGCGGTCCTGGCCGCCGCCCCGTACTCCGAGCGCGGCCTGGTCTACATGGGCCTGTCCCTCGGGGCCTCGATCGCCCAGACCCTGGCCCTCGGCGACGAGAAGGCGCGTGGGCTGCTGCTGTTCCACGGCACCTCGGACCTCGCGGAGTCGGCCTCGGTCGACGAGCTGCCCGTACAGCTGCACGTGGCGGAGCCGGACCCCTTCGAGACGGACGACTGGCTGTCGTCCTGGTACCTCCAGATGCGCAAGGCCGGGGCGGACGTGGAGATCTACCGCTACCGGGGCGCGGGGCACGTCTACACGGACCCGGAGCTGCCCGACTGGGACGCGGAGGCGGCCGAGCGGACCTGGTCGGTGGCGCTGGCCTTCCTGGACAGCCTGTAGGAACCACGCCCGAGGGCGCGGCGGGAGTCTCTCCCGTCGCGCCCTCGGTGTGTGTCCCGGTGTCAGCCGTGCTCGGTCAGCCGGCGCGGTACGAGGTCCAGAACTGGTTCATCCGGGTCACCTGACCGGCGGTGAACTGGTACATGCACGCGTCGTACGTGTAGTCCATGAAGTTGTGGATCGGGTCCACACCGGCCTTGGAGGCGCAGGAGTCACGGCCGGTCGGGCACTCGTACGCGGGGCTCTTCTCGGCCGGGGTGTCGGCGACGGAGTCACCGGCGCCGTTGCAGCCGCCCTGGAAGGTGTGGTAGAGGCCCATCCAGTGGCCGACCTCGTGGGTCGCGGTGTCACCCTCGTTGTAGTTGGCCGAAGAGCCGCCCGGCAGCGAGGAGTCCAGGACGACGACACCGTCCATGGACGGGTTCGAGGCGTACGAGGACGGGAAGGTCGCCCAGCCGAGGAGGCCGCCGCTCAGGTTGGCGGTGTAGAAGTTCAGCGCGCCGGCGCCGCCCTTGCGGAGGGTCTGCTTCATCTGCTTCTCGGCGGTGGAGCCGGAGGCCAGGTTGTACCAGGAGGCGTTGTCCGTGTAGTCGGTACCGGCCAGCGTGAACTGGAAGTTGGTGTTCACATTGCCGGTGCCCTGGCCGGCGTAGGCCGCGTTCAGGACGTTCAGCTGGTTGTTGATGGCGGTGGCGGAGAGCTTGCCCGTCGTGCCGCTGTGGATGACGTGGAAGTAGACGGGGATGTTGACCACGGCGGCGGCGTCCGCGGCGGCGCTGAGGCGCCCCTGGACGGCGGCCGAGGCCAGCTTCTTCTTCAGGTCGTCGTCCATGGCCTTGGCCTTGGCGGCCGAGAGCTCGTTGGGCTCGGCGGCGTGGCTGTCGGCACCGCGCGCCTTGCGGGCGCTGGAGACGCCGGCGTGGTCGGAGTGGTCGTCCACGCACTCCTCGGCGGAGGAACCGGCCAGGGCGGCGCTGGACGCGCCGGTGGCCACGGGGGCCGAAAGCGGAGCCAGGGCCAGCGTTCCGGCCATGACGGCGGTACCGAAAATACGACGTGACATACGGGGCGAAATACGGGCAAGAGCACGCATGGTGACTCCTCGTGGGGGAGGGTGGGAGAGGAACTTCCTCGCCACGGCCCGGAGATTACGCGTCCATGTCAGACGTCGTTGAGGAGTGATCAAGCCCAATCATTCGTCGGGCAATTCGGTACATCGGGAAGAAATTCTTGCGCCGATTCCGGAGGTTGAGACCTCGACGTAACGGATGAAGTGCCAGAGGCGGGTGGTGTGTCCGGATTCGATCTCCGAAACTCGCCACCCGCCGTAGCGATGTGATCTCCCGTTAACACGAAAGATCATGGCTGAAAATCGCCGTTAGGAACTGGTCAGCGGACCGGCTGGTACACCCGCTCGACACGCTGCGTTCCGTTCTTGGTCCGGTAGGAGCGCGCCCAGGCGGTCGTCGCGGCCGGATCCGCCTTGTCGGAGACCGTGTAGTAGTCCATCTGCGAGTGCTCGGATGTCACGTCGAGCACGCCGTAGCCGTGGTGGTCCATGTCCACCCACTTCACATGGCGGTTGGCGGCCTTCACCGCGCCCGCGGCCACGACCGAGAGCGTCCCGGGGGCCACGTTCAGCATGTCGTCCAGGTTGTCCGAGCTCACCGAGGTGACGACGAACTCGGTGGCCGCCGAGGCCGACAGCGGGTACGTCGCCGCCTTCACCGGCACGTCGTTGGCCCAGGCCATGTGGATGTCGCCGGTCAGGAAGACCGTGTTGCGGATCGCGCGCGAGGTCAGGTGCCCGATCAGCTCCTTGCGGTCGTCGGTGAAGCCGTCCCACTGGTCGACGTTGACCGCGAGCCCCTCCTTCGGCAGGCCCATCAGCTCGGCGAGCGGCTCCAGGAGGTGGGCGGGCAGGGCGCCGAAGGCGATCGGCGAGATCATCACCGAGGTGCCGACCAGCTGCCAGGTGGCGTCCGAGCCCGCGAGACCGGCCTTGAGCCAGTCCAGTTGGGCGCGGCCGGCGATCGTCCGCTCCGGGTCGTCGACCGAGCCGCTGCCGGTCTTCGCCGGGGCGGAGCGGAACGTCCGCAGGTCGAGCAGGTGCAGATCGGCCAGCTTGCCGAAGCGCAGCCGCCGGAAGACCGTGCCCTCGGTGGAGGTGCGGACCGGCATCCACTCGAAGTACGCCTGCTTGGCGGCGGCCACCCGGGCCGCCCACTCGCCCTCGGCGCCGGGGGTGTGGTTCTCGGCCCCGCCCGTCCAGGCGTCGTTGGCGAACTCGTGGTCGTCCCAGATGGCGACCACCGGGTGGGCGGCGTGCAGCGCCTGGAGGTCGGCGTCGGTCTTGTAGTGCCCGTGCCGGGTGCGGTAGTCGGCGAGCGAGACGATCTCGTGGCGCGGCTCGTGCTGCCGGACGGTGTCCTTCGCCTCGGGGTAGACGCCGCTGGCGTACTCGTAGACGTAGTCGCCGAGGTGGAGGACGGCGTCCAGGTCGGCGCGGCCGGCGAGGTGGCGGTACGCGGAGAAGTGGCCGGACTCCCAGTTCGCGCAGGAGACCACGCCGAAGCGGACCCCGGGGGCGGCGGCGTCGGCGGCCGGCGCGGTCCGGGTGCGGGCGACCGGGGAGACGGCCTCGCCCGCGGTGAAGCGGAACCAGTAGGCGGTCGCGGGGCGCAGGCCCCGCACGTCGGCCTTCACGGTGTGGTCGGAGGCGGCGCTCGCCGTGGTCGTGCCGGAGGCGACGGTCCGGTCGAAGCCGCGGTCCTCGGCGAGCTCCCAGCCGACCGTGACGTCCGGGCCGAGGCCGGAGCCGGGGACGGCCTCGGGGGAGGGGGTGACGCGCGTCCAGAGGAGGACGCCGTCGGGCAGCGGGTCGCCGGAGGCGACACCGTGGAGGAAGGCGGGTGCCCCGGAGTCCGCGAGAGCGGGGGAGGCGGCGCCCAGGAGGGCGGGCGCGGCGACGGCGGTGACGGCGGCGGCCTTGACGACCGTGCGACGACTGGGGGCAGAAGATATGAACTGACTGGTCACGGGCAGTCAGATTACTGACGGGTAGGCCAGTTGGGCAGCCGAATTCCGGAAGTTCGTCGACTTGTCGCCCACAGGACGCGCCGCGCCCCTCGGAACACCGGCGCCACACCCGAACTGCCGGCCGTGCGTCGGCGCCGTCGGCGAGGTCCGGTACGTCGCCGGCCCCGGACCTCAGGGGAGGTCCGGGGCCGGGCGAAGGGTGGGGCGGGTGCCGAGGGTCAGGCCTTCAGGGCCGCGTCGATCGCCGTGGTGAACTGGTCGGCGGTCATCGGCGGGCTGTCGGAGCCCTGCGCGGTGACGGCCTTGCCGTCCATCTTCAGCGTCGGCGTGCCCTGCACGCCGCTCTCGTCGAAGGCCTTGGACATCTTCATGGCCCAGGCGTCGAACGTGCCGTTCTCGACGTTCTTCCTGAACTCGGCGTTGCTCTTGAGGGCCGGGACCGAGTCGGCGATCTCCAGGAGGTACGAGTCCTTGGCGAACTTGTCCTGGTTCTCCTCCGGGTGGAACTCCGTCGAGTAGAGCGCCGACTTGAACTTCAGGAAGGCCTCGGGGCTCACGTTCAGCGCCGCGCCCAGGGCGGACAGGGCGTTCTTCGAGCCCTCGCCGGGGACGCCGTTGTCGATGAAGGTGGCACCGACGTACTTGATCTTGTACTTGCCGGCCTCGACGTCCTTCTCGATCGTCGCGCCCACGCCCTGCTCGAAGGTCGCGCAGACGGGGCAGCGCGAGTCCTCGTACAGCTCCAGGGTCTTCTTCGCGGAGGACTTGCCGATGACGACCGTCGTGCCGTTCGTGCCCGAGGTGTTCTTCGGGGCCGTGACGGTCGTCGCCTCCGCGGCCGTCTCCCACTGGGTGGGCTTGTTCGACTGCACCACCGCGTAGCCGATGCCGCCGGCGGCGGCCAGGACGGCCACGGCCGAGACGCCGACGACGAGCTGCCGGCGCGCCCGGTCCTTCTTCGCCTGCCGCTCGCGCTCGACGCGCAGCCGCTCGCGGGCGGCGGCCTTGTTGGACTGGCTGTTGCGTGCGCTCATGATCGTGATCTCCGTGAAGGTGTGGGGAAGAGAAGAGGGGAACCGCTGTACCGGGTCGCTCAGACGAGAGCGAAGCCCGGGAACGGCGGCCCCCGCCGCCCCACGGAGTGCACGAGCAGCCGGACACGGGACGACCGGGGCCGTCCCGCGGGCCGGACGGCCCGGCCCGGAGCCGAACCGCCACCGCGGAAGAAGGCCACCACGAGCAGCAGCGGCCGGAACGCGAAGGCGGCCACCGCGCCGAGCAGCCGGGCCAGCGCCCGCTCCCCGCCGCGCAGCCAGAGCGCCGCCGTGAGTCCGACACCGATGTGCGCCAGGAGCAGCAGCCACGGCAGCGCCGGGTCGGGGGAGTCGAGCAGGGCGGCCGCGGTCCCGCTCTCGGGGGCGGCCACGCCGGGCAGCGGGGCGCCCACCGCACCACCGCAGAAGACCTCCACGCCGACCGCGCGCAGCGAACCGGCGACCGGGCCGCCCGCGGCGCCGTAACAGACCACCTGGCCGCTGGTGAACAGCGTGTCGGCCGCCAGCTCCAGCGGGACGAGGAGCCCGGCGATCGGGCCGAACCCGCGCTCACGGCCGGCCAGCGCGTACGCCACGGCGAAGACGCCGGCCGCGACCGGGACGACCGTCCCCAGCGGCAGCGGCACGCCGGAGAGCAGCACGTGGGACGCCACGGACAGCGTCACGACCAGTGCCGTGAAGAACGCCGCCCGCAGCGCCCTCAGCTGCGTCCCTGCCATGTCCATCGTCGTGGAGTGTGCCATGCCGAGCCGTAAGGGGTCGCTAAAGGCAGCCTGTGAACCGCCCCTGCGGGCCCTTCCGGCCACCGCGCTACAGCCCCGGGATCCGGCCGTTGCGGAAGAGGTCCACGAAGATCTGGTGGTCGGCCCGCGCACGGGCGCCGTACGTGTGCGCGAAGTCCACGAGCAGGTCGGCGAAGCCCTCCTCGTCGGCGGCGATCGCCGCGTCGATGGCCCGCTCCGTCGAGAACGGCACCAGCGACTGCCCGCTCGACTCGTCCGCCGCCGCGTGCATGGTCGCCGTCGCCCGGCCCAGGTCCGCGACGGTCGCCGCGATCTCGTCGAGGTCGTCGATGTCCGACCAGTCCAGGTCCACCGCGTACGGCGAGACCTCGGCGACCAGCTGCCCGGCGCCGTCCAGCTCCGCCCAGCCCAGCCAGGGGTCGGCGTGCGCCTGGAGCGCCCGCTGCGAGATCACGGTGCGGTGGCCCTCGTGCCGGAAATACTCCCGTACCGCCGGGTCGACGACGTGCCGGGAGACCGCCGGGGTCTGCGCCTGCTTCATGTAGATCACGACGTCGTTCTCCAGGGCGTCGCTGTGCCCCTCCAGCAGGATGTTGTACGAGGGGAGGCCGGCCGAGCCGATGCCGATCCCGCGCCGCCCGACGACGTCCTTGACCCGGTACGAGTCGGGGCGGACCAGGCTGGCCTCCGGCAGCGTCTCCAGGTAGCCGTCGAAGGCGGCCAGGACCTTGTAGCGGGTGGCCGCGTCCAGGTCGATCGTGCCCCCGCCGGCCGCGAAGCGGCGCTCGAAGTCGCGGATCTCCGTCATCGAGTCGAGCAGCCCGAAGCGGGTCTGCGCCCGGGCGGCGCGCAGCGCGCCGAGCAGCGCGCCCTCGGCGGTCTCCAGGGTGAAGGGCTGCACCTCGTCCTCGCCGGCGCCGGTCGCGAGGGCGTGGATCCGCTCGCGGTAGGCGGCGGCGCAGATCCGGACCCCCCGGGTGATCTGCTCGTCGCTGAGCGCCTTCGCGTAGCCGATCAGGGCGAGCGAGGCGGCGAGCCGCTTCAGGTCCCAGGTGAAGGGGCCCACGTACGCCTCGTCGAAGTCGTTCACGTTGAAGGTCAGCCGGCCGGTGGCGTCCATGTACGTGCCGAAGTTCTCGGCGTGCAGGTCGCCGTGGATCCAGACCCGGCCGGTGCGCTCGTCCAGGTAGGGGCCGGCGTCGATGCTCCCGCCCGCCCGCCCGGCGCTCTCCTTCTCCAGGTCCGAGTAGAAGAGGCAGGCCGTCCCCCGGTAGAAGGCGAACGCGGAGCCGGCCATCTTCCGGAACTTGACGCGGAAGGCCGCGGGGTCGGCGGCGAGGAGCTCGCCGAAGGCGGTGTCGAAGACGGCGAGGATGTGCTCACCGCGCTCCGCGACGGTGGGCTGGGGGACCGACATCGAGCTGCCTCCTGGTACCGGACGGGATGCGAGAATGTTCACGACAAATGGGACACGTGTTCCCGGTCTCTCAACGCGCGACCCTAGCCGTGAGTGCCCGACGTCTGTCAGTCCGGAGACGTAGACTTCCACGCTGTCCCCCCAGACTGCCCGCAGCCTGTCGACCCCCGTTCTCCGGAGGCCCCCCGCCGTGACCAAGCCGCCCTTCACGCACCTCCACGTCCACACCCAGTACTCGCTGCTGGACGGTGCCGCGCGGCTCAAGGACATGTTCAACGCGTGCAACGAGATGGGCATGACCCATATCGCCATGTCCGACCACGGCAACCTGCACGGGGCGTACGACTTCTTCCACTCGGCGAAGAAGGCCGGGGTCACCCCGATCATCGGCATCGAGGCGTACGTCGCCCCCGAGTCCCGGCGCAACAAGCGCAAGATCCAGTGGGGCCAGCCGCACCAGAAGCGGGACGACGTCTCCGGTTCCGGCGGTTACACCCACAAGACGATCTGGGCGGCGAACTCCACCGGACTCCACAACCTCTTCAAGCTCTCCTCCGACGCGTACGCCGAGGGCTGGCTGCAGAAGTGGCCCCGGATGGACAAGGAGACCATCTCCCAGTGGTCCGAGGGGCTCATCGCCTCCACCGGCTGCCCCTCCGGAGAGCTGCAGACCCGGCTCCGCCTCGGCCAGTTCGACGAGGCCCTCAAGGCCGCCTCCGAGTACCAGGACATCTTCGGCAAGGAGCGGTACTTCCTGGAGCTGATGGACCACGGCATCGAGATCGAGCGCCGGGTCCGCGACGGACTCCTGGAGATCGGCAAGAAGCTCGGCATCCCGCCGCTCGTCACGAACGACTCGCACTACACGTACGCGCACGAGTCGACCGCGCACGACGCCCTGCTCTGCATCCAGACCGGCAAGAACCTCTCCGACCCGGACCGCTTCCGCTTCGACGGCACCGGCTACTACCTCAAGTCCACGGACGAGATGTACGCCATCGACTCCTCGGACGCCTGGCAGGAGGGCTGCCGCAACACCCTCCTGGTCGCGGAGCAGATCAACACCGACGGCATGTTCGTCGAGAAGAACCTCATGCCGAAGTTCGACATCCCGGAGGGGTACACCGAGGTCAGTTGGTTCCGCGAGGAGACCATGCGGGGCATGCACCGCCGGTTCCCCGGCGGCATCCCCGAGGACCGCATGAAGCAGGTCGAGTACGAGATGGACACCATCATCTCGATGGGCTTCCCCGGCTACTTCCTCGTCGTCGCCGACTTCATCATGTGGGCGAAGAAGCAGGGCATCGCCGTGGGCCCGGGCCGAGGCTCCGCGGCCGGCTCGATCGTCGCGTACGCCATGGGCATCACCGACCTCGACCCGATCCCGCACGGACTGATCTTCGAGCGCTTCCTCAACCCCGAGCGCGTCTCGATGCCCGATGTCGACATCGACTTCGACGAGCGTCGGCGCGTCGAGGTGATCCGGTACGTGACGGAGAAGTACGGCTCCGACAAGGTCGCCATGATCGGCACGTACGGCAAGATCAAGGCGAAGAACGCCATCAAGGACTCCGCGCGCGTCCTCGGCTACCCCTACGCCATGGGCGACCGGCTCACCAAGGCCATGCCCGCCGACGTCCTCGGCAAGGGCATCGACCTCAACGGCATCACCGACCCCTCGCACCCGCGCTACGGCGAGGCCGGCGAGATCCGCGCGATGTACGAGAACGAGCCGGACGTCAAGAAGGTCATCGACACCGCGCGCGGCGTCGAGGGCCTGGTCCGGCAGATGGGCGTGCACGCGGCCGGCGTGATCATGTCCAGCGAGCCCATCGTCGAGCACGCCCCGATCTGGGTGCGGCACACCGACGGCGTCACCATCACGCAGTGGGACTACCCCCAGTGCGAGTCGCTCGGCCTGATCAAGATGGACTTCCTGGGCCTCAGGAACCTCACGATCATGGACGACGCCGTCAAGATGGTGAAGGCCAACAAGGGCGTCGAGCTCGACCTGCTGGCCCTGCCGCTGGACGACCCCAAGACGTACGAGCTGCTCTGCCGGGGCGACACCCTCGGCGTCTTCCAGTTCGACGGCGGGCCCATGCGGTCGCTGCTGCGGCTGATGAAGCCCGACAACTTCGAAGACATCTCCGCCGTGTCCGCCCTGTACCGGCCGGGCCCGATGGGCATGAACTCGCACACGAACTACGCCCTGCGCAAGAACAAGCAGCAGGAGATCACCCCGATCCACCCCGAGCTGGAGAAGCCGCTCGAAGAGGTGCTCGCGGTCACCTACGGCCTGATCGTCTACCAGGAGCAGGTGCAGAAGGCCGCCCAGATCATCGCCGGCTACTCGCTCGGCGAGGCCGACATCCTGCGCCGCGTGATGGGCAAGAAGAAGCCCGAGGAGCTGGCGAAGAACTTCGTCATCTTCCAGGAGGGCGCGAAGAAGAACGGCTACAGCGACGAGGCCATCCAGGCGCTCTGGGACGTCCTGGTGCCCTTCGCCGGCTACGCGTTCAACAAGGCGCACTCCGCCGCGTACGGCCTGGTCTCCTACTGGACGGCCTATCTCAAGGCGAACTACCCCGCCGAGTACATGGCCGGTCTGCTCACCTCGGTCAAGGACGACAAGGACAAGTCCGCCGTCTACCTCAACGAGTGCCGCCGCATGGGCATCAAGGTGCTCCCGCCGAACGTGAACGAGTCCGAGTCGAACTTCGCCGCCCAGGGCGACGACGTGATCCTCTTCGGCCTCTCCGCCGTGCGGAACGTCGGCACCAACGTCGTCGAGTCGATCATCAAGTCGCGCAAGGCCAAGGGCAAGTACAGCTCCTTCCCGGACTTCCTCGACAAGGTCGAGGCCGTCGTCTGCAACAAGCGGACCATCGAGTCGCTGATCAAGGCCGGCGCCTTCGACGAGATGGGCCACACCCGCAAGGGCATGGTCGCCCACCACGAACCGATGATCGACAACGTGGTCGCGGTCAAGCGCAAGGAGGCCGAGGGGCAGTTCGACCTCTTCGGCGGCATGGGCGAGGAGACGAGCGACGAGCCCGGCTTCGGTCTGGACGTCGAGTTCTCCGACGTCGAGTGGGAGAAGTCCTACCTGCTCGCCCAGGAGCGCGAGATGCTCGGCCTCTACGTCTCCGACCACCCGCTCTTCGGCATCGAGCACGTCCTGTCCGACAAGACGGACGCGGCGATCTCCCAGCTCACCGGCGGCGAGCACAGCGACGGCGCGGTCGTCACCATCGGCGGCATCATCTCGGGCCTCCAGCGCAAGATGACCAAGCAGGGCAACGCCTGGGCGATCGCCACCGTCGAGGACCTGGCCGGCTCCATCGAGTGCATGTTCTTCCCGGCCACCTACCAGCTGGTCTCCACCCAGCTCGTCGAGGACACGGTCGTCTTCGTCAAGGGACGCCTCGACAAGCGCGAGGACGTGCCCCGGCTCGTCGCCATGGAACTGATGGTCCCCGACCTGTCCAACGCCGGGACCAACGCCCCGGTGATCCTCACCATCCCGACGGTGAAGGTGACCCCGCCGATGGTCAGCAGGCTCGGCGAGATCCTCAAGCACCACAAGGGCAACACCGAGGTGCGGATCAAGCTCCAGGGCCCCCGGACCACGACCGTCCTCCGGCTCGACCGGCACCGGGTGACGGCCGACCCCGCCCTCTTCGGCGACCTGAAGGTGCTGCTCGGCCCGTCCTGCCTGGCCGGCTGACCTCCTCCGTACCCCCTACGGCACGCGCGCGGGGCGCGTCCGCAGTACACGCGCAAGGGGCGCGCCCGTCGTCACGGGCGCGCCCCTTTGCCGTCGATCGATCGCGTCAGTTGTGACCGAAGCGCTTCTGACGGCCCTTCCGTGCCATGTCACCCGGGGTCACCTGGGTGGCGCGCTGCTCCGCCTGCGACTCCATCGCGGACTGCTGCGCCTGCTGGGTGCCACGCTCTGCTGCCGACGCCTTCTGCTGCATACGGTCCTGCTTGCGGTTCTTGGCCATGGGGATGATGCCTCCTCAAAGGGACCTAGGGGCCAGGGCCGCTGTCAGACTCACACACGGGAGAATGGGCCGCATTTTGGATCATTACGGAACGTAAGGTCCGGGGTGGACGTGATATCCGCCACGCCGATGATCCAGTTCCGACCGTCAAGCCCCCGGCCGTCGGGCAGACTCGAGGGCAACGAAGAACGCGAAGAGAACGAAGAGACCCCGAGCACCTTCCGACCCCCGAGTCCGACCCCGAGGTTCCCGAAAGAGGGTGGAACACGTGGACCGCTGCGTCGTCCTGGTGGACGCCGGCTACCTGCTGGGCGCCGCCGCCAGTCTCCTCGCCGGGGAGCCGGCCCGTTCCAGAATCGCCGTCGACCACGCCGCGCTCATCCAGCAGCTGCGGGAGCGCGCCGAGGCCGAGACCGCACTGCCCCTCCTGCGGATCTACTGGTTCGACGGCGCACCCGACCGGGTGCCCCAGCCCGAGCACCGCAGACTGCGCGTGATGCCCCGGGTCACGGTCCGGCTCGGCGCCCTGACCAGGAGCGACGGACGCTGGGCGCAGAAGGGCGTCGACGCGGCCATGCACACCGAGCTGACCGAGCTCGCCCGCAACAGGGCCTGCTCCGACATCGTGCTCGTCACCGGCGACGGCGATCTGCTGCCCGGCCTCATGTCCGCCAAGGAGCACGGGGTCGCCGTCCACCTGTGGGCCGTCCAGGCCGCCGACGGCGACTACAACCAGTCCGAGGACCTCGTGGCCGAGGCCGACGAGCGGCGGGTCCTCGACCGGACCTGGATCACCCGGGCCGTCCGCGCCAGGGACCTCACCGGCATCTGCGCGCCCCCGCCCGCCCCGCGCCCCGAGATCGCCGCGATCCTCTCCGCGCCGCTGCCGGAGGCAGCCCTCGCGGCCTCCGCCGAACGGGCGGCCGAGGCGGCGTCGGCCGCGCGGAACGGCAGGGGGCCGGCCCCGGCCGAGACGCCCTCCTCCGACGGCCACGCGCACAGCGTCCCCGCCCCCGGCACGGGCAAGGGCGTCCCCACGCCCAAGGACCTCGCGGGACTGCGCGGCCCCGGCGCGCCGGGCGGACCGCTCGCCCCGGTGCCGCAGGGCGCGAGCGCGCTCCGCTGGTCCTCCGACCGGGGCTGGATCGACCGCCCGGCCACCTCCGCGCTCGGCGAACCGGCCGAGACCGCGTCCCTGCCCACCCTCGCCCTCCTCACCAGCGCCGAGCAGCGCTGGGCGGACCGCGAGGAGGACATCACCACCGTCGGCGGCGACCCCTTCGAGGTCGGACAGGTGTTCGCCCGCCGCTGGATGGAACGGCTCCCCGAACAGAGCCACGTCCAGAAGCTCTCCACTCTCTACCCCCGCATCCCGCACCGCATCGACGGCGAACTCCTCCGCTACGCGGCACGGTTCGGCCTGCTCGCCCACAAGGACGACCAGATCGACGAGCACGACCGGTACGCCATCCGGGCCGGCTTCTGGCGCGAGATCGACGTCCGAGCCGCCGCCGAACACGCCCCCGCGCCCGGAGCGGGCCCGGGGACCCCGTAGGCTCTTCCCCCGTGAGTACGGTGTGCGTGGTGCGGGATCTGGTCAAGACGTACCCCGCCACGCGCGGTAGGCGCGGTGCGCCGGGGAGTCCTGAGGTGCGGGCCACCGACGGGATCGGTCTCGACGTGCGCGGCGGCGAGATCTTCGGGCTGCTCGGACCCAACGGAGCGGGCAAGTCCACTCTCGTCCGGCAGCTCACCGGGCTCATGCGCCCCGACTCCGGCTCCGTCGAGCTCCTCGGCCACGACCTCGTACGCCACCCCGAGCGGGCGTCCCGGCTCCTCGCCTACCTCGGCCAGGAGTCCACCGCCCTCGACGAGCTCACCGTCGCCCTCGCCGCCGAGACCACCGGACGGCTGCGCGGGCTCGGCGCCCACGCGGCGCGCGCCGAGCGCGACGCCGTCCTGGAGGAGCTCGGCCTCACCGCGCTCGCCGGCCGTCCCCTCAAGAAGCTCTCCGGCGGCCAGCGGCGGCTCGCCTGCTTCGCCACCGCGCTCGTCGGTCACCGCCCCGTCCTCGTCCTCGACGAGCCCACCACCGGCATGGACCCCGTCGCCCGCCGGGCCGTCTGGGCCGCCGTCGACCGGCGGCGCGCCGAGCACGGCACCACCGTCCTGCTCGTCACCCACAACGTCATCGAGGCCGAGACCGTCCTCGACCGCGTCGCCGTCCTCGACCGAGGCCGGGTCATCGCCTGCGACACCCCGGCCGGGCTCAAGGAGCGCGTCGCGGGCGAGGTCCGCGTCGAGCTGGTCTGGCGCGAGGCGCCGCCGCTCCAGCTGCCCGAGGTCGCCGCCCTGCGCGGACTCGCCCAGGAGACCGGACGACGCTGGAGCCTCCGGCTCGCCCCCGACGCCGCCCGCGAGGCCGTCGCCACCGTCACCGGCGGGGCCGCCTTCGCCGCGCTCGACGACTTCACCCTGGCCACGCCCAGCCTGGAGGACGTGTACCTCGCGCTGGGCGGCGCGTCCGAGGGGCTGGTGAAGGCATGAGCCCCGACCTTTCGTCCGCGACCCCCCACGTTCCGCACGTGACCGTCAGGAGCTGTCCGCAGTGAGCACCGTGCCCGCCGAGGTGCCGACCGGCGCGCTCTCCGTCCGGTCGCAGGCCGCCGAGGACGGCGCGGCGCCGCTCGCCCCGCGCGCCCGGCTGCTGCCGGCCATGGCCGCCGTCTACCGCGCGCAGCTCTCGCGCGCCCGCGTGGCCCGCATCCCGCTCCTCTTCGTGGCCACCTTCCAGTCGATCGGGATCATGGTCCTGATGCGCGGGGTCGTCGACGGCGGCTCCGAGGCGCGGGCCGTCGTGGCCGGCTCCACCGTCCTCGTCGTCGCCTTCGTCGCGCTCAACCTGCTCGCCCAGTACTTCGGGCAGCTGCGGGCGAGCGGCGGCCTCGACCACTACGCCACCCTGCCCGTGCCGCCGGCCGCCGTCGTGCTCGGCGCGGCCGGCGCGTACGCCTCCTTCACCGTGCCCGGGACCGTCGTCACCGCGGTCGCCGGCTCGGTGCTCTTCGGGCTGCCCCTCGGCCAGCTGTGGATCCTCGGCGCCGTGGTCCCGCTCGCCGGGGCGGCGCTCGCCGGGCTCGGGGCCGCCCTCGGACTCCTCGCCCCCCGGCAGGAGCTGGCCACGCTCCTCGGCCAGCTCGGCATGTCGGCGGCTCTGCTCCTCGGCGTGCTCCCGGCCGAGCGGCTGCCGGAGCCGATCGGCTGGGCGCGGGACCTGCTGCCGTCGACGTACGGCGTGGAGGCCCTGGCCCGTACCTTCGACCCCCACCCGGACTGGGTCGCGGTCGGTCTCGACCTCGCCGTCTGCGGGGCGGTCGGCGTGGTGTCCCTGGCCGTCGCCACCTGGGCCTACCGGCGCGCGGCCGTCCGCTGAGGCGGGCCACAGACACACCTGGCACGATGGCGGGGTGACCGCACCTCTGACTCCGCCTCACCAGCCTCCGCACGACTCCGACTGGCCCCCGCCGCCCCCGCCGCCGCACGGGCCCGCCGGGGACCCGATCACGGCGGCCGAGGTCCTGCGGGGTGGCGTGGTGACCGCCGTCTCGGCGGCCGCGGGTGCGCTGCTCGGGCTGCTCTGGCTGTGGCTGGCGCCGCGCGTCCTGCTCATCTCGGACGGCAAGGGCGTCTACCTCCGCGACTCCGAGGGCGAGTCGGCGATCGGCGCGGACGGAACGTTCGTCCTCATCGCCCTGGCCTTCGGCGCGGTCGCCGCGCTCGTCGTCTTCCTGCTGTTCCGCGAGGGCGGGGTGCCGCTGGTGCTCGGCCTGGCGCTCGGCGGCGTCCTCGGCTCGCTGCTCGCCTGGGGCGTGGGGACCTACTTCGGCCCGGCTCGGGACGTGGTCGCCCACGCGAAGTCGGTCGGGCCCAACGTCGTCTTCGAGGCGCCCCTCGAACTGAACATGGCGGCCGCCGCCATGCTGGCCTGGCCGCTGGCGGCGATGATCGTGCACCTCGCGCTCACGGCGCTCTTCGGCCCCCGCGACCCGGAGCCGGAGTACTGGGGACCGCAGCAGCCGCAGTCGCACCCCGACCCGCAGACGCGGCCCGAGCACAAGTCGCTCTGAGCGGGCAGGCGCGGCCCGAGCGTGTGTCGCTCCGAGCGGTCGGCCGCGGCCCGAGCGCGCGTCGTGTACCGACTGTCAGCCGCGGCCGATCGGGGCCACCACCGCCGAGGTGAGGGCGGCCAGGTCGGCCGGGGCGAGCTCCACCTCCAGGCCGCGGCGGCCCGCCGAGATGCAGATCGTCGGGTGGTCCGAGGCCGAGGCGTCGAGGACCGTACGCAGCCGCTTCCGCTGGCCCAGGGGAGAGATGCCGCCCCGGACGTACCCCGTCGTGCGCTCCGCGGCGGCGGGGTCCGCCATCGCCGCCCGCTTCCCGCCGACCGCCGAGGCCAGCGCCTTCAGGTCCAGCTGCCCCGCGACCGGGACGACCGCGACCGTCAGTTCGCCGTCGACGTCGGCCACCAGCGTCTTGAAGACCCGGTCGGGGGAGACGCCGAGCGCCTCCGCCGCCTCCTCGCCGTACGAGGCGGAGGCCGGGTCGTGCTCGTACGCGTGGAGGGTGAAGGGGGTCCCTGCCGTGGTCAGCGCGACCGTCGCCGGGGTGCCCCCGCTGTTCTTCTTCTGCTTCTTCGCCACGCGCTCCTCGCCCTTCCTCAGTTCGGGTTCGTCGGACCCTGCGTCAGGTCGACCGCCGGCAGCGAGGGCAGGTGCCGCAGCACCGCCGTCTCCGCGCGCAGCAGCGCCAGCTCCTCGCGCAGCCGCGTCGCCGTGTCCGGGGCCTGGAGCAGCCGCTGCTTCGACGGGGTGTCGAGCACCGCGGCCGCCGCGACCAGGTACGACACGACCGAGGGGTCGTCGGGCAGCTCGCTCGTCGTCAGGGACCGCTCCCGCGCCCCCGCCAGCCGCTTCTGGTAGTTGCGGAAGGCCCGCAGCACGCCCTCGGAGAGGCTGCCCGCGTCCTCGCCCCGCTCCTCCGGGATCTCCTCGACCTCGGCGACCAGGAACGGCCCGCTCGCGTCGACCGAGAGGAGCTTGACCCGGGTCGTCCCGGTGGCCATGACCTCGAAGCTGCCGTTGGAGCGCTCGCGGATGCTCGCCGCGTCGGCGATACAGCCGACGCGGTGGAAGGCCTGGATCGGGTCGGCGCCGAAGCCGGCCGCGGGGCCCTTCTCCGGCAGCGAGGTCGGGTCCGGCATCCCGGGGGCGGTGGGCGCGACCTCACGGCCGTCGCGGATGGCGACGACGGCGAAGCGGCGCGGCTCCGTGTCGTCGATCGTGAGCAGCTCGCGCATCATGGCGCGATAGCGCTCCTCGAAGACGTTCAGCGGCAGCACGAGGCCAGGGAACAGCACCGCGTTGAGCGGGAAGAGAGGCAGGCGAGCGGTGGTCACGGCGGCAAGCCTAATGGCCGCCGGGACCGCCCCGTCCGGCCCGTCCGCTTCCGGGCCTCCACAGCGGCTTCCGGCCGCCCGACTCGGCCCGTACGACCTCCCGCACGGCCAGGAAACGGCGGAGGGGATCCTCCTGCACGCCGCCCCGCGGCGCACCCCAGGGGAAGGAGGTCGCGTGGGGGCCGATCCGGCGGAACTCGTCCAGCGCGTCCGCCCACCGCGCCCGCTCCACCAGCACGTACGCCAGAAGGTTGCGCACCTCGGCGGGCCACGGGTCGCCCACCGGGAACGCGGCCGAGAGCGCGAGCGCCCGGTCGGCGGCCCCGTCGAGCCGGGCGGCGGGGGCCGACCGGTCCGGTGCGGGCAGCGACCGGAGCCGGTCGTAGGCCGCGCGGACCGGGAGGGCCCGCACCAGAGAGTCCGGGGCGGCGTCGTCGGCGGCCTGCTCGGCGAAGTCGAAGGCGGCCCGGTGCGAGCCGTACCACTGCGCGGAGAGGTACTTGAGCGCCGCGACGTGGCTGCCGTAGTGGTGCGGGGAGCGGCGCACGGCCTGCTCCCACAGCGTCTCGAAGACGGCGTGCCCGGCGTGCGCCCCGCGCGCGTGGTCCAGCGCGAGCCGCCACGGCACCGGGTCGTGCGGTGCCTCCTCGGTGACCGTCCGGATCAGCGGGTCGAGCTCGCGCAGCCGCTCGGCCCGGGCCGGGGACTCCCAGGCCCGGCGGACGGCGAGCTGAGCCGAGAGGAGCAGGGCGTCGGGGTCTCGGGGAGTGACGGCGAGCCAGTGGGCCAGCCAGTCGCCCCGGTGGTACGCGAAGGTGGCGAGCCGGGTGACGTACCGGTCGCGGTCCTCCCACTCGGCCGCGTCCCGGGTGGTCGCGAGCAGCTTCGCCGCGGGCTCCGGGTCGGCGAGGGCGGCGGCGACCAGGGCGGGGGCGAGCCGCTCGTCCGGGGCGTCGAGCAGCACGTCGTCGTCCGGCACGAGACCGGCGGCGGACCGCGGGTCGTGCCGGGCCGAGCGGACGGTGCCGATCAGGGCGCGGAGGAAGGACATGGTGCGAAGTATTTTCCCACCGGGTCGTGCTGTTTCGCGCCCATCTGCCCAGCCCTTTCACCCCCACCTCACCCGGCCCCCTCAGATCACCGCGACGTGCTGACCCCATGGGGGCCGGCCGCGGCCCGCGCGAGTCCCCGCCCCGGCCGGTCGCGCCCCCTCGGGTCACCCGCGGCGCAGGAGACGCGTCGCGCCCGCCGCCACGGTCGTCGCCAGGATCCAGCCGAGGAGTATCAGCACCGCCGCCGCCCACTGCCAGACGCCCTCCAGGCGCCAGTAGCCGTCTTGCCCGAGGTTGATCACCGGCAGCAGCAGGTCCAGCGCGTACAGCGTCCCGTTCCACGCCGGGGCCTCCTCCGCCTTGAGCGGGACCGGGCGGTAGTGCGAGAAGGCCACCGTGCCCGCGGCCCACAGCACCGCCATCCACAGCGCCGCCCGGCCCGGCCGGTAGCCGTACGCCACCGTCAGGTCCTGGACGTACCCCCACAGCTTCCCCGCCACCGGCAGCGTCTCCCGCCGGCGCCGCTGCTTGGCGAGGAGCACCTCGCGCGCGTCCGCGTCCTCCCCGCTGTTCCGCAGGACCGTCGCCAGCCGCTCGTACGGCTCGGGGGCGTACTCCGGGGTCGCCGCCGCGACCCACTCCAGCCGCCGCGACAGCGGGAAGTGCCCGTACGGCACGAGGTTCTCGTAGACGAACCCGCCCATCGCCAGGCCGCCGGGCCCCGGCCAGCTGGTCGACAGGTCGATCAGCGTCACGATCCTGGCGCCGTTCAGCACCACCCGGCCCTCCTCCGGGCGCTCGCCGTTGAACCGCAGCTCAGGGGTGGCGATCCGGCGCAGCGACACCTCCTCGCGGCGCGAGCCGTTCAGCAGGAACCGGGCCGAGTGCAGGTCCACCGCGTCGCCGAACCGGCCGTCGTCGAGCCGGACGCCGCCGTGGCACTCCACCGGCTTGCGCCGGGTGCCCTGGGCGGGCGTCACACCGTAGGGCGGGGTGGCCGACACGCTCCCCACGCTCCCGGCGGCCCCCGACTCCTCGTACACCCACGCCGCGTTCAGGTAGAGCGAGCGCTCCACCGTCAGCTGCGGGGCGTTGAGCGCGCGCCGCTGCTGCGCCCCGCGCAGCACGCTGCCCCGCAGGCTGAGCGAGACGCCGACCTTCGCCCCGCGCAGGCTCAGCTCGCCGTGCGTCTCGATCAGCTCGGCCTGGAGGTCCTGGGCCACCACCATGCCGTCCGCCGTGATCGCCCGGCCGCGCCGGTCCGGCCATACCTGGATCTGGTTGATGAGGAGGTCCGTGCCGATCTGCGCGTCCGTGAGCCGGATGCCCCTGCCCACCCGGCAGCGCGGCAGGTGCAGGTCGCCCGTGGTGTGCAGCCGGGCGGCCTCCAGGCGCGGGATCGCGCAGGCGACCATCCGCAGGGTGCCGAACTGGGCCTCGGGGAGCACGACCTCGCCGTCGAACCGGCAGCCGTGCAGCTCCACGTACGGCCCTATCGTCCCGCCCGCCAGGTTCAGCACGCCCGTGATCCGCACACCGCGCAGCTTCAGCGCGGCCACCCGCCCCGACCTGGCCGGCGGCCCGTCGAGCAGCAGCAGGGCCACCACGTCCGCGCGGACGCTCCGCTCCGGGCCCCACTCACGCGAGCCGAACGGGTCGTCCCGCTCGGCGATCCCCTCCGTCAGATCACAGGTCCTGCCGATCCGGAACGCCCGCCACACGGCCCGCTCCGGGCCCGTGAGCCCGTCGGGCATCCCGTCGTCGTGCGGCTCGGTCACGCCGCCCCCCTCGCTTTCCACGTCCGCTCCCACGATGTCCCGCGCCGGGATCCGTGGATTCGTACAGCCGTTCTTCCCGCTGAGTGACGGGCTGAACGCTAACGGTCAGCTGTGGCGACAAGACGCCAGTGTGGCGGGTATCAGTCAGTGATTGGCATGTATCAGCTGTTGATACGGACGACCGGCGTTCTAGGCCGTCTGCGAGAATTGACCCGTGATCTCGCGAATCGATCTGCGCGGTGAGACCCTCCCCGAGGGTTCCGCCCTGCGCGACCTGCTGCCCCGTGCCGAGTTCGACGTGGAAGCCGCCCTGGAGACGGTGCGGCCCATCTGCGAGGACGTCCGGCATCATGGCGCGGCCGCGGTGATCGACTACGGGGAGAAATTCGACGGCGTCCGCGTCCCGGGCCTGCGCGTCCCCGCCGAGGCGATCCACCGCGCCCTCGACGAGCTCGACCCGGCCGTCCGCGCCGCCCTGGAGGAGTCCATCCGGCGCGCCCGGCTCGTCCACCGCGAGCAGCGCCGGACCACCCACACCACCCAGGTCGTCCCCGGCGGCACGGTCACCGAGAAGTGGATCCCGGTCGAGCGCGTCGGTCTGTACGTGCCGGGCGGACGCTCGGTCTACCCGTCCTCCGTCGTGATGAACGTCGTCCCGGCCCAGGAGGCCGGCGTCGAGGGCATCGCCGTCGCCTCGCCTCCCCAGAAGGAGTTCGGCGGCCTGCCGCACCCGACGATCCTCGCCGCCTGCGCCCTCCTCGGCGTCGACGAGGTGTACGCGGCGGGCGGCGCCCAGGCCATCGCCATGTTCGCGTACGGGACCGCCGGCACGGACACCGAGCCCGGCTGCGCCCCCGTCAACCTGGTCACCGGCCCCGGCAACATCTACGTGGCCGCCGCCAAGCGCCTCCTCAAGGGCCGCATCGGCATCGACGCCGAGGCCGGCCCGACGGAGATCGCGATCCTCGCGGACTCCACCGCCGACCCCGTGCACGTCGCCGCCGACCTCATCAGCCAGGCCGAGCACGACCCGATGGCCGCCTCCGTCCTCGTCACCGACTCGGACGAGCTGGCCGCCGCCACCGAGGCCGAACTGAAGACCCAGGTCGCCGCCTCCAAGCACGTCGACGACCGGATCGTCCCGGCCCTCGCCGGCCGCCAGTCCGCGATCGTCCTCGTCCGCGACCTGGCCGACGGCCTCAAGGTCGTCGACGCGTACGGCGCCGAGCACCTGGAGATCCAGACCGCCGACGCCGCCGCCGTCGCCGACCGGGTCCGCAACGCGGGCGCGATCTTCGTCGGCCCCTGGGCGCCGGTCTCGCTCGGCGACTACTGCGCGGGCTCCAACCACGTCCTGCCCACCGGCGGCTGCGCCTGCCACTCCTCGGGCCTCTCCGTGCAGTCCTTCCTGCGCGGCGTGCACATCGTGGACTACACGCGCGACGCCCTCGCCGACGTGGCCCACCACGTGGTGACGCTCGCCGAGGCCGAGGACCTGCCCGCGCACGGCGCGGCGATCAAGGCACGGTTCGGATGGAAGGTTCCCGAGAGCAAGTGACCTCGAACGACACCCTCCGCATCGACGACCTGCCCGTCCGCGACGAGCTGCGCGGCAAGTCGCCCTACGGTGCGCCCCAGCTCGACGTCCCCGTCCAGCTGAACACCAACGAGAACCCGTACCCGCTGCCCGAGCCCCTGGTGGCCCGGATCGCGGAGCGGGTCGCCGAGGCCGCCCGCGGCCTCAACCGCTACCCCGACCGCGACGCGGTCGAGCTGCGCACGGAGCTCGCCGCCTACCTCACCCGCACCGGCGGGCACCGCGTCGGCATCGAGAACGTGTGGGCGGCCAACGGGTCCAACGAGGTCCTCCAGCAGCTCCTGCAGACCTTCGGAGGCCCCGGCCGTACCGCGATCGGCTTCGAGCCCTCGTACTCGATGCACGCCCTGATCGCCCGCGGCACCGGCACGGGCTGGATCTCCGGCCCGCGCAGGGACGACTTCACCATCGACGTGGCGGCGGCCGCCCAGGCCATCGCCGAGAACGCGCCGGACGTCGTCTTCATCACCTCTCCCAACAACCCCACCGGCACCGCGGTCGAGGCCGACACCGTCCTCGCCCTGTACGAGGCGGCCCAGGCGGCCGGGCCCTCGATGGTGGTCGTCGACGAGGCGTACGTGGAGTTCAGCCACCGCGACTCGCTGCTGCCGCTCCTCGAAGGCCGGCCCCACCTGGTGGTCTCCCGGACCATGTCCAAGGCCTTCGGCGCCGCCGGACTGCGCCTCGGCTACCTCGCCGCGCACCCGGCCGTCGTCGACGCCGTCCAGCTGGTCCGCCTGCCGTACCACCTCTCCGCCGTCACCCAGGCCACCGCGCTCGCCGCCCTGGAGCACACCGACACCCTCCTCGGGTACGTCGAGCAGCTCAAGGTCGAGCGCGACCGGCTCGTCACCGAGCTGCGTGCCCTCGGCTGCGAGGTCACCGAGTCCGACGCCAACTTCGTACAGTTCGGCAGGTTCGCCGACACGCACGAGGCCTGGCAGCGGATCCTCGACCGGGGCGTCCTGGTCCGGGACAACGGCGTACCGGGCTGGCTGCGGGTCACCGCAGGTACACCCGAAGAGAACGACGCGTTCCTCGACGCGGTCCGTGAACTGATGAAGGAGCAGAAGCGATGAGCCGCGTAGGCCGCGTTGAGCGCACCACCAAGGAGACGTCCGTCGTCGTCGAGATCGACCTCGACGGCACCGGAAAGGTCGACGTGTCGACCGGGGTCGGCTTCTACGACCACATGCTCGACCAGCTCGGCCGGCACGGCCTGTTCGACCTCACGGTCAAGACCGACGGCGATCTGCACATCGACTCGCACCACACCATCGAGGACACCGCCCTCGCCCTCGGCGCCGCCTTCCGGCAGGCCCTCGGCGACAAGGTCGGCATCTACCGCTTCGGCAACTGCACCGTCCCGCTGGACGAGTCCCTCGCCCAGGTGACCGTCGACCTCTCCGGCCGCCCCTACCTCGTGCACACCGAGCCCGAGAACATGGCGCCGATGATCGGCTCGTACGACACGACGATGACCCGGCACATCTTCGAGTCCTTCGTCGCCCAGGCCCAGATCGCGCTGCACATCCACGTCCCGTACGGGCGCAACGCCCACCACATCGTGGAGTGCCAGTTCAAGGCCTTCGCCCGCGCGCTGCGCTACGCCTCCGAGCGCGACCCGCGCGCCGCCGGAATCCTCCCCTCCACGAAGGGCGCGCTCTGACCGTGAACGGCCTCTCCACCATCCTCATCGTCGTCGGGCTGTTCCTGCTCGGCGGCATCTACTCCTTCGTCAAGCAGCAGATGCCCAAGGGCGTCATCGTGCTCGTCGCCATCGGCGCCGCGATGTCGCTCGGCGCCGGCGTGCTGCGGCTGGACGTGTGGTCATGAGCGTGACCGGCAGCCCCAAGAAGGTCGTCGTCTTCGACTACGGCTTCGGCAACGTCCGCTCCGCCGAGCGCGCGCTCGCCCGGGTCGGCGCCGAGGTCGAGATCACCCGCGACTACGACAAGGCCATGAACGCCGACGGACTCCTCGTCCCCGGCGTCGGCGCCTTCTCCGCCTGCATGAGCGGCCTCAAGGAGGCCCGCGGCGAGTGGATCATCGGCCGCCGGCTCTCCGGCGGCCGCCCCGTCATGGGCATCTGCGTCGGCATGCAGATCCTCTTCGCCCAGGGCATCGAGCACGGCGTGGAGACCGAGGGCCTCGACGAGTGGCCCGGTACGGTCGAGCCGTTGAACGCCCCCGTCGTGCCCCACATGGGCTGGAACACCGTGGACGCGCCCGAGGACACCCAGCTCTTCGCGGGCCTCGACGCCGACGCCCGGTACTACTTCGTGCACTCCTACGCGGTGCGCGAGTGGACCCTGGAGGTCGGCAACAAGAACATGCGCGCCCCCAAGGTCACCTGGGCCACCCACGGCGAGCCGTTCGTCGCGGCCGTCGAGAACGGCGCCCTGTGGGCCACCCAGTTCCACCCCGAGAAGTCCGGCGACGCCGGAGCCCAGCTCCTCACCAACTGGATCGGAACCCTGTGAGCACTCTCGAACTCCTCCCCGCCGTCGACGTCCGCGACGGCCAGGCCGTCCGCCTCGTCCACGGCGAGTCCGGCAGCGAGACCTCCTACGGCTCTCCTCTGGAGGCCGCCCTGGCCTGGCAGCGTTCCGGCGCCGAGTGGCTCCACCTGGTCGACCTCGACGCCGCCTTCGGCACCGGTGACAACCGCGAGCTGATCGCCGAGGTCGCCAAGGCGATGGACATCAAGGTCGAGCTCTCCGGCGGCATCCGCGACGACGCCTCCCTCGCGGCGGCCCTCGCCACCGGCTGCACCCGCGTCAACCTCGGCACCGCCGCCCTGGAGACCCCCGAGTGGGTCGCCAAGGTCATCGCCGAGTTCGGCGACAAGATCGCCGTCGGCCTCGACGTGCGCGGCACGACCCTGCGCGGCCGCGGCTGGACCCGCGACGGCGGCGACCTGTACGAGACGCTCGCCCGCCTCGACGCCGAGGGCTGCGCCCGCTACGTCGTCACCGACATCGCCAAGGACGGCACCCTCCAGGGCCCCAACCTGGAGCTCCTGAAGAACGTCTGCGCGGCCACCGACAAGCCCGTCGTCGCCTCCGGCGGCGTCTCCTCCCTGGACGACCTGCGGGCCATCTCGGAGCTCGTCCCGCTGGGCGTCGAGGGCGCCATCGTCGGCAAGGCGCTCTACGCCAAGGCCTTCACCCTCGAAGAGGCGCTCGCCGCGGTGGCCGCCGTATGACCGACTCCGTACGCAAGGTCGTGACCGGCGCTCCCTGGGAGGAGCAGTTCGGCTACTCCCGCGCGGTGGAGCTGCCCAACGGCACGGTCCTGGTCGCCGGCTGCACGTCGGTGGTCGACGGCCAGATCGCCGACGGCGGCCCGTACGACCAGACGGTGAACTCCTTCGACGTGGCCTTCGCCGCGCTGAAGCAGCTCGGCATGGGCCCGGAGCACGTCGTGCGGACGCGGATGTACATCACCCACGCCCGGGACGTGGACGAGGTCGGCCGCGCCCACAAGGAGCTGTTCGACACCGTCCGCCCCGCCGCCACCATGATCATCGTCTCCGGCTTCGTCGACCCCCGCCTGGTCGTCGAGGTGGAGGTCGAGGCCTACCGGACGGAGGGGGCCGCATGAGCCTCGCCGTACGGGTGATCCCCTGCCTCGACGTGGACAACGGCCGGGTCGTCAAGGGCGTCAACTTCCAGAACCTCCGCGACGCGGGCGACCCCGTCGAGATGGCCAAGCTGTACGACGCCGAGGGCGCCGACGAGCTGACCTTCCTCGACATCACCGCCTCCTCCGGGAACCGGGAGACGACCTACGACGTGGTGCGCCGCACCGCCGAGCAGGTCTTCATCCCGCTCACCGTGGGCGGCGGGGTCCGCGCGGCGGAGGACGTCGACAAGCTGCTGCGGGCCGGGGCCGACAAGGTGGGCGTCAACACCGCCGCCATCGAGCGCCCCGAGCTGATCCAGGAGATCGCGGAGCGCTTCGGCCGCCAGGTGCTCGTCCTGTCGGTCGACGCCCGGCGTACCGCCTCCGGCTCCTTCGAGGTGACGACGCACGGCGGCCGCAAGGGCACCGGCATCGACGCCGTCGAGTGGGCGCACCGGGCCGCCGAGCTGGGCGCGGGGGAGATCCTCCTCAACTCGATGGACGCCGACGGTACGAAGGACGGCTACGACACAGAGATGATCGCGGCCGTCCGCCGGCACGTGACGGTCCCGGTGATCGCCTCCGGGGGCGCCGGCAAGCTCGCCGACTTCCCGCCGGCCGTCGCGGCGGGCGCGGACGCGGTGCTCGCGGCCTCCGTCTTCCACTTCGGCGACCTGCGGATCTCGCAGGTCAAGGACGCGCTGCGGGAGGCGGGCCACCCGGTCCGCTGAGCCGTGGTCGGAAGGGGCTCCTCCGGGAGCCCCTTCCTCTTCACCGGATGTGCAGGATTATTTGTGCAATTTCTGTTGTGCAAGTTTTCCTTCGTATCTAGGGTCGGTGGCATGACCTCGCAGGAGAACCGTCGGATCACCGACCTTGGCACCCTCAAGGCCGTCTCGCACCCGTTGCGGATGCGCCTCTACCGGGCCCTCTTCGTGGCCCGCACGGCCACGGCGTCCCAGCTCGCCGACCAGGTCGACGAGGCCGTCTCGCTGGTCAGCTACCACCTGCGCAAGCTCGCCGACCACGGCCTCATCGAGGAGGCGGAGAACCGGTCGGCGGACGGCCGCGAGCGGTGGTGGCAGCCCGCCTCCGACGGCTTCAGCGTCCAGGAGGAGGACATCGAGGACGCCCCCGAGCTCCTCGCCGCGAGCGCCGCCCTCGGCCGGACGCTCAGCGAGCAGCGCGCCGGGCTGCACCGCCGCTTCCTCGACGAGCGCCTCACCTGGTCGAGCGAGTGGCGGGCCGCCGCCGTCAGCTCCGAGTGGCTGCCCCGGTTCACCGCCGCCGAACTCGCCGCCCTCGGCGAGGAGCTCGAAGCCGTCCTCAGGAAGCACGACCGGAAGGCCCGCGCCGCCGAGGCCGCCGGCGACACCGAGGGCCGCGAGAACGTCGCCGTCCACCTGCACGGCTTCCCGTACCGGGGCGTCGGATGACCGCCGACGCCAGCTCCGCGGGCACTGGGGGCGCGGTGGGCACCACAGGCATCACGAGTACCCCGGGCACCACCGGCAGCACGAGCACCGCAAGCACCCCGCCCCCCGCCGGCGCCGGAGCGGCGACCGCCCCCGCCCACCGCGACCCGCAGGTCCTGCGCTGGCTCGGTGCCCACACCGCCTCCACACTCGGCGACAGCGTCTACCACCTCGCCCTCTCCTGGACCGCCGTCAGCAGCGGCACCCCCGCCCAGGCCGGACTCGTCATGGCCGTCTCGGCCGTGCCCCGCGCCCTGCTCATGCTCGCCGGGGGAGTCATCGCCGACCGCCTCGGCCCGCGCCGGGTCGTCATCGCCTCCGACACCGTCCGCTGTCTGCTCGTCCTCGGCCTGGCCGCGACCCTGCTCCTCACCTCACCCGGCCTGTGGGTCCTCGCCGCCGTCGCCCTCCTCTTCGGCATCGTCGACGCGCTGTTCCTGCCCGCCGTCGGAGCCCTGCCGCCCCGCATCACCACCCGCGACCAGCTCGCCCGCGTCCAGGGGATGCGCGGCCTCTCGTACCGCCTCGGCGCCGTCCTCGGCGGCCCGCTCGGCGGCCTCGCCGTCGCCCTCGGCGGCCAGGCCACGGCCTTCGGGGTCGCCGGACTGCTCTTCGCCCTCTCGATACCCCTGCTCTGCGCGCTCCGCCTCCGGCAACTGCCCGCCGGCGACGAGACACGGGACGGCACCGCCCTGCGCGACCTCGCCGACGGACTGCGCTACGTGCGCGGCCACCGCGTCCTCGGCCCGCTGATGATCGTCGTCCTCCTCAGCGACCTCGGCTTCGTCGGCCCCTTCAACGTCGGCCTCGCCCTCCTGGCCGAGCAGCGCGGCTGGGGCGCCTCCGGCATCGGCTGGATCCTCGCCGGCTTCGGCACGGGCGCGGGCGCCGCCTCACTGCTCCTGACCGTCCGGGGCCGCGTCCCGCGCGCCGGACTCCTGAGCGGCTGGACCATGACCGTGGGCGCCGTCTCCGTGGGCGCCCTCGCCCACACGGCACACCTGGCGGCCGCGGTCGCCCTCGCCCTCTCCGTCGGGCTGCTCGCCGGACTCTCCGGGGCGCTGTGCAACGCCCTCGTCCAGACCGAGTGCGACCCCGCCTACCTCGGCCGCGTCACCGCCGTCGCGAGCCTCTGCTCGCTCGGCGTCGCGCCGCTCAGCTTCCCCGTCACGGGCGCGGCGATCCAGCTGTGGGGCATCGGACCGGTGTACGCCGTGAGCGCGGCGATCTGCGCCCTCGCGGGCCTCTACAGCCTCGCGGTCCCGGCCGTCCGCCGCGCCGAGCTGCCCCGGGGCTGACCGCTCAGATCCCCAGCTGCTTCGTCTCCCGCAGCCGCTCGATCGCGTCCGGCTCGCCCTCCAGGGCCACCTTGGCCGAGTCCTGGCGCCCGTACAGGTACATCACCAGCTCGCCCGGCTCCCCGGAGGCCGTCACCACCGGGGTGCCGCGGTGGGCCACCGCCGTCTGGCCGTTCGGGCGGCGCAGCACCAGGCCCACCGGGGCCTTCCGGCCGACCAGCCGGGCCGTGCGCTCCAGCCGGGACCACAGGGCGTCCGCGAAGACCGGGTCGAGCTCGCGCGCCGACCACTCGGGCTGGGCACGCCGTACGTCCTCCGCGTGGACGTAGAACTCGACGACGTTCGCCCCCTCGTCCACCTGCTTGATGGTGAACGGCGAGAACCTCGGCGGGCCCGAACGGATGAGCTGGATCAGCTCCTCGTACGGCTTGTCGGCGAACTCCGCCGTCACCCGTTCCAACCGATCCTTCAACACCGGTACGACCGCACCCGCCGCCGCGTCCGGGCGCCGCTCCCGCACCACCACGTGGGCCGCGAGGTCCCGGGTCCGCCAGCCCTCGCAGAGCGTCGGGGCGTCCGGGCCCGCCGCCTCCAACAGATCGGCGAGCAGAAGCCGTTCACGTTTCGCATGCGTCGACATGCCCGCCAGCGTACGACCGCTGCCGCCGGTCCGCCCAGTGGACACCGCGCCGGACACCGCCTCCGCGCGCGGCACAATGGCCCCATGAGCAGCAATCTCGACCCTGCCGTCGCCGCCCGCCTCAAGCGCAGCCCCGACGGGCTCGTGCCCGCCATCGCCCAGCAGTACGACACCGGCGAGGTGCTGATGCTCGGCTGGATGGACGACGAGGCCCTCCACCGCACCCTCACCACCGGCCGCGCCACCTACTGGTCCCGCAGCCGGGGCGAGTACTGGGTCAAGGGCGACACCTCCGGGCACGTCCAGCACGTCAAGGCCGTCGCCCTCGACTGCGACGCCGACACCGTCCTCGTCAAGGTCGACCAGGTCGGAGCCGCGTGCCACACCGGCGACCGCACCTGCTTCGACGCCGACGTGCTCCCGCTCTCCCAGTAAGGTCTGGCGCCATGGATCTCGAGACCTTCCGCAAGCTGGCGGCCGACCGCCGCGTCATCCCCGTCAGCCGCAGACTCCTCGCGGACGGCGACACCCCGGTCGGGCTCTACCGCAAGCTCGCCGCCGAACGGCCCGGCACCTTCCTCCTCGAATCCGCGGAGAACGGCCGCAGCTGGTCCCGCTACTCCTTCGTCGGCGTCCGCAGCGACGCCACCCTCACCGTCCGGGACGGCGAGGCCCACTGGCTCGGCACCCCGCCCGTCGGCGTCCCCACCGACGGCGACCCGCTCCAGGCCCTGCGCGCCACCGTCGAGACCCTCCACACCCCGCGCGACCTCGCTTCCGGGATGCCCCCCTTCACCGGAGGCATGGTCGGCTACCTCGGCTACGACATCGTCCGCCGCCTGGAGAAGATCGGGGACTCCACCCGCGACGACCTGGAGCTCCCCGAGCTCACCATGCTCCTCACCAGCGACCTCGCGGTCCTCGACCACTGGGACGGCACGGTCCTGCTGATCGCCAACGCGATCAACCACAACGACCTGGACACCGGCGTCGACGAGGCGTACGCCCACGCCGTGGCCCGCCTCGACGCCATGGAGGCCGACCTGGCCCGCCCGGTCGCCACCGTCCCCGGCGCGCTCCCCCCCTCCGAGCTCCCCGAGTTCTCCGCTCTCTGGGGCGGCCCGGCCTACCAGGACGCCGTCGAGGACATCAAGGAGCGGATCCGGGCCGGCGAGGCCTTCCAGGTCGTCCCCTCCCAGCGCTTCGAGACCCCCTGCAAGGCCTCCGCGCTCGACGTCTACCGGGTCCTGCGGGCCACCAACCCGTCCCCGTACATGTACCTCTTCCGCTTCGAGAACGGCTTCGACGTCGTCGGATCCAGCCCCGAGGCCCTCGTCAAGGTCGAGGACGGCCACGCGCTCCTCCACCCCATCGCGGGCACCCGGCACCGCGGCGCCACCCCGCAGGAGGACCACGACCTCGCCGAGGAGCTGCTCGCCGACCCCAAGGAGCGCGCCGAGCACCTCATGCTCGTCGACCTCGGCCGCAACGACCTCGGGCGGGTCTGCGCGCCCGGCTCGGTGGAGGTCGTCGACTTCATGTCCGTCGAGCGCTACTCGCACGTCATGCACATCGTCTCCACCGTGACCGGCAGGGTCGCCGAGGGACGGACCGCCTTCGACGTCCTCACCGCCTGCTTCCCGGCCGGCACGCTCTCCGGAGCGCCCAAGCCCCGCGCCATGCAGATCATCGAGGAGCTCGAACCCTCCCGGCGCGGTCTGTACGGCGGATGTGTCGGTTATCTCGATTTCGCCGGGGACGCGGACACGGCCATCGCCATCCGCACCGCCCTGCTCCGTGACGGAACGGCGTACGTGCAGGCCGGAGCGGGTGTCGTCGCGGATTCCGATCCGGTCGCCGAGGACAACGAGTGCCGCAACAAGGCCGCCGCCGTGCTCCGCGCCGTACACACCGCCAACCGGATGAACGGAGCCTGAGCACGTAGGGGATAGTGGGGTACGTGAGTGCCGTACCCGTACCCCAGCCCCGGGCCGCCCGAGTGGCCGTCCCCACCGGCGGCCGCCGCAGCCTGGCCGCGGCCCTCCTCCTCGGCGCCCTCGGCGCCACCGTCGTCCTGCTCTCGGCCGGTCAGATCTGGGCGGAGGGCACCGCCTCCGTCGGCGGCGGCACCGTCCCCGTCGAGGCGGAGGGCGGCACCGTCACCGGGGTGCCGACCGCCCTCGCGATCGTCGGACTCGCCGCGCTCTTCGCCGTCTTCGCCGTCCGCCGCACCGGCCGCACCCTCGTCGCCGCGCTCCTCGCGCTGAGCGGCGCGGGCGCCGCGCTCGCCGCCTTCCTCGGCGCCTCCGACAGCGCCGCGCTGGACGCCGAGGCCGCCCGGATCAGCGGCGACACGGCCGCCGCCGTGGCCGGCCTGACCCACACCGCCTGGCCGTACGTCACGGCCGCCGGCGCCGTCCTCATCCTGCTCGCCGGCCTCTTCGCGCTGCGCTTCGGCAAGACCTGGCCCGCGATGGGCGGCCGCTACGAGCGCTCCGGGGCCCCGCGCACCGCGCGGAAGGCCCCCGCCGTCGACCCCGACCGGCCCGAGGACCTGTGGAAGGCCCTGGACCGCGGCGAGGACCCCACCCGGGGCGAGTGACCGGCCGGAGGGGCCCTTCGGAGGGGCGCGACGCGACGCGTGATCGTCCGGGCACCCCCGATTCATCCTCGCGCGCCCGCGTGCGGGACAATGGACACCGAGTGTCCGCGCACGCGAGACCTCACCATCGAGCAACTGCAACGAGGAGCAACTCATGGCGGGCAGCGCCCACGGACACACCCCGGCCGCCTGGACCGGTGTCATCATCTCCTTCATCGGCTTCTGCATCGCCGGCGTCTTCATGGTGGCCGCCAACCAGCCCGGATTCTGGGCGGGCGTGGGTGTCATCGTCCTCGGCGGCATCGTCGGCGGCGCGATGAAGGCGGCGGGCCTCGGCATGCCGAAGGAGTCGGCGGCCGTCGCCGCCGCCCGCGAGGCCGCGACCGCGACCGCGCGGGCCCGCGCCTGACGCGACACGCAGCACCCGAGAGCGCAGTCCGGCGGTGCCGGGCTGCGCTCTCGCGCGTCAGGGGCGAGAATCACCGGGTGGACCCGCAGCCGACGGCCGAAGCCGAGACCGACGCACCTCTGCCCCGACCGGGTGAATCCACCCACCCGACCACTCCGGGCCCGACCACGCCCACGGGCCCGGTGGAGTTCCCGACCGGCCAGGCGGGCCAGACGGGCCGGGCGGGCCAGGCGGGCCAGACGGGCCGGGCGGGGTCCGGGCCCGCGGCCTTTCCGGCCGGCCAGGCGTCGCTTCAGGCCGGCCAGGTGTCCTCCGGCCCCGCGGGGACCTTTCCGTCAGGCCAGGCGTTCTCCGCGCCGCCCGCTCCACCGCGGCCCCTCGTCCGGCGGCTGCTCGCGCCCGTCGTGACCCTCGCAGGGGTCGCCGCCGCCTTCGCCTACGTCGGGACCGTCGACCCCAACGAGCCCGGGCACTACCCCGTCTGCCCCATGCTCCGCTTCGCCGGTGTCCTGTGCCCCGGGTGCGGCGGACTCCGCAGCGCCCACGCCTTCGTCCACGGCGACCTCCCGGCCGCCCTGGGCGCGAACGCCCTCGCCGTCGTCGGTTACGGCGTCTTCGCCGTCGTCATGGTCCTGTGGCTGGTTCGCACCGCCCGCGGGGTGCCGATGCGCCTCGCGATCTCCCCGGTCTGGTGGTGGGGGATCGGGGCCGTACTCGCTCTCTTCACCCTGGTCCGGAACCTTCCCTTCGGCTCTGCGCTGGCCCCGTGAGGGCCCGCGCGCTCCCGGCCGGACCCCTTCGGGAGTCCCAGCAGGTGGGACGCGACTCCGGCCGATGCGAGTCCGGGGCCGTCCTGCGGATAGGATCGATGTGGCTGAACCTGGTTCATCATCACCATCACCGTCCCGGAAGGGGGCCCCTCGCGTGAGTGTGCTCGACGAGATCATCGAAGGCGTACGCGCCGACCTCGCAGAGCGGCAGGCGCGGGTCACCCTCGACGAGCTCAAGGAGCGCGCCGCCAAGGCGCCGCAGGCCAAGGACGGCGTCGCCGCACTGCGTGGCGACGGCGTCAAGGTGATCTGCGAGGTCAAGCGCTCCAGCCCGTCCAAGGGTGCGCTCGCCGCGATCGCCGATCCGGCCGGACTCGCCGCGGACTACGAGGCGGGCGGCGCGGCCGTCATCTCCGTCCTCACGGAGGAGCGCCGCTTCGGCGGCTCCCTCGCCGACCTGGAGGCCGTGCGCGCCCGGGTCGACATCCCCGTCCTGCGCAAGGACTTCATCGTCACCGCGTACCAGCTCTGGGAGGCCCGGGCGTACGGAGCGGATCTCGCGCTCCTCATCGTCGCCGCCCTGGAGCAGGAGGCGCTGGTCTCCCTCATCGAGCGTGCCGAGTCCATCGGGCTGACCCCGCTGGTCGAGGTCCACGACGAGGAGGAGGTCGAGCGCGCCGTCGACGCGGGCGCCCGGATCATCGGCGTCAACGCGCGGAACCTCAAGACCCTCAAGGTCGACCGCTCCACCTTCGAGCGCGTCGCCCCCGAGATCCCCGCGCACATCGTCAAGATCGCCGAGTCCGGTGTCCGCGGCCCGCACGACCTGATCGCGTACGCCAACGCCGGCGCCGACGCGGTCCTGGTCGGCGAGTCCCTCGTCACCGGCCGCGACCCGAAGGGGGCCGTCGCCGACCTGGTCGCCGCCGGCGCCCACCCGGCGCTGCGCCACGGCCGGAGCTGACACCGCCATGACCCTCGTCCGCGCCACGCCGACCGCCCTGGGCTCCGCCCCGGGCGGGCCGGTCGTGCCCGCGGACGCCTCGGGACGCCGTGGCCGTCTCCGTACGGCCGCCGCCCCCGTCTCCAAGCACGCCCCGCTGGCCAGGGGCTGCCGACCGCGTGGTTGCCGCGCGCCCGCCCGCCGTGTCCACGGCCGCCGGGTCCGGTACGTGATCGGCGACGAGCCGGGCCAGGTCAACGGCATGCGATGGCGCCCGCGCCTCGCGCGCACCTTCACGTACGACGCATAGCCGACACCGAGCGAGCCCGCGCTGCACTGGGCCCGAGCCCGGTCCGAGCTTCCGCCCGTCCGTACAGGCCCACCCCGCCCGTGCCCACCCCGGTGGCCACGCCGCCTGCGCCGCCGCCACCTCCGCGTGGTCGCGCCGCTCGCGTCGTTGCCGCCTCCGCGTGGTCGCGCCGCCTGCGCCGCTGCCGCCTCCGTGTGGTCGCATCGCTCGCGCCGCTGCCCACCCCCGTGTGGGCCGCACTCCTGCAGGTCGGTGCCCACCCCCGTGTGGGCAATCGTCCCGCTGGGCTGGGGGTCCCCCTCTGGGGGAGGGTGGGCACACGGGACGGCGCCCTTCGCGGGCGCCTCCGCCCCCTGTACCGGCCCGCACCACCAGCGAGCCGCGCACCAGGTGCGGGTTCAGGCGCGGAAGCCTAGGCCCGGCAAGGGGCGGCGCCGTCCCGTTGTGCCGACCCTTCCCCAGAGGGGGGACCCCAGCCCAGCGGAACACTGCCCACAACGGGCGGGGCACCGCTCAGGCGGCACCCCCGCAACGGGTGGGGCATCGCTCAGGCGGCACCCCCGCGACGGGTGGGGCACCCCGCAAGCGGGCGCACCCCGCACGCGGGCGGCGCCCGCAACGGGCGGCGTATCGGCCATGGCGTTGGCGTACGGGAAGGGCTCGCGCGCATACCGTGACCATCAACCACACGTATCCCGGGGCACCCGCCCCGCGAGGAGCATCCGCATGTCCAGCGAGTTCTTCATTCCGGACCCGGAGGGTCAGGTTCCGACCGCCGAGGGCTACTTCGGTGCCTACGGCGGCAAGTTCATCCCGGAGGCCCTCGTCGCCGCCGTCGACGAGGTCGCCGTCGAGTACGACAAGGCCAAGTCCGACCCCGAGTTCGCCCGCGAGCTCAACGACCTCATGGTCAACTACACCGGCCGCCCGAGCGCCCTCACCGAGGTCCCCCGGTTCGCCGAGCACGCCGGCGGTGCCCGGATCTTCCTCAAGCGCGAGGACCTCAACCACACCGGCTCGCACAAGATCAACAACGTCCTCGGCCAGGCCCTGCTGACCAAGCGCATGGGCAAGACGCGGGTCATCGCCGAGACCGGCGCCGGTCAGCACGGCGTCGCCACCGCCACCGCCTGCGCCCTCTTCGGCCTCGACTGCACCATCTACATGGGCGAGATCGACACCCAGCGCCAGGCCCTCAACGTGGCCCGGATGCGGATGCTCGGCGCCGAGGTCGTCGCCGTGAAGTCCGGCAGCCGCACGCTCAAGGACGCCATCAACGAGGCCTTCCGCGACTGGGTCGCCAACGTCGACCGGACGCACTACCTGTTCGGCACCGTCGCCGGCCCGCACCCCTTCCCCGCGATGGTCCGCGACTTCCACCGGGTCATCGGCGTCGAGGCCCGGCGCCAGATCCTGGAGCGCGCCGGCCGCCTCCCCGACGCGGCGATCGCCTGCGTCGGCGGCGGCTCCAACGCCATCGGCCTCTTCCACGCCTTCGTCCCGGACGCGGGCGTCCGCCTGATCGGCTGCGAGCCGGCCGGTCACGGCGTCGAGACCGGCGAGCACGCGGCCACCCTGACGGCCGGCGAGCCCGGCATTTTGCACGGTTCGCGCTCGTACGTCCTCCAGGACGAGGAGGGCCAGATCACCGAGCCGTACTCGATCTCGGCCGGCCTCGACTACCCGGGCATCGGCCCCGAGCACGCGTACCTCAAGGACAGCGGCCGCGGCGAGTACCGCGCCGTCACCGACGACGCCGCCATGCAGGCCCTGCGCCTGCTCTCCCGCACCGAGGGCATCATCCCGGCCATCGAGTCGGCGCACGCCCTCGCGGGCGCCCTGGAGGTGGGCAAGGAGCTCGGCAAGGACGCGCTGCTCCTGGTCAACCTCTCCGGGCGCGGCGACAAGGACATGGACACGGCCGCCCGCTACTTCGGCCTGTACGAGACCGACACCGAGGTCGCCGCGGACGCCGGAGCCGACGACACCGCGGAGATCGAGAGGGACGCGAAGTGAGTGGGAACATCCAGCTGCTGAGCGAGACCCTCGCCAAGGCCAAGGCGGAGAACAGGGCCGCGCTCATCGCGTACCTGCCGGCCGGCTTCCCGACCGTCGACGGCGGCATCGCGGCGATCAAGGCCGTCTTCGACGGCGGCGCCGATGTCGTCGAGGTCGGGCTTCCGCACAGCGACCCGGTCCTCGACGGGCCCGTCATCCAGACCGCCGACGACATCGCCCTGCGCGGCGGCGTCAAGATCGCCGACGTGATGCGGACGGTCAAGGAGGCCCACGCGGCCACCGGCAAGCCCGTCCTCGTCATGACGTACTGGAACCCGATCGACCGGTACGGCATCGAGCGCTTCACCGAGGAGCTCGCCGCGGCCGGCGGCGCGGGCTGCATCCTGCCCGACCTGCCGGTCCAGGAGTCCGCCGTCTGGCGCGAGCACGCCGACAAGCACGGTCTCGCCACCGTCTTCGTCGTCGCGCCCAGCAGCAAGGACGAGCGCCTCGCCACCATCACGGCGGCCGGCTCCGGCTTCGTCTACGCCGCCTCGCTCATGGGTGTCACCGGCACCCGCGAGTCGGTCGGCGAGCAGGCCGCCGACCTCGTCCGCCGCACCCGCGCCACCTCCGGACTGCCGGTGTGCGTCGGGCTCGGCGTCTCCAACGCCGTACAGGCCAAGGAGGTCGCCGCCTTCGCCGACGGCGTCATCGTCGGCTCCGCGTTCGTCCAGCGGATCCTCGACGCCGACGGCGACGAGGCCGCCGGGCTCGCCGCCGTAAGGGAACTGGCGGGCGAACTCGCGGCCGGCGTGCGTCGCGTTTCGTAACCCATCTGGGTGGATCTGGGACCGGGGAGGCGCGTACCTGCCTCCCCGGTTCGTTGCTGTGGGCGTGAGCGAGAAGAACCGTGGTGACGGTAACCGGAGCGCGCGGGAGCGCCTCCAGCAGCAGCGCGAGCGCGACAAGGCCCGCGAGAAGCAGCGGCGCGTCCTCATCGTGTCGACGGCGGTCGTCGGCGTCCTCGGCCTGGCCGCGGTCGTCGGGGTGATCGCCGCCAACAGCGGGGACGACGGCGGATCGGACAAGGCGGGACCGGTCGTGGCCCCGGCGGGGTCCGTCGAGGGCGACAAGCCCGCCATCCCCACGGGCAAGACGGACGCACCGTCGACGCTGGCGATCTGGGAGGACTTCCGCTGCCCCGCGTGCGCCCAGTTCGAGAACGTCATGCGGGACACCATCCACGAGCTGGAGGCCGCCGGCGCGCTCAAGGCCGAGTACCACCTCGCCACCCTCATCGACGGGAACATGGGCGGCAGCGGCTCGCTCCGCGCGGCGAACGCGGCCGCGTGCGCCCAGGACGCCGGGAAGTTCACCGCTTACCACGACACGCTCTACATCAACCAGCCGCCGGAGACGGACGACGCCTTCGGGAACAACGCCAAGCTGATCGAACTGGCGGCGAAGGTGCCCGGTCTCGACACGCCCGCCTTCCGCAGCTGTGTCGAGGACGGCACGCACGACGGCTGGGTGGCGAAGTCCAACGAGGCCTTCCAGAGCGGCGGCTTCCGCGGCACTCCGTCCGTCCTCCTCAACGGCGAATCGATCTTCCCGACGAAGGGGAACGAGCAGATCTCCCCGGAGAACCTGAAGAAGTGGGTCGCCGAGGCCAACAAGGGCAAGAAGCCGGGCACGGCCTCCGCCCCCGTCCCCGCGGCTCCGTCGACCTCTCCGGCGGGTTAGTTACCCATACGTTGCCGGGTGGGCTGCCGTCGCGCCCGCCCGGCAAGGTAGCGTCGGTCCTGCCATGGACCTTGCCTACATTCCCAGCCCGTCGACCGGCGTGATCAACCTCGGACCGATCCCGCTGCGCGGCTATGCCTTCTGCATCATCATCGGTGTCTTCGTCGCCGTCTGGTACGGCAACAAGCGCTGGATCGCCCGGGGCGGCACCGCCGGCACCGTGGCCGACATCGCCGTCTGGGCGGTGCCCTTCGGCCTCGTCGGCGGGCGCCTGTACCACGTGATCACCGACTACCAGCTGTACTTCAGCGAGGGTGAGAACTGGGTCGACGCCTTCAAGATCTGGGAGGGCGGCCTCGGTATCTGGGGTGCCATCGCGCTCGGCGCGGTGGGTGCCTGGATCGGCTGCCGCCGCCGGGGCATCCCGCTCCCGGCGTACGCCGACGCCATCGCCCCCGGCATCGCCCTCGCCCAGGCCATCGGCCGCTGGGGCAACTGGTTCAACCAGGAGCTCTACGGCAGGCCGACCGACCTGCCCTGGGCGCTGAAGATCACCGAGAGCGCGAACCGCGAGGCCGGGCTGTACCACCCGACCTTCCTCTACGAGTCGCTCTGGTGCGTCGGTGTCGCCGTCCTCGTCGTCTGGGCCGACCGCCGCTTCAAGCTCGGCCACGGGCGCGCCTTCGCGCTGTACGTCGCCGCGTACTGCGCGGGTCGCGGCTGGATCGAGTACATGCGCGTCGACGAGGCGCACCACGTGCTCGGCCTCCGGCTGAACGTCTGGACGGCCATCGTCGTCTTCGTGCTCGCGGTGACCTACATGGTGGTCTCGGCGCGGATCCGGCCGGGACGCGAGGAGATCGTGGAGCCCAGGGCCGAGAAGGCGGACAAGGCCGAGAAGGCGGAGAAGTCCGGGGAGAGCGCGGAGGGTGTCGACGGCGACGCCGATGGCGACGCCGACCTGGATCTTCGGTCCGACGCGCCCGAGGACGCCGTCTCCGACGCGGTCCCGCACTCCGACGAGGACGTGGACCACGGCGCCGGCAACGGCGCCGGATCGGCCGCCAAGGGCTGACCCCCTGCCGTCACAGGGCCGCCGGGACCGAGAGGTTCCGGCGGCCCTTTCGCGTACGGGGGTACGGAGGTCAGGCCGTGCGGGAGGCGAGGGCCAGCACCCGGTGGGCGCCCTCGACGACCGCCGCGTCGACGAAGCGGCCGTCGGCGAGGGCCAGGGCGCCCCGGTCCGTCCCGGCCGCCGCGACCACCTCCCGTGCCGCGTCGACCTCCTCCGGGGTGGGCAGGTAGGCCCGCTCGATGACGGGGAGCTGGCGTGGATGGATCGCCGCCCGGCCGAGGAAGCCCATCGCCCGGCCCCGGGCGCAGCCGGCGGCCAGCGCGTCCAGGTCGCCGATGTCGGGGTGGACCGACTGGGCGGGGGGCGGCAGGGCCGCCGCGCGGGCCGCCACCACCAGGCGTCCGCGGGGCCAGTCGAGGCCGCTGTCCTCGCGTACTCCCAGGTCGGCGCGGAGATCGGCCTCGCCGAGCGCGATGCCGCGCACGGCGGGGTGGGCGGTGGCGATGGCGTAGGCGTGCTCCACGGCGAGGGCGTTCTCCAGGAGCGGGTAGAGGGGGAGACCGGGGGCGAGGCCGGCGATCCGGTGGATGTCAGTGGCGTGTGTCACCTTGGGTACACGGAGACCGCAGAGGCCGGGGAGGGGGGCCAGGGTGGGAATGTCGTGCGGGGAGTGGACGCGGACGTGCACCGGTACGGGGTGGGCGTCGGCGAGCAGATCGACCGTGGCGTCCAGGGCGTACGCCTTGCGGTGCGGGGCGACCGCGTCCTCCAGGTCGACGATCACGACGTCGGCGCCGGAGGCCAGGGCCTTGCGGACGACCTCGGGGCGGTCGCCCGGTGCGTACAGCCAGGTGAGGGGGGTGCGCGGGCGCCCGGCGCCGCCGGTACCGCTCGTATCGCTCATACCGCTCCCCGGGCGCGGAGGGCGGCGATCTCGGCGGGGGTGAGGCCGAGCTCGGTGAGGACGTCGTCGGTGTCGGCGCCGTGCGGGCGGCCGGGCCAGCGGATCGCGCCGGGCGTCTCGGACAGCCGGAAGAGCACGTTCTGCATCCTGAGCGGGCCGAGTTCCGGGTCCTGCACCTCGGTGACGGTGCCGAGCGCCTGGAACTGCGGGTCGTCGAGGACGTCCCGGACGTCGTAGACCGGGGCGATGGCGGCCTCGGCCTTCTCGAAGGCGGCCATGGCCTCGTCGCGGGTGTGGCGCGCGATCCAGCTGCCGACCGCCTCGTCGAGGACCTCCGCGTGCGCGGCGCGGCCCGTGCCGTCGGCGAACCACGGCTCGTCGATCAGCTCCGGGCGGCCGACGAGGCGCAGCACGCGCTCGGCGATCGACTGGGCGGAGGTCGAGACGGCGACCCAGGAGCCGTCGGCGGTCCGGTAGGTGTTGCGTGGGGCGTTGTTGCGGGAGCGGTTGCCGGTGCGGGGCTGGACGTAGCCGAGCTGGTCGTACCAGAGGGGGTGGGGTCCGATGACGGAGAGCATCGGTTCGATGATCGCCATGTCGACGACCTGGCCGCGGCCGGTCGTGGTCCTGGCGGTGAGCGCGGTCATCACCGCGTATGCGGTGGCGAGGGCGGCGATCGAGTCGGCCAGGCCGAAGGGGGGCAGGGTGGGCGGGCCGTCGGGCTCGCCGGTGATGGCGGCGAAGCCGCTCATCGCCTCGGCGAGGGTGCCGAAGCCGGGGCGGTGGGCGTACGGGCCGAACTGGCCGAAGCCGGTGACGCGGGTGAGGACGAGACGCGGGTTGACGGTGGAGAGCTCCTCCCACCCCAGACCCCAGCGTTCCAGGGTGCCGGGCCGGAAGTTCTCCACGATGACGTCGGCCTCGGCGGCGAGTCCGAGGAGCGTGTCGCGGCCGCCCGGGGTGGAGAGATCGAGGGTGATCGTCCGCTTGTTCCGGCCGAGGACCTTCCACCACAGGCCGACGCCGTCCTTGGCGGGGCCGTGGCCGCGGGACGGGTCGGGCTTGCGGGGGTGCTCGACCTTGACGACGTCGGCGCCGAAGTCGCCGAGCATCGTGGCGGCGAGCGGGCCGGCGAAGAGGGTCGCGAGGTCCAGGACCCGCAGCCCGCGGAGGGGCGGCGCGGCAGGATCGGGTGTCGTGGGGGCGTGCTGCGTGGTGGTCATACGGGATCGGCCTCCAGGTCGCCGAGGGAGCCGAAGGCCGCCTCGATCTCGGTCCGGTACGGCATCGAGGTCGACGCGCCCTCGCGCTGGACGGAGAGCGCGGCCGCGGCCTGCGCCCAGGCCAGCGCCTCCGGGACGGGCCGGCCCTCGCCGAGGGCGACCGCGAGCGCGCCGACGAAGGTGTCGCCGGCCGCGGTGGTGTCCACGGCCCTGACGCGGGGGGCGGGCACGGCGACCGGCTCGGCGCCGCGCGCCGCGTAGAGGCTGCCGGCCGAGCCCAGGGTGACGACGACCGCGGGGACGTCCCGCAGCAGGGCCTGGGCGGCGGCGCGCGGGTCGGTGTGCCCGGTGAGCGCGGCGGCCTCGTGCTCGTTCGGGACCAGCAGGTCGGTGGCGGCGAGGAGTTCGGGAGGGAGCCGCTGGGCGGGAGCGGGCGTGAGGACGGTGCGGACGCCGAGGCGGCGGGCGTACGCGGCGCCCTCCGTGACGACGGAGAGGGGCAGTTCGAGCTGGAGGAGCAGGGCGTCGGCGGTGCCGATGAGGGCCTCGTCGCCGTGGCTGAGGGAGGTGACGGTGGCGTTGGCGCCGGGGACGACGACGATCGCGTTGCCGCCCTCGTCGTCGACGACGATGTGGGCGGTGCCGGAGGGGCCCTCGGCGGTGCGCAGGAGGTCGGTGTCGACGGCGCAGTGCTCCAGGTTGGCCCGGAGGCGGGTGCCGAAGTCGTCCGCGCCGACCGCGCCGATCATCGCCACCTCGGCGCCGGCGCGGGCGGCGGCGACGGCCTGGTTGGCGCCCTTGCCGCCGGGGACCGTGCGGAAGGCGCGGCCCGTGACCGTCTCGCCGCGGGCGGGGGCCCGCGGTACGTAGGCGACGAGGTCCATGTTCGTGCTGCCGAGTACGACGATGCTGGTCATGGGCGTACTGCCTCCAGGTGTGTCAGTTCGGCCAGGGTGTCGAAGCCGATGCCGTCGAAGGACGGGACCGAGGTCGCGAGCCGGTTCTTGAGGGGGGCGGTCCACCGCTCGGGCAGCCGGTCGGGGTGCCCGGCGAGCAGCCCGGCGACCGAACCGGCGGTGGCGCCGTTGGAATCGGTGTCCCAGCCGCCGGAGACCGCCGCGCAGACGGAGCGGGAGAAGTCGCCGTCGCCGTGGGTGAGGGCGGCGGCGAGGAGCGCGGCGTTGGGGACGGCATGGACCCAGTGGTACCCGCCGAGCTCGGTGTGCAGGCGGTCGACGACGGTGTCGAAGTCGCGTTCCTCGCGGGCGGACGCGACGCCCAGGCGGACGGCCCCGGCGAGGCGGGAGCGGGGCGGGACGACGGCGAGTCCGGCGGCGAGCGAGCGGTGCACGTCGGCGGTGCCGGTCGCGGCGGTGGCGAGGGTCGCGGCGACGAACATGGCCCCGTAGACGCCGTTCGCGGTGTGGGTGAGGGCCGCGTCCCGGTAGGCCTGCGCGGCGGCGGCGACCGGGTCGCCCGGGTGGGTCCAGCCGTGGACGTCCGCCCGGATCTGGGCGCCGATCCACTCGCGGAAGGGGTTGCGGCGGACGGCGGTGAGCGGGGGTTCGACGCCGTCGAGAAGGTTGCGGTAGGCGAGGCGCTCGGCCGTGAAGGTGCGGCCGGCGGGGAGTTCGTCGAGCCAGAGGCGGGCGACGTCGGCGGTGGTGAAGCCCCGGCCGTACCGCTGGAGGAGCAGCAGGTTGAGGAGGGGGTAGTTGAGGTCGTCGTCCTCGGGCATCCCGTCGATGTTCTCGGCGAGGGAGGTGGCGGCGGAGCGGCGGTTCCAGGGATGCGCGGCGAGCAGCTCGGGCGGTACGCCGCGGGCGGTGAACCAGGTGGAGAGGGGCCAGTTGCCGGTGGCGCGGGCGAGGGCGCGGATGGCGGTGAGGGGCAGCTTCTCGACGGGCTTGCCGAGCAGGCACCCGGCGGCCCGCCCGAGCCAGGCGGCGTGCAGGCGGTCGAGGAGGGCGCCGGAGCCCGGGCCCGGCGAGGGGCGTCGGGCGGGCGGGGGAGGGTGCGGGGCCGCGGCCCGGATCTCGGGGAGGGAGGTCGGCTCGTCGCCCGACAGGGGGGAGGGGAGGGCCGCCAGGGCGTCCAGGAGTTCCTCCGCGAGGGGGCGGAGGTCCGGGCGGGGACGGTCGGACGCGCCCGCCGTGGCCGGGGCGGTCGGGCCACCCGCCCCGTACCAGCGGGACGCCAGGGCGCGGGCGTCGCGGCCGTCCTCCGCGGCCTGGCGGAGCTCGTGGCCCACCAGGTCCTCCGGCTGCACCCAGGTCACCCGGAGGTTCACCGGTCCGCGCCCGTCAGTGTCGCGAACGCCGACTCGTGCGCCCGGCGGAGCTCCACGTCCCGGGCGAAGACCTCGCGGGCCACCCGGGCCAGCGCGGCCGCCGGGGCGTGCAGGTCGAGCCGGCTCGCCTCCGCGACGCGCTTCGCCCAGTCGACCGGCACGGCGGCCTCGCCGTGCAGCGCGCCGGTGATCGCCCCCGCCATCGTGGCGATCGAGTCGCAGTCGCGGCCGTAGTTGACGGCGCCGAGGACCGTACGCCGGAAGTCGCCCTCGCCGACGAGCAGCATGCCCAGGGCGATGGGCAGCTCCTCGATCGCGTGGAGCCGGGAGGGGCGGCGGGCGCCGAGGGAGGGGGAGCGGTAGTCGGGGCCGACCGTGTCGAAGGGGGCCACCGCCGCGCGGAGCGGGGCGAGGGCGGACTCGAAGTCCGTGTGCCGGACGGCCACTTCGGCGACGGCCTCGATCGCCGAGCGGGTGCCGTCCTTGGCGAGTGCGAGGACCGTGTCGACGACCGAGGAGGGCGTGGCGCCCGGCGCGCAGGCCGCGGCGACGGCCGCCGCGAACACGCCGGCCGCCTCCCGTCCGTACGAGGACTGGTGGGCGCCGGCGACGTCGAGGGCCTCGGCGTAGGCGGCCGCGGGGTGGGCGGCGTTGACGAGTCCGACCGGCGCCATGTACATCGCGGCGCCGCAGTTGACGATGTTGCCCTCGCCGGCCTCGCGCGGATCCACGTGCCCGTAGTGCAGCCGGGCCACGAGCCACTTCTCGGCGAGGAAGATCCGCTGGAGGGGGAGGGCCTCGGCCTCCAGCTCCGGGATCCAGACCGGGGAGCCCATGAGTTCGGGGACGAGGAAGTCCGCGACCGCGTACGCGTCGAGGTGGCCGCGGACCTTCTCGTACACCCGGATCAGGGCGTGGGTCATCAAGGTGTCGTCGGTGACGTGCCCGTCGCCCTTGTGGTACGGCGCGATGGGGCGGGCGGTGCGCCAGTCCTCGCCGTTCCAGGGGCCGACGATCCCGGTGACGCGGCCACCGTGGCGCTCCAGGATCTGCTGGGGGGTGTAGCCCTCGACGGGGCCGCCGAGAGCGTCGCCGACGGCGGCCCCGAGGAGGCTTCCGGTGATCCGGTCATCCAGGGTGGGCACATCCAGTGTGGGTGTCATGTCGGAATTGTCCACCTGGGGAGGCCGGTTCCGTGGCTCCCAGGTGCCCGGCGAGTTCGACCAGATCCGTCCCGGCGAGCCACGGCAGCGCGCATCCCGCGAGCGTCCGGCAGGCCTCGCGCCAGGTCGCCGGCACCGAACGGCCGCCGCCCAGAGCGCCGGTGAGGGCGCCGACGAGGGCGGGGGCGGAGTCCGCGACCCGGGAGAGGCAGACGGCGGCCGGCACGGCGGCCGTCATCTCGCCCCGGGCGGCGGTCGCGAGGGCGAGGGCGACCGGGACGGTCTCGGCGGCGGCGATCCCGTAGCTGTAGACGTGGTCCACGATCTGGTGCTCCAGGAGCGGGACCAGTTCGAAGGCCGAGACGGCGGTCCGGGCCAGCTCCACCGCGTACCGGGCGTTGCGGCCGATCTCGGTGGCGGGCGGGAGTTCGGCGAGCGCCGCGCCGACGGCCTCGTCGACCGTCGCCCCGCCGAGGGCCGAGGCGACGGCCGCGGCCGTCGCGCGGGCGCCGTGGACGCCGTCCCCGTCCTGGGTGTACCGGGCGTCGAACTCGGCGAGTTCGGCGGCGGCGCGCGGGTCGCCGGGGTGGACGACGGCGAGGACGGCGGCCCGGACGCAGGCGGCGTCGTCGAAGTAGTGCGGGTTGTCGTGGCCGGTGGCGGGCGGGCGCAGGCCCGTGGCGAGATTGCCGAGGCCGGCGCGGACGGAGATCCGGGCCCGGAGGGGGAGGACGGCGGACTCGACCTCGGGAGCGCGGTCGGCGGCGGCCGCGACCTGGCCGGCGAGGGCGTTCCAGGCGAGGTCGACGGCGGCGCGGAGGCGGCGGTCCGGGGAGAGGCCGGCGAAGACGGGACCGGCGGCGGCGAGCACCGCCTCGGCGGTGAAGGCCGCCCACTCGGCGTCGTCGGAGGGGCCGAGACGGAGGGGCTCGGGGGGCTGGTTGAGGGCGATCGGGACGGGGAGGGTGGTCGTCGCGTTCTGCTCGGCGAAGGTGTCGAGTTCGCGGGTGAGGCGGCGGGTCCACTCGGGCATGCGGGCGGCGCGGTGGCGGGCGGCGGGCCAGCCTGCCGCGTCGCCCGCGGCGAGGCCGAGGAGGAGCCCTTCGACCGCGTCGCGGCCCGGCCTGCGGGGGGCTTCGGCGTGCGGGGCCCCGTGGGTGCCGCCCCAGGTGCCGGTGACCCGTACCGGGGGTCGGTTCTGCGCGGCGAGGTCCGGCGGTTCGGCGCCCGGCGGCGGGGGCACCGCGAGGTCCGGCGGATCGGCGCCCGGCACCAGGTGCACCGAGAGGTTCTGCGGGTCACCGAGCAGGGGGCCGGAACCCGGCATCGGGGGCTGCGCCCACCCTCCCCCGGAGGGGGGACCCCCACGCCCTGCGGGACGACCGCCCACAGCGGCGGGGGAGGCGCCCGCGGCGGTGGGGTGGTCGCCCACCACGGTGCGGCAGTCGCCCGGCACGGTGGCGCGGTCGCTCGGGGCGGCGGCCTGGTCGCCCGGAGCGGCGGGACGGCTGCCCGCAGCGGTGAGACGGTCGCCCGCGGTGGGGCGGGGGTTCGGGTCCGGTGTGGCGAGGGTGGTCGTCAGGTCCGCGCTCATCAGGAGTCTCCCTCCGGGGTCAGGAGGTCTGCGACGTCCAGGATGTGATAGCCGCGCATGGAGGGCAGGCAGCTGCCCGTCACCGGGGCGATCGCCGTGGCCCAGTCCTCCGGGATGGAGTCCAGGCCGCCCGCCGCCCCGGCCAGGGCGCCCGCCACCGCCGCCGTCGTGTCGGCGTCGCGGCCCATGTTGACCGCCGTCAGGACCGCCGTGCGGAAGTCGCCGCGGGCCGCCGCGAAGGCGCCGAAGGCCAGGCCCACCGCCTCCGGGGCCAGGTCCGTCCAGGGGTAGCCGCCGATGACGACCGCCGAGCGGACCTGGCGTTCGCGGGTGAGCGGGTCCGGCTGGACGCGCTGGGCCGCGACCACCGCGCGGCGCAGGGAGCGGGCCGTCCAGGAGTCCATCGGGACGACGGAGAGCGCCGCCGCGATGACCGAGGTCACGCCCGCGCCCCCCATCGCCGCCGCGACGCCCGCCGCGACGGCCTGGCCCCCGTAGATGCCTTCTCCCTCGTGGCTGACGCTGCCGTCGATCGCGACCAGGCGCGCCGCCTCCGCGGGGCGGCCTGCGGCGAAGACGCCGAAGGGCGCGGCGCGCATCGCGAGCCCGTCGCTCCAGGCGTGGCGGTGCTGCGCGGAGATGGGCGCGGCGAGCCCCCGGCGGAGGTTCTCCAGCGTGCCGCGCTCGGAGAAGCCCGCGCCGCGGAAGGGGCCCTCGTCGAGGTCGGCGATCCAGTGGTGCCAGGCCCGTTCGACGTGGTGGACGGTGAGCGCCGAGCCGTGGCGGGCGAGGAGCAGGGCGGAGAAGATCGCGTACTCGGTGTCGTCGGTGCCCGCCGGACGGTCCGTCACGAAGCCCTCGATACGGCCCCATCGGCGGCGGATCTCCGAAGGCCGCATGTTCTCCGCGGGGGCTCCCAGGGCGTCGCCGACGGCGAGGCCGAGGAGCGCCCCCCTCGCCCGTTCACGCGTGTCGCATGCCGTGGTCGTCATTGTCGCGGCCCCTTCCTCGGTGGGGGCGCGCAGTTCGGCGCCCCGATGCCTGGATCTGTGCCACCGCCGGCCGTGAACTCGCCGAAGAAACGGTTCTGTCACCCGGCTGACGCCACGCCAGAAAGTGTCACTGTCGGTGAGGCAGGCCTTAGTAAGTACGGCCTGCCTTGCTGGCGGACCCCTTACATCGCGCGTATTTTCGAGGTGTTGGGGGCGGCGGGTGCGACCCGGCCCGCCGGAACGAGGGGAGAGCCATGTCCATCATCGAAGCTCAGGCACCACTGCACGAGGCGCACCGCGACAACCACACGCACCGTGACGTGAACGGCGGTTGGCTGCGCCCGGCGGTGTTCGGCGCGATGGACGGCCTCGTCTCCAACCTCGCCCTGATGACCGGCGTCGCCGGCGGCGCGGTGTCCACGCAGACCGTGGTCATCACCGGCGTCGCGGGGCTCGCCGCCGGCGCCTTCTCCATGGCGGCCGGCGAGTACACCTCCGTGGCCTCGCAGCGCGAGCTGGTCCAGGCGGAACTGGACGTCGAGCGCCGCCAGTTGCGCAAGCACCCCATCGACGAGATGGAGGAGCTCGCCGCGCTGTACGTGTCCCGGGGCGTCGAGCCCGCGCTCGCCCGCGAGGTCGCGATGCAGCTGTCGAAGGACCCCGAGCAGGCCCTGGAGATCCACGCCCGCGAGGAGCTCGGCATCGACCCGGACGACCTGCCGTCGCCGATGGTCGCCGCGGTCTCGTCCTTCGGCTCCTTCGCGCTCGGCGCCCTGCTCCCCGTACTGCCCTACCTGCTCGGGGCGACCGCGCTCTGGCCCGCCGTGCTGCTCGCGCTCCTCGGCCTCTTCGCCTGCGGGGCGCTGGTGGCCCGGGTGACCGCCCGCGGCTGGCTCTTCAGCGGGATGCGCCAGCTCCTCCTGGGCGGCGCCGCGGCCGCCGTCACCTACGGGCTCGGGATGCTCTTCGGGGCGGCGCTCTAGCCTGGCGCGGGCAAGGCCGGAGCGGCGGTGTCGCGGCTCCGGATATCGGAACGGATTCCGTACCCGTAGAGACGACCGGGAGGCCCCTCCAAGGGGCCTTTCCGGCATTTCCGGGCACCTTTTCGGGGCGTAAGGCGTGAATCGGCTGTGACGTATATCCCTGGCTCGATCCACCGTCGCGATGAGACACTATGCACGGCGCCACATAAGTAGCCGGTTACCCCGCGGTTTCGAACTCGTGACCAACGGGAATGAGGCATGAGCGTCGTCGGGCAATGAGGCCCACCCGGGCGGGCAATGAAGCCCGCCCAGCGACGGACCGCCGGCAGACCGGAGATCGCTCCGGCTCCTCCGGCCCGTCCCCGCGGGACAGCCCCTGTTCCCGCACCCCACAAGTGAGAACACACCACCACTGCGTGTCGGTGGTGTCCGCATGCTGGAACGAGCTATCCACTTCGCGAGAAGCCAGCCATCATGTAACCTGCACGAAATTTCGCGGAGGGCCAACGTCGTCCCTCGGCAGTTGCATATGCCACGACGACGACGGGAGAGCCGATGCGTTCCGACGCCTGGTCGCCCATGGACGGTCGCCCCGCTCCGCAGGGGATGTACGACCCCCGTAACGAACACGACGCCTGCGGTGTCGGGTTCGTGGCCACCCTCACCGGTGTAGCCAGCCACGCGCTGGTCGAGCAGGCGCTGACCGTACTGCGCAACCTCGAGCACCGCGGCGCCACCGGCTCCGAGCCCGACTCCGGAGACGGCGCCGGCATCCTTTTCCAGGTCCCGGACGCCTTCCTGCGCGAGGTCGCCGGATTCGAGCTCCCCGAGGCCGGCGCGTACGCCGTCGGCATCGCCTTCCTCCCCGAGGACGGCACGGACGAGACCGTCTCGAAGATCGAGACGATCGCCGCCGAAGAGGGCCTCACCGTCCTCGGCTGGCGCGAGGTCCCCGTCGCCCCCGAGCTGCTCGGCGCCTCCGCCCGCTCCACCATGCCGGTCTTCCGCCAGGTCTTCGTCGCCGACGGCGAGAACACGGGCATCGCGCTGGACCGCAAGGCGTTCGTGCTGCGCAAGCGCGCCGAGCGCGAGGCCGCGACCTACTTCCCGTCGCTCTCCGCCCGCACCATCGTCTACAAGGGCATGCTGACCACCGGCCAGCTGGAGCCCTTCTTCCCGGACCTGTCGGACCGCCGCTGCGCCTCCGCCGTGGCCCTGGTCCACTCCCGGTTCTCCACCAACACCTTCCCGAGCTGGCCGCTGGCCCACCCGTACCGCTTCGTCGCCCACAACGGTGAGATCAACACCGTCAAGGGCAACCGGAACTGGATGACCGCCCGCGAGGCCCAGCTCGACTCCCAGGTCTTCGGCGAGGGCTCGCTGGACCGGATCTTCCCGATCTGCACCCCGGACGCCTCCGACTCGGCCTCCTTCGACGAGGTCCTGGAGCTGCTCCACCTCGGCGGCCGCTCGCTGCCCCACGCGGTGCTGATGATGGTCCCCGAGGCGTGGGAGAACCACGACTCCATGGACCCGGCCCGCCGCGCCTTCTACCAGTACCACTCCACGATGATGGAGCCCTGGGACGGCCCGGCCTGCGTCACCTTCACCGACGGCGTCCAGGTCGGCGCGGTCCTCGACCGCAACGGTCTGCGCCCCGGCCGCTACTGGGTCACCGACGAGGGCCTCGTCGTCCTCTCCTCCGAGGTCGGCGTCCTCGACATCGACCCCGCCAAGGTCGTCCGCAAGGGTCGCCTCCAGCCCGGCAAGATGTTCCTCGTCGACACCGCCGAGCACCGCATCATCGAGGACGACGAGATCAAGGCCGGCCTCGCCGCCGAGCACCCCTACGAGGAGTGGCTGGAGACCGGCGAGATCGAGCTCTCCGACCTCCCCGAGCGCGAGCACATCGTGCACACCCACGCCTCGGTCACCCGCCGCCAGCAGACCTTCGGCTACACCGAGGAAGAGCTCCGCGTCATCCTCGCCCCGATGGCCAACACGGCCGGCGAGCCGCTCGGCTCCATGGGCACGGACTCGCCGATCGCGGCCCTGTCCGCCCGCCCGCGGCTGCTCTTCGACTACTTCACCCAGCTCTTCGCGCAGGTCACCAACCCGCCGCTGGACGCCATCCGCGAGGAGCTCGTGACGAGCCTCCGCTCCTCGCTCGGCCCCGGCAGCAACCTGCTGGAGCCCACCTCCTCCTCGTGTCGCAGCGTCACCCTGCCCTTCCCGGTGATCGACAACGACGAGCTGGCCAAGCTCATCCACATCAACGCCGACGGCGACATGCCCGGCATGAAGGCCGCGACCCTCTCCGGCCTCTACCGGGTCTCCGGCGGCGGCGAGGCCCTCGCCGCCCGCATCGAGGCGATCTGCGCCGAGGCCGACACCGCGATCGAGGGCGGCGCCCGCCTGATCGTGCTCTCCGACCGGCACTCCGACGCCGAGCACGCGCCGATCCCCTCGCTGCTGCTCACCGCGGCCGTCCACCACCACCTCATCCGCACCAAGCAGCGCACCAAGGTGGGTCTGCTGGTCGAGGCCGGCGACGTCCGCGAGGTCCACCACGTCGCCCTGCTCATCGGCTACGGCGCCGCGGCGGTCAACCCGTACCTCGCCATGGAGTCCGTCGAGGACCTGGTCCGCGCCGGCACCTTCATCGAGGGCATCGAGCCCGAGCAGGCCATCCGGAACCTGATCTACGCCCTCGGCAAGGGCGTCCTCAAGGTCATGTCCAAGATGGGCATCTCGACGGTCGCCTCCTACCGCGGCGCCCAGGTCTTCGAGGCCGTCGGCCTCGACGCCGAGTTCGTCGCCACGTACTTCAACGGCACGGCCACCAAGATCGGCGGCGCCGGTCTCGACGTCGTCGCCAAGGAGGTCGCCGCCCGCCACGCCAAGGCGTACCCCGTCTCCGGCGTCCCCTCGGCGCACCGCGCCCTGGAGATCGGCGGCGAGTACCAGTGGCGCCGCGAGGGCGAGCCGCACCTGTTCGACCCGGAGACCGTCTTCCGCCTGCAGCACGCCACGCGCAACAAGCGGTACGACATCTTCAAGAAGTACACGGACCGGGTGAACGAGCAGTCCGAGCGCCTCATGACGCTCCGCGGCCTCTTCGGCTTCACCTCGGACCGCGAGGCCATCTCGATCGACGAGGTCGAGCCGGTCGGCGAGATCGTCAAGCGGTTCTCGACGGGCGCCATGTCGTACGGCTCCATCTCCCGCGAGGCGCACGAGACCCTCGCCATCGCCATGAACCAGCTGGGCGCCAAGTCCAACACCGGTGAGGGCGGCGAGGACCCGGAGCGCCTGTACGACCCGGCGCGCCGCTCCTCCATCAAGCAGGTCGCCTCCGGCCGCTTCGGCGTCACCAGCGAGTACCTGGTCAACGCCGACGACATCCAGATCAAGATGGCCCAGGGCGCCAAGCCCGGCGAGGGCGGCCAGCTGCCCGGCCACAAGGTCTACCCGTGGGTCGCCAAGACGCGTCACTCGACGCCCGGCGTCGGCCTCATCTCGCCGCCGCCGCACCACGACATCTACTCCATCGAGGACCTGGCTCAGCTGATCCACGACCTCAAGAACGCCAACCCGGTCGCCCGCATCCACGTGAAGCTGGTCTCCGAGGTCGGCGTCGGCACGGTCGCCGCCGGCGTCTCCAAGGCCCACGCGGACGTCGTCCTGATCTCCGGCCACGACGGCGGAACGGGCGCCTCCCCGCTGACCTCGCTGAAGCACGCGGGCGGCCCCTGGGAGCTCGGCCTCGCCGAGACCCAGCAGACCCTGCTGCTCAACGGCCTGCGCGACCGCATCGTCGTCCAGACCGACGGCCAGCTCAAGACCGGCCGCGACGTCGTCATCGCCGCCCTGCTCGGCGCCGAGGAGTTCGGTTTCGCGACCGCGCCGCTCGTCGTCTCCGGCTGCGTCATGATGCGCGTCTGCCACCTGGACACCTGCCCGGTCGGCATCGCCACCCAGAACCCCGCGCTCCGCGACCGGTTCTCCGGCAAGGCCGAGTACGTCGTCAACTTCTTCGAGTTCATCGCCGAGGAGGTCCGCGAGCTCCTCGCCGAGCTGGGCTTCCGCACGATCGAGGAGGCCGTCGGCCACGCCGAGCTGCTCGACACCAGCCGCGCCGTCACCCACTGGAAGGCGCAGGGTCTCGACCTGGAGCCGCTCTTCTACGTGCCGGAGCTGCCCGAGGGCGCGGTCCGCCACGCCCTGATCGAGCAGGACCACGGTCTGGAGAAGGCCCTCGACAACGAGCTGATCCAGCTCGCCGCCGAGGCCCTGAACGCCGCCTCCGCCGAGGAGGCCCAGCCGGTCCGCGCCCAGGTCGCCATCCGGAACATCAACCGGACCGTCGGCACCATGCTCGGCCACCACGTGACGAAGAAGTTCGGTGGCGCGGGCCTGCCCGCCGACACCATCGACATCACCTTCACCGGCTCCGCCGGCCAGTCCTTCGGCGCCTTCCTGCCGAGCGGTGTCACCCTCCGCCTGGAGGGCGACGCCAACGACTACGTCGGCAAGGGCCTCTCCGGCGGCCGCGTCGTCGTCCGCCCGGACCGCGGCGCCGACCACCTGGCCGAGTACTCGACCATCGCGGGCAACACCATCGGCTACGGCGCGACCGGCGGCGAGCTGTTCCTGCGCGGCCGCACCGGCGAGCGCTTCTGCGTCCGCAACTCCGGTGCCCTGGTCGTCTCGGAGGGCGTGGGCGACCACGGCTGCGAGTACATGACCGGCGGTACGGCGGTCGTCCTCGGCGAGACCGGACGCAACTTCGCGGCCGGCATGTCGGGCGGTGTCGCCTACGTCGTCGACCTCGACCGGGACAACGTCAACTCCGGCAACCTGGGCGCGATCGAGACCCTGTCGGACGCCGACAAGGACTGGCTGCACGACGTCGTGCGCCGCCACCAGGAGGAGACCGGCTCGACGGTCGCGGAGAAGCTCCTCGCCGACTGGGACGCCGCGGCGGCCCGGTTCAGCAAGATCATCCCCACCACGTACAAGGCAGTGCTCGCCGCCAAGGACGCCGCTGAGCTCGCCGGTCTCTCCGAGACCGAGACCACCGAGAAGATGATGGAGGCGGCGACCAATGGCTGACCCCAAGGGCTTCCTGACCACCGGGCGCGAGGTCGCCAAGACCCGGCCGGTGGGCGAGCGAGTCAGGGACTGGAACGAGGTCTACGTTCCCGGATCCCTGCTGCCGATCATCAGCAAGCAGGCGGGCCGCTGCATGGACTGCGGCATCCCGTTCTGCCACAACGGCTGCCCCCTCGGGAACCTGATCCCCGAGTGGAACGACTTCGCCTACCGCGAGGACTGGTCGGCGGCGCAGGAGCGCCTGCACGCCACCAACAACTTCCCGGAGTTCACCGGCCGCCTGTGCCCGGCTCCGTGCGAGTCGGCGTGCGTGCTCGGCATCAACCAGCCGGCCGTCACGATCAAGAACGTCGAAGTCTCCATCATCGACAAGGCCTGGGACGCCAACGACGTCAAGCCGCAGGTGCCCGAGCGCCTGTCCGGCAAGACCGCCGCCGTCATCGGCTCGGGCCCGGCGGGTCTCGCCGCCGCCCAGCAGCTGACCCGGGCCGGCCACACCGTGGTCGTGTACGAGCGTGCCGACCGCATCGGCGGCCTGCTGCGCTACGGCATCCCCGAGTTCAAGATGGAGAAGCGGCACATCAACCGCCGCATCGAGCAGATGCGCGCGGAGGGCACCAAGTTCCGCACCGGCATCGAGATCGGCCGTGACCTGACGGCGACGGACCTGCGCAAGCGGTTCGACGCGGTGGTCATCGCCGCCGGCGCCACCACCGCCCGCGACCTGCCCGTCCCGGGCCGTGAGCTGGCCGGCATCCACCAGGCCATGGAGTACCTGCCGCTGGCCAACAAGGTCGTCGAGGGCGACTTCGTCGCCTCGCCGATCACCGCCGAGGGCAAGCACGTCGTCGTCATCGGCGGCGGCGACACCGGCGCGGACTGCGTCGGTACGGCGCACCGCCAGGGCGCGGCCTCGGTCACGCAGCTGGAGATCATGCCCAAGCCGGGCGAGGACCGGAACGCCGGCCAGCCCTGGCCGACCTTCCCCATGCTGTACAAGGTCACCTCCGCGCACGAGGAGGGCGGCGAGCGGGTCTACTCCGTCTCCACCACCCACTTCGAGGGCGACGAGGAGGGCAACGTCCAGTTCCTCCACCTCGTCGAGGTCGAGTTCGTCGAGGGCAAGCTGACCCAGAAGCCGGGCACGGAGCGCAAGATCCCCGCCCAGCTGGTCACGCTCGCGATGGGCTTCACCGGCACGGACGTGGAGAACGGCCTGGTCGCGCAGTTTGGTCTGGACCTCGACGAGCGGGGTAACATCGCCCGTGACGCGGACTTCGCCACCAACGTCGATGGCGTGTACGTCGCCGGTGACGCCGGCCGCGGCCAGTCCCTCATCGTGTGGGCCATCGCCGAGGGCCGCTCCGCCGCCCGCGGCGTGGACCGCTACCTGACCGGAGCGAGCTCGCTCCCGGCCCCGATCCGTCCGACGGACCGTTCGCTGACGGTCTGATCCCACCGGATCACCCTGTGGACGTCCCGTACAACGACGTGCGGAACTGAGCGCGGCGCCCCCCGAATGTCCCCGACCGGACGACTGGGTGGGCGCCGCGGTGCTCCCGTAAAAGGCCCTCAGCTGTCCGTCGTGGGACACGTCGTGGGTTCGACGGCGCGTACGGTTGCTCGTGGTGATGCGGTGCGCGTCGGTGGGCGCTGCCCAGTGTTCGTGGTGTCCGTGGCGCTACTTTCGCAACACGCCCCAGGTCACTCGGACGGCGGGCGGAAGTGCGGGATGACCTTCGTGCCCCACTGGCGGATGGTCTCCAGGCAGGCCTCCTGGGGCACCGTGCCCATCTGGATCAGGCACATCACCTCGTCGACGCCGATCTCGCGCAGCCGCTCCACGTAGGCGATCGCGGTCGCGGCGTCGCCGTAGGCGTGGTCCGTGTTGTACGGGCCGGTGTCGACCGGGCGCGCCGGGACGTCCGCCTCGTGCAGCCGGGCCACCAGCTTCCGGCGCTCCTCCGCCAGCGCGCCCGTGTGGTCCTCGTCCTCCGCGTATCCGGTGGGCGCGGGGGCGCCGCCGTACCAGTGGGCGATCGACTCGGCGAAGAAGCGCTGACCGCGCGTGCCGAGCCGCAGGGCGCGCTGGGCGTCGTCCAGGACGACCGTCGGGCAGAGCGCCGAGAAGTGGTCGTTGACCTCGGTGGAGACGAACCGCGAACCGTCCCGGGCCGCGAGGGTCTCGTCGTACACCGCGCGCATGGCCCGCACGTCCTCGGCGCCCGCGAAGCCCATCACCAGGGCCCCGATGCCGAGTTCGGCCGCCTGTCGCAGGGAGTCGTGCTGCGAGCAGGCCATGAAGAGCGGCGGGTGCGGGTGCTGCACAGGACGCGGGAGGACCGCTCCGGGCCCGATGTCGAGGGAGCCGTGCCACTCGAACTCCGGCTCGCGCCAGGCCGCGGCGAAGATCCGCAGGGCCTCCTCCGTCTGCGGCCGGGTGTCGGCGGGGTCCACCCCGAACATCCGCATCTCCTGGCGGGTCGCGCCCCGGCCGGCGCCGACGTCGAGGCGCCCGCCGGAGAGCACGTCGAGCATCGCGGCGCGTTCGGCGACCCGGACCGGGTGCTGGTAGCCGAAGGGCATGGTGACCACGCCGTGCCCGACGCGGATCCTCCGGGTACGGGCGGCGACCCAGGTCAGGAAGATCTCGGACGCGCTCATGTGGGCGTACTTGGGTGAGGGAGTGGTGCTCGACCGCCCACACGCGGTCGAAGCCCATCTCCTCGGCGAGGACGGCCTGTTCGACGCAGTCGTGGATGACCGCGCGTTCGCGGGCGGGGGTGGGGTCGACGAGCTGCGCTTCGAAGATCATGGAGAACTTCACCGGGGGCTCCTCCCGTGGCGGCGGCCGGAAGAAAGACGGTCGTGCCTCATCTGGACGGTCGTGCCTGATCGAGCTATGCCGAATCGAAATACTTCTAGCAGGCATAGGTAGAGGAGGGAAGAGAGTCGTAGACTTCCCGCCGTGGTGGACGAAGAGACCGTGCCGGAGCTTCCCGCGACCAGCTGGGCCGTCCTCGGACTGCTCTCCTTCGGGAGGGAGTTGTCCGGGTACGACGTCAAGAAGTGGTCCGACCGGTCCCTCGGCCTCTTCTACTGGAGCCCGTCGTTCAGCCAGATCTACGGCGAGCTCAAACGGCTGGAGAAGACCGGTTACGCCGTCTCCCGCCTGGTCGCGCCGGAGAGCGGCACGCGCGACAAGCGCGTCTACCGCATCACCGACGAGGGCCTCGCCGCCGTCCGCTCCTGGGCCCGCAGCGCCCCCCTCGACCCGCCCGTCCTCAAGCACGGGCCGATGCTGCGGATCTGGCTGGGGCACCTCCTCGAAACCGACCGGATGCGCGAGATCCTGTCCGGACACCGGGAGTACGCGGAGTCCATGCGGCTGCGTGCCGAGGCCGACGCCGCGGACGCCGGGACCGACGAGGCGTGGGCGTACCCCCGGCTCACCCTGACCTGGGCCGAGCGGTACTACGCGGCCGAGCGCGACCTGGCCGAGGCCATGCTCGCGGACCTCGAACGGATGCAGAAGGAACGCCCGGGGCCGTCGGCCTGAGGAGACGCGCCCGGGGCCATGAGCCGCACGGGGCTCTGCGGGTGCCACGAGCTCTGCGGCGGCCACGGGCTCCGCGGGGGAGGGGCGACAACTCGCCACCGTCGTACGGGTGCAGGGGATATCGGTTGGCCCGACCCCGGACGCCCGGGGGATCATGAAGCCATGACCTCTCTCGTACGCCACGTGACCATCGACTGTGCCGACGCCTACTCCCTGGCGAGCTTCTGGGCCGTCGCCCTGGACGCGAAGCTCGCCGACGACGACCTGCCCGGAGACCCCGAGGCCACCGTAGAGTCGCCCGGCGCGAACCTCCTCTTCATCCAGGTCCCCGAGGCCAAGGAGGTCAAGAACCGCGTCCACCTCGACCTCCAGCCGCAGGACCGCACCCGCGACGAGGAGATCGAGCGGCTGCTCTCCCTCGGCGCCACGCTGCTCGACGACCGGCGGAACGCCGACGGCACCGGCTGGGCGACCCTCGCCGACCCGGAGGGCAACGAGTTCTGCGTCGAGCGCAGCGCGGCGGAGCGCGCCGCGGCCTCCTGACGCCGGCCTCCTGAGCGGTGACGGCACCCGGCGCACCGCGCCGGGTCCAGAATGGACGGGTGCCGAACACTGCCAGCAAGAAGAAGACCCAGGTGAGCGCCGGGCCCGAGCGGCGTCGTGAGCTCCTCGACACGGCGGCCGAGGTCTTCGCCGCCCAGGGGTACAACGCCACCACCGTCCGCAAGATCGCGGACGCCGCCGGCATGCTCGCCGGCAGCCTCTACTACCACTTCGACTCCAAGGAGTCGATGCTCGACGAGATCCTCTCCAGCTTCCTGAACGAGCTGTGGCAGGGGTACGACGCCGTCCTCGGCGCCGGGCTCGGCCCCCGCGAGACCATCGAGGCCCTCGTCACCGAGTCCTTCCGGGAGATCGACCGGCACCGCGCCGCCGTCGCGATCTACCAGAAGGAGTCCCGGCACCTCACCGACCTGCCCCGCTTCCAGTACCTCGTGGAATCGCAGGAGAGGTTCGAGAAGGCCTGGCTCGGCACCCTGGAGCGGGGCGTCGCGGCCGGCGTGTTCCGCGCCGACCTCGACGTCCGGCTGACCTACCGCTTCGTGCGCGACACGGTCTGGGTCGCCGCGTCCTGGTACCGGCCCGGCGGACAGCACAGCCCCGAGGAGATCGCCCGCCAGTACCTGACGATGGTCCTGGACGGAGTCGCCGTACGGGCGTGACGGCTGTGAGGTCTCCCACGTCGGGGCGTCCGGGCCTGGCCTGATCCGTCCGGGCATCGGTCGGGCGGGGCGGGAAGGTCCTGAGGCGCACTATTGTTCCGGTAGAGACATCCGGAGTGCGTATCGCGTGTTCCGGGACAAGCAGCCGGGGCCCGCATCGCGCAGGTGCGGGCCCCGGCTGTGCCGCGAGCACCGGCCAGGAAGGCACGCATGACCCGCTCCGAACGCCCCCACAAGCGCGGCCCCCGCACCGCCCAGGCGAAGTCCACGTCACAGCCGAAGGCCTCCCGCGGTGGCCGTCGTCCCACCGCGCCCCCGCCGCCGAGCGAGTTCACCCCGCCGGAGACGGTGACGCCCGCGCTCCCCGCGGTGTCCTCCTTCGCCGACCTGGACATGCCCGAGGGCCTCCTGCGGATCCTGGGCGAGCAGGGTGTGACGGAGCCGTTCCCGATCCAGGCCGCGACCCTGCCGAACTCCCTCGCCGGGCGCGACGTCCTCGGCCGGGGCCGCACCGGCTCCGGCAAGACCCTCGCCTTCGGCCTCGCGCTCCTCGCCCGCACCGCCGGCCGCCGCGCCGAGCCGACCGCGCCCCTCGCGCTGGTCCTGGTGCCCACCCGTGAGCTCGCGCAGCAGGTCACCGACGCCCTCACCCCGTACGCCGGCTCCCTGCGCCTGCGGATCACCACGGTCGTCGGCGGCATGTCGATCTCCCGGCAGTCCTCCGCGCTGCGCCGTGGCGCCGAGGTCCTCATCGCCACGCCCGGCCGCCTCATGGACCTCATCGACCGCGGCGACTGCCGGCTCGACCAGGTGGCGATCACGGTCCTCGACGAGGCCGACCAGATGGCCGACATGGGCTTCCTGCCGCAGGTCACCAAGCTGCTCAAGCAGGTCGAGCCGGGCGGCCAGCGGCTGCTCTTCTCGGCGACGCTCGACCGGAACATCGACAAGCTCGTCAAGATGTTCCTGGACGACCCGGTCGTGCACTCGGTCGACCCCTCGGCCGGCGCGGTGACGACCATGGAGCACCACGTCCTGTACGTGATGGACGAGACCGACAAGAAGGCCGTCACGCTGAAGATCGCGGCCCGCGACGGCCGGACGATCCTCTTCCTCGACACCAAGCGGTCCGTGGACCGGCTGGTCAAGCGGCTCCTCGCCAACGGTGTGCGGGCCTCCGGCCTGCACGGCGGCCGTTCGCAGCCGCAGCGCAACCGGACCCTGGACCAGTTCAAGACCGGCCAGGTCACCACGCTCGTCGCGACGAACGTGGCGGCCCGCGGCATCCACGTCGACGACCTCGACATGGTCGTCAACGTCGACCCGCCGATGGACCACAAGGACTACCTGCACCGCGGCGGCCGCACCGCCCGCGCCGGCGAGTCCGGCAGCGTCTTCACGCTGGTCCTGCCGGAGCAGAAGCGGGACATGGGCCGGCTGATGTCGAACGCCGGGATCAGCCCGCGCACGGCGCAGGTCAAGTCCAGCGACCAGCACCTGACCGACCTCACCGGCGCCCGCGAGCCCTCCGGCGTCCCGGTCGTCATCGAGACGCCGCAGCCGACCCCGCCGCGCAAGCCGGCGGGAGCCGGCGGCAGCGGGGGCGGCCGCGGCCGTCGCCGCCGTCCCGCGTCCGCCGGCGGCGGTACGGGCACGGCCACGGCCACGTCGGCCGGGTCGGGGCGCGCCTCCGCCTCCGGTACGTCCACGGGTCGTGGTTCCGGTGCGGGGCGCGGCTCCGGCGCGGGTCGGGGCTCCGGCTCCGGCGCGGGTGCCGGGCGCGGTGCCGCCGCCGGGGCCGGAGCCGCCCGCGGCGGGCGTCAGGCGTCGAGCACGAGCCGTTCCCGTAGCGCCAGCACGTCGCGGAACTCCAGGCCGAGGCCGACGGACACGTAACGGAGCAGGCTTCCGTAAGAGACCCGGACCTGGTCGAGGGCGGTGTCGAGGTACTCCGGACGCACCTCCTGGAGCGGCACGATCAGGTCCGGGTTCTGCATGTACCCGCCCTGCCGGAGCCCCTCGCGCACCTTGGCGTCGTAGGCGGCGCGGATGGTGTTCGAGGCGAGGTAGTCGCCGCGGGCCGCCGCCGTCGGCACGCCCAGCAGGGTGAGCAGGAGGTAGCCGGTCCAGCCGGTGCGGTCCTTGCCCGAGGTGCAGTGCAGGAGCAGCGGCCCCCGGCGGCGGTCGGCGAGGTCCCGCAGGGTCTGCGCGAAGGCGGCCCGGTTCGCGGGGTCGGTGACGAAGGTCCGGTACACCTCGCTCATGAAGGCGGCGGCCCGGCCGCCGCCGAGCATCTCCTCCTGCCGCACCGGGTCGCGGGAGCCGATCGCGGCCGTCAGCCGCCCGAAGAGACCGTTGTCGGTGATGGGCCGGGCGACCGCGACGGCACCGGCCGGGACGCGGTCGGCGCCGTCGTACGAGACCTCCAGCGGGATCCGCAGGTCGACGACCGTGCCGAGACCCAGCCCGGCGAGCGTGGCGAGGTCGGCGTCGGTGAGCTTCGCGAGGTGGTCGCCCCGGTAGGCGAGCCCGTGGCGGACCCGGCCGCCGTCGTAGGTGGCGTACCCGCCGAGATCACGGACGTTGACCGCGCCCTGGAGCGGGATCTGGCGGATGGTGTTCCGGGGCGCTCGCGGATGCGCGTGGGCCTGGGCGTTCGTCGGCAGCGCCGCGAACAGGGCGGCGGCGCCGGTCGTGGTGAGCAGCGCGCGTCGGGACAGGGGCATGGCGGGACTCCCTCATGGACGTACGGACTGTCGGACGTACGACTGACGGGCGGACGGGCCCACCAAACGTTTGTTAGGCGACTGGGGAGGAAGGTAGCAGCCGCCGGGGCCGTACGGGAGGGTCCTGCTCGCGCGGGACGCACCGCGCGTGGGGGAGCGCGTCCGCCGGGAGGGCTCAGCCGCGCCGTGGAGCCGTCCATTCCAGGCGGGTCCTGACCCGGGCGTCCCGGACGTGTTCGAGCGCGGCGAGGGCGGTCTCGCGCGCCGCGCCCTCCGGGTCGCCGTCCGCCAGTACCGCCGCCAACGCGTCCACGGCGCGCGGGTCCTGACGGATCGCCAGCCCCCGGGCCGCCTCCGCCGCCGTCTCCGGATCGTCGTCGCCCAGCCGCTCCGCCAGCCCCTCCCGGACGAGCGGGGAGTCGTCGGGCAGCTCGGCGAGGGCCAGCGTCGCCCAGTCCCGCACCCGCGAGTCGCCGTCCCGGCTCAGCGCCAGGAGCACCCCGAGGGCCTCGGTGTGCCCCGCCGGCACGAGCCCGGCCAGCGCCCCCGCGACCGCCCGCCGCACCGCCGCCTCGGGGTGCCCGGCCGCCGCGAGCAGCTCCGGCACGGCCGCCGGGTCCCCGCACTCCCCGAGCGCGAGCACCGTCGACAGCAGGGGCTCCCGCGCCGCGGGCACGGCCTCCATGCCCACGGCCTCCGAGGCCAGCCGCCGCAGCACCGGCAGCGCGCTCGCCCCGAAGCCCGGCAGCGCGCCGAGCACCCGCGCGCCGAGCGCCCGGCGCAGCGGGTCGCGGTAGGCGCACCAGCCCGCCGCCGTCACGAAGGTCTCCTCGTCGGCCCGGCCGGCCAGTTCGGCCACCGCCGTCGTCCAGGCGTCGAGCTCCGGGTCCCCGCAGCGCAGCGCCCGCGCCGCGAGCTCCTCGTGCGGGGTGCGCAGCCCCATCGCCGCCTCCAGGAGCGTGGCGATCGCCGCGTGACCGGTCTGCCGCTCGTCGCCGCGGGTGGGCGCGCCGTCCTCGCGCAGCAGCTCGACGACGACCGTCACCCCGCCGTCCTCCCGGACCCGGCGGACGACCGCCTCGTACGTCTGCCCGCCGTCGTTCCCCGCGACGAGCCCCCGCCGCAGCTCGGCCGCGATGTCCGCGCCGATCCACCGCCGCGCCTCCCGCAGCGCGGCCTCCCGGGCCCCCGCCCCGTGGTCGAGGAGCGCCCGCACACAGGCGGCGGAGCCGCGCCGGGCGGCGGCGACCAGCGGCACGAAGCCGTCGGGCCCCGGCCGGTCCGGGTCGGCCCCGTGCTCCAGGAGCACCCGCGCCGTCTCGGCGTGCCCGAGCCGGAGCGCCCAGGCGAGCGCCGTGAAGCCGAACTCCTCCTCCTGGTCCGCCTCCGCGCCGGCCGCGAGCAGCGCCCGGACGACCTCGGCGTGCCCGCCGCAGGCCGCCCCGCACAGCGGCAGGTCCCCGTCCTCCTCGCCGCTGCGGCGCCCGGGATCGGCCCCGGCGGCGAGGAGCACCCGGACGATCCCGGGCTCGTCGCCGACGGCCGCGCGGTACAGCGCGGTCTCCCCGTCCTCCCGGCCCTCGGGGTCCGCCCCGCTCCGCAGGGCCCGTACGGCCCCGTCCTCGTCACCGGCCCGGATGGCGTCGAACAACGTACTCATGCGCCGACCCTGACGCGCCGTCCGCACCTGGCGCAAATCCGTTCCCCGTACGGGCGTCAGGCCGCGCACTCCAGGACCGAGCCGCACACCCCGCACCGTGCCCGCAGACTCCGTCCCGCCGGGACCCGCAGGCGCTGGAGGCAGACCGGGCAGGCGAAGGAGACGCCGGCCGCCGGGGCGCCGCCGTCGAAGGCGTACGGGGCTCCCGCCGCGGCCCCGCCCCGGCGCCGCTCCCTGCCGTACCGCCGCCGCTCCGCCCAGCCCGCCCCGGCGAGCGGCGGCTGCCGCAGCTCCCGCGCCGCCTCGGCCCGGCCGCGTACCCACGCCTCGTAGGCCACCGCGCTCGTGAACCACGGCGAGGGGTCCTCCCCGAAGACCTCGGCCCGCTTGGCGAGGACGTAGCCGAACTCCTCCGGGGTCAGATAGCCGAGCCTCTGGCTCTCGACCCCGTCCTGGCGGTACGCGTCGAGGAGCAGCCAGCCCGCGCCCAGGTAGGTGGTCACGACGTCGGTGAGGATCTCGTTCTCCCGGATGCCGGGGAAGCCGAGCCCGAGCCGGTGCAGCAGGACGTGGGTGATCTCGTGGGCGAGGGCCGCGCCGATGTCCCGGCGGCGGGTCCTGAAGCGGTCGTTGAGTTCGACGAAGTACTCGGGCCCGGCGGCGAGCTCGACGGTGGCCGCGTGCTCCATGGGGCGGAAACTCGCCACGATGCGGGCGTCGGGGAGCCGGAGGTGGTGGACCAGCGCGCGGGCCACGCGCTGGGTGCCCAGATGGAGGTCCTCGTCGTCGCCGATCTCCATGTCGGCGGCGGGCACGCTCACCGGAAACCGGTGCACACCGTCGGTGGACAGGCGCCGGTAGAGCGCGGTGAGCGACGCCCGGACCGCCGCGCGGTGCGGGAAGCCGTGGCCGACACGGTCGGCCCCCTGACGGTTCGGCATACCGGATCCCCCCTCCCGTCCACTGTACGGTCCCCTCACCGGTTCTGGCCGAAAAGGCTTTCTTGTGGCGGCAGTTGAGCGCTGTCCATAATCCGGACATGGCTTGACGGGCGCATGTCATTCCCGTCGGGCTCAACCCCCCATGGAAAAAGGAGCACGCGTGAAGAAGAACCGCCTGGTCAGCGCCCTCCAGAAACTCGCCGCCGCCGGCGCCGTCGTCCTGGCCGCCGTCAGCCTCCAGCCCACCACCGCCTCCGCCGCCCCGGCGCCCGTCGTCGGCGGCGTGCGCGCCGCCCAGGGCGAGTTCCCCTGGATGGTCAGGCTCTCGATGGGCTGCGGCGGCTCGATGCTGACCCCGCAGATCGTCCTCACCGCCGCCCACTGCGTGAGCGGCTCCGGCAACAACACGAGCATCACCGCCACCGCCGGCGTCGTGGACCTGCAGAGCAGCAGCGCGATCAAGGTCAGGTCCACCAAGGTCCTCCAGGCCCCCGGCTACAACGGCACGGGCAAGGACTGGGCCCTGATCAAGCTCGCCTCGCCGATCACCTCGGTCCCCACCCTGAAGATCGCCGAGACGACCGCGTACAACAGCGGCACGTTCACCGTGGCCGGCTGGGGCGGCACCCGTGAGGGCGGCGCGCAGCAGCGCTACCTGCGCAAGGCGAACGTCCCGTTCGTCTCGGACGCCTCCTGCCAGGCCTCGTACGGCAGCTCCCTCGTCCCCGCCGAGGAGATCTGCGCCGGGTACGACCAGGGCGGGGTCGACACCTGCCAGGGTGACTCCGGCGGCCCGATGTTCCGCAAGGACAACGCCGGTGCCTGGATCCAGGTCGGCATCGTGAGCTGGGGCGAGGGCTGTGCCCGGGCCGGCTACCCCGGCGTCTACACGGAGGTCTCGACCTTCGCCGCCGCGATCAAGTCGGCCGCGGCCACGCTGTAGCCGCGCCGCAGCGCGGACGGCAGGGAAGCCGAGGTGTACGGAGACGGTGGCCGTCCCCGTACACCTCGGTCCCGTCGGTCCGGCCGGTACGTCCCCGGTCCCGTCGGCCCACCCGTATGCCCCCGGTCCGGTCAGTCCAGCCGTACGTCCCCGGCCCCGCCCGCCAGCTCCAGGACCCACACCTCGTTGGCGCCCTCGCGCAGCACCGGGCCGGGCACGAACAGGGACTCCTGCGGGCCGGCGTTCCAGTACCGGCCCAGACAGAAGCCGTTGACCCAGACGAACCCGCGGGTCGCGCCCGGCAGGGACAGCGCCGCATCCCCGGGCCCGGTCACCTCCAGCACCGCCCGGTGCAGACCGGGGCCGTCGCTCCCGGCCGCGGCGGCCTCCCCGGTCACCTCCCGGAACGGCACCTTCGCCACCGCCGCCGCCTCGAAGGCGTCCAGCCGCAGGCCCCGGGCCCGGAAGCCGTGCAGGTACTGCCGCTCGTGCCGCACCCCACCCGCGATCCCCTTCGGCTCCGCGAGCCGCGGCCCGTAGTTGACCCGCCCCAGCGCCTCCACCCAAAGGTCCACCACGGCGGGCCCGGCGACCGGCTCCGCCAGCGCCGCGTCCTCGGCGTCGAGGACCCCCGCCAGGACCCCGTCCACGTACACCGTCGCCCGGTCCCGCAGCCCCGTCACGCCCAGCGCGTACGGCTGCCGCGGCCCCGGGACCTCGACCCGGTAGCGGACCAGGCCCCGGTCCACACCCAGCTCCTCGAAGGACGGCGGCACCGGCGCCCGCGTCTCCTCGTCGCCGAGCACCTCCAGGACCTCGTCGAGCGGCGCCCGTTCGCCGAGGACGCCCCGCACCGGGGCCGCGAGCCGCGCCGGCGGCGCGGGCACCTCGGGCAGCGGCCCCGCCGCGTACTCCGCCAGCACCTCGCGGAACCGCCAGAACTTCTCCGTCGGCCGTCCCGCCTCGTCCACCGGCGCGTCGTAGTCGTACGAGGTCACCGTCGCCCGCAGCGGCCCGTCGTGCAGCTCACCCGCCCGGTTCGCCCCCGCCCAGCCGCCGAAGTTGGTCCCGCCGTGCGCCATGTACACATTGACCGACGCCCCGCACTCCAGGATCTCCCGCAGCGCCGCCGCCGCGTCCGCCGCGTCCCGCACCGCGTGCTCCGTGCCCCAGTGGTCGAACCAGCCGCACCAGAACTCCATGCACATCAGCGGCCCCGAGGGCTGGTGGCGCCGCAGCGTCGCGAAGCCCTCCCGCGCCCCCGAGCCGAAGTTCGCCGTGGCCAGCACCCCCGGCACCGAACCACCCGTCAGCATGTGGTCCTCGGGACCGTCCGAGGTGAACAGCGGCACGCTCACCCCGCACGCCCGCAACAGCTCCGCCAGCCACAGCAGATAGCCCAGGTCGCTGCCGTAACTCCCGTACTCGTTCTCCACCTGCACCAGCACCACCGGACCGCCCCGGTCGATCTGCCGCTCCACCACCTGCGGCAGCAGCCGCCGGAACCAGCCGTCCACCGCCGCCAGGAACTCCGGGTCGAGCGTCCGCACCCGCCGCCCCAGCGGCCCCGTCAGCCAGTGCGGCAGCCCGCCGTTCTCCCACTCGGCGCAGATGTACGGACCCGGGCGGACGATCGCGCGCATCCCGGCCCGCCCCACCGCGTCCAGGAACCGGCCGAGGGCGTCCGCGTCCGCGTACCGCCCCGGCTCCGGCTCGTGCAGGTTCCAGGGGACGTACGTCTCGACGCAGTCGAGCCCCATCGCCCGCAGCATCCCGAGCCGGTGCTCCCACTGCCCCTCGTGCACCCGGAAGTAGTGCAGAGCCCCCGAGAGGAGGCGCACCGGCCGCCCGTCGAGCAGAAAGTCCTCGTCACCCACAGCGAACGTGCTCATGGCCTCACCCTCGCCCTCTGGCGGCGAGCCGGTCCATGGACAAAGATCGTCGCAGTTTGGACGTTACGGAGGGGCCCGCAGCATGTACCACACCTGGATGCGCTACTTCACGCCCAGCCCCGTCCACCACCGCCTCGGCCTCGTCTGCCTCGGCGTCGGACTCCAGCACGGCACCCTCCCCACCGTCGGACCACGCACCCTCGACCACCACGTCGCCGTCGTCGTCTCCGCCGGCAGCGGCTGGTACCGCGGCGCCGACGGCCGCCGCACCGCCGTCACCGCCCCCGCCCTGATCTGGCTCACCCCCGGCACCCCCCACCACTACGCCGCCGACCCCGGCACCGGCTGGGACGAGGCCTTCGTCGACTTCTCGGGACCCGCCACCGCCACCTACACCGAGCTCGGCTACATCGAGCCCGACCGGCCCGTCGTGCCCCTCTCCGACGCCACCCCCGCCCGCGCCGCCATCGGCCGCATCGCCAGGGCCGCCCGCCCCGGCAACCCGCTCCTGGAGGTCGAGACCGGCGCCGCCGTCCACGAGCTGCTCGTCGCCCTGCGCCGGGCCCGCGCCGACACCAACGCCGACGGCGACCCCGTCCTCGCCGCCCTCGCCCGCGACGCCTTCCAGCCCCTCTCCGTCGCCGAACACGCGGCCCGGCACGGCATGACCGCCGCCGAACTGCGCACCGCCGTCCGCCGCGCCGCCGGCTGCAGCCCCAAGGACTACCTGCTCACCGTCCGCCTCGGCCGCGCCAAGGAACTCCTCGCCGCCACCGAGCTCCCCGTCGCGGCCGTCGCCCGCCGCGTCGGCTACGACGACCCCGCCTACTTCTCCCGGCTCTTCACCCGCCGCGTCGGCACCGCCCCCATCCGCTTCCGCGAGCAGCAGGGGCGGTCCGTCCACGGCGGCTGGAGCAACCGCGTACCGGATCCCGAACACCCGCCCACCATCCTGCCGAGATCCGTCTAAGCTCGCAGATCATGAGCGACTCCACCCCGTCCCGCCCGGTCGACGACTCCGTACGGGCCGACCTGACCCGGCTCCGCGAGAGCATCGACAACATCGACGCCGCGGTCGTGTACATGCTCGCCGAGCGCTTCAAGTGCACCCAGCAGGTCGGCGTCCTCAAGGCGGAGCACAAGCTGCCGCCCGCCGACCCCGCCCGCGAGGCCCGCCAGATCGCCCGGCTGCGGGAACTGGCCGAGAGCGCGAAACTGGACCCGGCCTTCGCGGAGAAGCTCCTCAACTTCATCATCGCCGAGGTCATCCGCCACCACGAGACGATCGCGGACGGAGCACGCTGATGGCACGCGTCACGGTCTTCACGCTCGGCGGGACCATCTCCGCGCGGGGCGGAGACGCGGCCCGCATGACCGGCCAGGAGGTCCTCGCCGAGCTGGGCGCGCCCGAGGACGTCGTCCTCCGAGACTTCCGGCGCGTCCCCAGCTCCTCCCTCACCCACGAGGACCTCGCCGACCTGGCGGAGGAGGTACGCAAGACCGTCGCCGAGGGCTCCGGCGTGGTCGTCGTCCAGGGCACGGACACCCTGGAGGAGACCGCCTTCCTCCTCGACCTGCTCTGCACCACCGAGCAGCCCGTCGCCGTCACCGGCGCCATGCGCCGCCCCGACCTGCCCGGCGCCGACGGCCCCGCCAACCTCGCCGCCGCGCTCGCCGTCGCCGCCGACCCCGCCTGCCGGAACCTCGGCGTCCTCGTCGTCCTCGGCGACGAGATCCACGCCGCCCGCCTCGCCCGCAAGACCCACACGACCTCGGTCACCACCTTCGCCTCGCCCGGCGCGGGACCGATCGGCACCGTCGTCGAGGGCGAGCCCCGGATCCTGCTCCGCCCCGCCGTCCCCGCCGCGCTCTGCCCGCTGACCTTCGACCCGTCGGTACGAGTGGCCCTCCTGACGCTCTCCCAGGGCGACCGCGGCGAACTCCTCGAAGCCGTCGACGACCGCTTCCACGGCCTCGTCGTCGCCGCCTTCGGCGCCGGCCACGTCCCCGCCTGGTTCGTCGAGCCGCTCGCCGAGCTGGCCCGCCGCATCCCGGTCGTCCTGGCGTCCCGCACGGGCGGCGGAGCGACCCTCTCGCACACCTACCGCGGCCCCGGCTCCGAGTACGACCTCCTGCACCACGGACTGATCCCCGCGGGCCCCCTCGACCCCGCCAAGGCCCGGATCCTCCTCCAGGCCCTGCTCTCCAGCGGCGCGGCCGGCCCCACCGGCTACGACCGCCCCCGCCTCACGGCCGCCTTCGCCCACCTGAACGGCTCCGGACTCGCCTGATCACGAGAAACGCACCACCCCTGCCCGACGCGCGAGGCATCGGGCAGCATAGGGCCCATGTCCGTACTGACGCGCGACGAAGCGCAGACCCGTGCCCAGCTCCTCGACGTCCACCACTACCGCGTGGACCTCGACCTCACCACCGGCGACGAGACCTTCCGCTCACACAGCAGCGTCCGCTTCACGGCCCGCACCGCGGGGGACACCTTCGTCGAGCTCAAGCCCGAGACCCTGCACTCCGCCACCCTCGATGGCGAGGCCCTCGACCCCGCCGCCCTCGACGGCAACCGCCTCCCGCTCACCCTCACCGAGGGCGAGCACGAGCTCAGCGTCACCACGACCATGCGGTACTCCCGCACGGGCGAGGGCATGCACCGCTTCACGGACCCCACCGACGGCGAGTCGTACGTCTACACCCAGCTGTTCATGGAAGACGTCCAGCGCGTCTTCGCCGCCTTCGACCAGCCCGACCTGAAGGCCGTCTTCGAGCTCGGCGTCACCGCCCCCGAGGGCTGGACCGTCCTCTCCAACGGCATCACCGAGCAGCAGCCCGACGGCCGCTGGCAGGCCGCCCCCACCCCGCTGCTCTCCACCTACTTCGTCTGCGTCGCCGCCGGCCCCTGGCACTCGGTCCGCACCGAACACGCCGGGCTCCCCTTCGGCATCCACTGCCGCCGCTCCCTCGCCCCCCACCTCGACGCCGACGCCGACGAGATCCTCGCCGTCACCAAGGCCTGCTACGACCGCTTCCACGAGAAGTTCGACGAGCCGTACCCCTTCGACTCGTACGACCAGGCCTTCGTCCCCGAGTTCAACGCCGGCGCGATGGAGAACCCCGGACTCGTCACCTTCCGCGACGAGTTCGTCTTCCGCTCCGCCGTCACCGTCACCGAGCGGCAGACCCGGGCCATGGTCATCGCCCACGAGATGGCCCACATGTGGTTCGGCGACCTCGTCACCCTGCGCTGGTGGGACGACATCTGGCTGAACGAGTCCTTCGCCGAGTACATGGGCTTCCAGACCGTCAACGAGGCCTGCGCCGACCTCTTCCCCGACACCTGGGTCGACTTCGGCGTCACCCGCAAGGCCTGGGGCTACGAGGCCGACCAGCGGCCCTCCACCCACCCCGTCGCCCCGGACCCGGAAGCCGTCCCCGACACCGCCTCCGCACTCCTCAACTTCGACGGCATCTCCTACGCCAAGGGCGCCTCCGCCCTCCGCCAGCTCGTCGCCTGGCTCGGCGAGAAGGACTTCCTCGCCGGCATCAACATCCACTTCAAGCGCCACAAGTTCGGCAACGCCACCCTCGCCGACTTCATCGACAACCTCGCCGCCGCCACCGACCGCGACGTCCACGGCTGGGCCGAACAGTGGCTGCGCACCACGGGCGTCGACACCCTCACCCCGCGCCTCCACGGCGAGGGCACCCGCTGGCAGCTCACCGTCGACCGCGACGGCAGCCGCCCGCACCACATCGAGGCCGGCGTCTACGACCGGCACCCCGACGGCGAACTCACCCTCCGCGAGCGCCTCGCCCTCGACATCCCGCAGACCGCCCCCGCCGAACTGACGGGCCCGCGCCCCGCGCTCGTCACCCTCAACGACGGCGACCTCACCTACGCCAAGCTGCGCTTCGACGAGGTCTCGAAGGAGACCGTCCTGCGCGGCCTCTCCGCCGTCCCCGACGCGCTCACCCGCGCCGTGATCTGGAACGCGCTGCGGGACATGGTCCGCGACGGCGAACTCACCCCCGGCGAGTACCTGGCGACGGCCCTCGCGCACCTGCCCGAGGAGACCGAACTCTCCCTCGTCCAGGGCGTTCTGGCCTTCGCCCGCACCCAGATCGCCGACCGGTACGTCACCGAGGACGAGCGCCCCGCCGCCCTCGCGACCATCGGCGAGATCGCCCGCGCCCTGCTCCGCCGCACCGAGGACGGCGAGGCCCCGGGCCTGCGCCTCACGGCGGTCCGCACCTACGTCGACAGCGCCACCACCCCCGCGAAGATCGCCTCCTGGCTGGAGGAGGGCACCGTCCACGGCGGCCCCGAGCTCGACCCCGAGCTGCGCTGGCGGATCCTCGCCCGCCTCGCCGTCCTCGGCGCCACCGACGAGACGGTGATCGCCGCGGAGCTGGAGCGCGACCCGAGCGCCACCGGCCAGGAAGGCGCCGCCCGCTGCCGGGCCGCACTCCCGACGGCGGAGGCGAAGACGGCGGCCTGGTCGGCCCTGTTCGACACGGACGACCTCTCCAACTACCTCTTCACGGCCACGGCCCAGGGCTTCTGGCAGCCGGAGCAGGCGGAGCTCGTACGCGAGTACGTCACCCGCTTCTACGCCGACGCCACCGCCCTCGGCGCCCGCCGCGGCGCCGCCATGGCCGAGGCCGCCGGCCGCTACGCCTTCCCGTCGTACGCGATCGACGCCGAGTCCCTGGCCCTCGGCGAGTCCCACCTGACCGCCGACACCATGATCCCGGCCCTCCACCGCAAGCTCGTCGACCAGCTCGACGACCTCCGCCGAGCCCTGACCGTCCGCGGCGCCTGACGGCCCGGGCGCGGGGCGGCCACCACCGCCCCGCGCCACCCCGTGTCCCCCGTTCGGGTCACAAGGCCCGACTCCCCGGACAACACCCCGCAGGCCCCGGCACCCTGTCGTCCATGCGTGCCGAACCCCCACCCCTCGCCGGAGGCACCCCCGGCGCCGATGCCCTCCGCCCGCTCCTGCACACCGTCCTCGACGCCCTGCGCACCGGCGCCGACGAGCGGGGCGGGCCCCTGCCGGCCGGGGGCCCGGAGACCGTCGCGGCACGGATGGGGGCCCTCGGGGCCGTACTCCCCGAGACCGGCACCGGCCCCCACGAGGCACTCCGCTCCCTCGTCCGGGCCCTCGCGGCCGGCGCCGCCGACCCCGCGCACCCGCTCTGCGCCGCCCACCTCCACACCCCACCCCTCGCGCTCGCCGCCGCCGCCGACCTGGCCGCCTCCGCGCTCAACCCGTCCATGGACTCCTGGGACCAGGCCCCCGCCGCCTCCGACCTCGAAACCCGCGTCACAGCCGCCCTCGCCGCCGAGGCCTTCCCGGCCGCGCGACACCCCGACGCCCTCGTCACCACCGGCGGCACCGAGTCCAACCAGCTCGCCCTGCTCCTCGCAAGAGAACGGCACGGCCCCGTCCGAACCGTCGTCGGCGCCAACGCCCACCACTCCTTCCACCGCGCCGCCTGGCTCCTCGGCCTCCCCGCCCCCGTCACCGTCCCCACCCCGCGCGGCGTCCTCGAACCGGCCGCCCTCGCCGAAGCCCTGGCGCGCACCGAGGGCCCCGTCCTCGTCGCCGCCACCGCCGGCACCACCGACGAAGGCCTCATCGACCCGCTCCCGGAGCTCGCCGAGGCCTGCGCGGCCCACGGCGCCGAACTCCACGTCGACGCCGCCTACGGAGGCCCCGTCCTCCTCAGCCGCACCCACCGCCACCTCCTCGACGGCCTCGACCGGGCCCGTACCGTCACCGTCGACCTGCACAAACTCGGCTGGCAGCCGGCCGCAGCCGGACTCCTCGCCGTCCGCGAGGCCGCCGACCTCGCCGTCCTCGGCCACACCGCCGACTACCTCAACGCCGACGACGACACCGAAGCCGGCCTCCCCGACCTCCTCGGCCGCTCCCTGCGCACCACCCGCCGCCCCGACGTCCTCAAGACGGCCGTCACCCTCCGCGCCCTCGGCCGCTCCGGACTCGGCGCCCTCGTCGACACCTGCATGTCCCTCGCCCAGGACCTCGCCGACCTCGTGGAGAAGACCCCCGGCCTCGACCTGCGCGCCCGGCCCACCCTCACCACCGTCCTCTTCCGCCCCGCGGAGGCCGACGACGAGGCCGTCGCCGCGATCCGCCGCACCCTCCTCGCCGAGGGCCGCGCGGTCCTCGGCCGCGCCGAGGCGGACGGCCGCCTCTGGCTCAAGGCCACCCTGCTCAACCCCCACGCCACCCCCGGCGACCTGGCACAGCTCATCACCCTCGTGGAAGGCAGCGCGCACCGATGACCGGCAGCACCCCCAAGGACGACCCCGACCGCCCCCACGACCTGGTCGGCGTCGGCATCGGCCCCTTCAACCTCTCGCTCGCCGCCCTCGCACACGGCGTCCCCGGCGGCCTCGCCACCTCCTTCTACGAACAGCGGCCCGCCTTCCACTGGCACCCCGGCCTCCTCATCGAGGGCGCCACCCTCCAGGTCCCCTTCCTCGCCGACCTGGTGACCCTCGCGGACCCCGCCAGCCCCTGGACCTTCCTCAACTACCTGAAGAGCCGCGAGCGCCTCTTCCCCTTCTACTTCGCGGAGAAGTTCCACATCCAGCGCGCCGAGTACGACGCCTACTGCCGCTGGGTCAGCGAGCGGCTCCCCGGCCTCCACTTCGGCCACCAGGTCGACTCCGTCCGCTGGAACCCCGAGCGCCGCCTCTTCGAGGTCGACTTCACCCAGATCGACCCGGAGGGCGAGGCCGAGGCCCTCGGCCGCGCCTACGCCCGGAACGTGGTCCTCGGCGTCGGCACCGAGCCCTACGTCCCCGAGCCCCTGCGGCCGCTCGTCGACGCCCCCGGCGTCCCGGTCGTCCACTCCGCCGACTACCTCGCCCACCGCGAGACGCTCCTCGCCGCCGGCCACGTCACCGTCATCGGCTCCGGCCAGTCCGGCGCCGAGGTCTTCCTCGACCTGCTCCGCACCCGCCCCGCCGGCGCCGAGCGGATCCACTGGCTTGCCCGCACCGAGGCCTTCGCGCCCATGGAGTACTCCAAACTCGGCCTGGAGCACTTCACCCCCGACTACACCCGCTACTTCCACTCCCTGTCCGAGCCCGTGCGCGGCGAGCTCGTGCCCCGCCAGTGGCAGCTGCACAAGGGCATCGACGCCGACACCATCGCGGCCATCCACGACGAGCTCTACCGCCGCACCCTGCACGGCGGCTGGCCCGACGCCGTCCTCACCCCCGGCGTCCGGGTCCGCACCGCCGGCCGCGTCGCCACCACACAGGTCGAACTGCACCTGGAGCACCTCCAGCAGGGCAGCCGCTCCCGGCTCACCACCGACGCCGTCGTCCTCGCGACCGGCTACCGCGAGCGCCCCGTGGACCGGATGCTCGCCGGCCTCGACCCGTACCTGCGCCACGACGCCTCCGGACGCGCCCGCGTCGACGAGCGCTACCGGCTGGTCCTCGACCCCTCCGTCACCGGCTCCGTCTACGTACAGAACGCCGAGAAGCACACCCACGGCGTCGGCGCCCCCGACCTCGGTCTCGCCGCCTGGCGCAGCGCGACCATCCTCAACGCCGTCACCGGCAAGGAGCCGTACCCGCTCCCGCGCCGGACCGCCTTCACCAGCTTCGGCCTGGAAGCCCGAGAGGCGCCGAGCATTCCGGCCCAGGGCCAGAAGCTGACGCCTCTCGTCCAGCAATGACGATCAGAGTGACGACCGGAAAGTGACGGTCAGAAGACCGGCACACCCTCCCGGGTCAGCTTCCAGCCCACCGACGCGAACAGACCCGGGTCGACCGTCCCCTTCGCCTTCACCCACTGGATGATGGTGTTGCGGATCTCGTCCGAGTTCGCCCACAGCTGCTGGGCGTTCGCCACGTGGGGGAACGCGCCGCCGCCGCTCGCCCGGTAGTTGTTGACCGCGAGGACGAACTTCGCGGCCGGGTCGAGCGGCTTGCCCTCGAAGGAGAGACCGACGATCCGCTGCCCGGCGGGCTGCGCGATGTCGATCTCGTACGTCAGACCCGACACGGCGTCGTAGTTGTAGTCGGGCGTGCCGTCCGCGTTCGTCAGCTTCGCCGTGTCCACGGGCGCGCCCGCGGCCGTCCGCACGTAGTACTTCGCCGAGTACTCCAGGTACTCCTTCAGCTGGGCGCCCGTCATCAGCCGGGCCTCCAGGGTGTTCTCGAAGGGGTAGAGCCCGGCGGCGTCCTTGATGGAGATGGCGCCGGCCGGGATGCGGGCCGTGCGCGAGAAGCAGGAGGCCTGCGAGAGCACCGGCAGCGCGGCGTGCGCGCCACCCGCGAGGGCCGCCTTGACCGTCTCCGCCTGCACGACGTTGATCAGGTCGATGATCGGCTCGTCCTTCCACGGCGCGTCCGCCGTGCTCATGACCGCCGTGGAGGTGCCGATGACCTGGTTGACGTAGTCGACGACCTTCCGGTGCTCGTCCGCGAGCAGCCCGGTGATCTCCGGGTCCTCCGCCACCGTGTTGGAGTTGAGGACCTGCGCGGCGACCCTCTCGACGACCCAGCGGCCCTTCTCCCACACCAGGTCGAAATCGAAGGTCGTGAGGCGCTGACCCCACTTGAGCGGCTCGGACAGGACGACGTCCTTGCCGGTCTCCTTGTTCTTCACCCGGTACTCGGGGATCTCGGTGTGCGCGTGGCCGACGAGGATCGCGTCGATGCCCGGCACCTGCTCGGCGACGAGCCCGGCCGCGTTCTCGATGTGGGGGAGCTGGTCACCGTACGAGGACGTGCCGCTGGAACCGGAGTGCGCCGAGACGACGACCACGTCCGCACCCATCGAGCGCAGCTTCGGCACCCACTTCGCGGCCTGCTCCTCCAGACCGGGGAAGACCATCTTCCCGGAGACGTTCGCCTTGTCCCAGATGGCGATGCCCGGGTTGGTCAGGCCGAGCACGGCGACCTTGACGTCCCTGCCGTGCGGGGTGCACAGCCGGTGCATGCTGTACGGGGGGAAGGCCGGGCGCAGGGTCTTCGCGTCGAGCGCGTTGGCGCCGAGCAGCGGGAAGTCGCACTGCTCCTCGAACTTGCGCAGCACCGGGATGCCGTAGTTGAACTCGTGGTTGCCGAGCGCGGCGGCGTCGTAGCCGATGGCGTTCATCGCCTGGGCCATCGGGTGGACCGGTCCGCCGGCCTGGGTGATGGGGTCGACCTTGGCGTAGTAGTAGGACAGCTGGGTGCCCTGGATGGTGTCGCCGGCGTCGATGAGCAGGGTGTTGCGGCGGCCCTTGGCCGCGCGGACCTGGTCGACGAGGGTGGAGATCTTGGCGAGGCCTATGTCGTTGTGCGCCTTGTCGTCGAACTCCTTGTCCGTGAAGTAGTCCCAGTTGAAGACGTTGCCGTGCAGGTCGGTCGTGCCCATCACGGTGAACGAGTACCGCTTCGCCGGCTTGGGGCGGTGTCCGTGGGCCTCGGCGGGGGCGGCGGCACCCGCGGTGAGGGCGGCTCCGGCCCCGACGGCCACGGAGCTCTCCAGGAACGTCCGGCGGTTCAACGGCATGTGTTTCTCCTTGGTTCGACGGCGTTGCCCACGGCGCACGATCGGCACGCACAACGCGCGTAGATTCTGGCTCAGGCGGCACGTCGGCAACAGCCCTTTCGGGTTACGGAGTGGGAAAGTGTTCGGTGGACGATCGTTGCCGAACATGGAGGAGTCAGGACGTGACGCAGGAACACGCGACCTCGCAGGCCCCGCAGGTGACGGTGCGTGGCGAGGGCCGGCTGGAGGTCGACCCCGAGTTCGCCCGGATCTGGGTGACGGTCTCCGCGCGCGGTACGGACCGCGCGGCGACGCTCGCCGAGCTGACCCGGCGGAACAGCCAGGTGCTCGACCTCGTCAAGGCACAGGGGGAGACGGTCGAGAAGCTGGAGACGGGCCGGTTCTCCATCTCGCCGGAGCTCGGCAGGCGCGGGCGCGGCGAGCGGGTCCACGCCTACGTGGGCCGGGTGCGGCTGACGGCCGAGCTGACCGACTTCACCGCCCTCGGGGATCTGGTGACCCGCCTCGCCGACGTGGAGATGACGGCCGTCGACGGCCCGTGGTGGGAGCTGCGGCCGGACTCCCCGGCGTACGCGGAGGCGCGCCGGCTCGCGGTGACGGAGGCCGTCCAGCGGGCGCGGGCGTACGCGGAGGCGCTCGGCACCTCGCTCGCTTCACTCCTCGAACTCTCGGACGCCGGACTGGCCGGCGCCGGGGTCTCGCCGATGTCCCCGGCCTTCGCCGCGGCGCCCGCGGGCTTCGCCGCGGAACGGGCCGGCGAGGCGCCCCCACTGGACCTCGAACCGCAGCGCCGGACGGTCACGGCGGAGGTCGTCGCACGCTTCACGATGGCGCCGCCCGCACTCTGAGACAAGGGGCGCCAGGGCGCGAAAAACGCTCATCGGAGCACCCCGGTGCACAGATTCAAGACTTGTCAACAACCTTTCACGGAAAGGTTGTTGAGTAGTCATGCCGGACCAATTTCCTACTGATGGGTAAGGCCTAGGCTCGACTCATGCGCCGAGCGAAAATCGTTTGTACCCTTGGGCCCGCCACCGAAACATACGACCAGATCAAGGCGTTGATCGAGGCCGGAATGGACGTGGCCCGCCTCAACCTCAGCCACGGCACCTACGCCGAGCACGAGGAGCGCTACCAGCGCGTACGCAAAGCCTCCGACGAGACCGGCCGCAGCGTCGGCGTCCTCGCCGACCTTCAAGGCCCGAAGATTCGTCTCGGCCGCTTCCGCGAAGGTCCCGTACTCCTTGAACGCGGCGACGAGTTCGCCATCACCGTCGAGCCCACGGAGGGCGACCGCCACTGCTGCGGGACGACCTACCCCGGCCTCGCCGCCGACGTCACCGCCGGCGAACGCATCCTCGTCGACGACGGCCGCGTCACCCTGGAGGTCACCTCCGTCGACGGACCCCGGGTGAACACCCTGGTCATCGAGGGCGGCATGGTCTCCGACCACAAGGGCCTCAACCTCCCCGGCGTCGCCGTCTCCGTGCCCGCCCTCTCCGAGAAGGACATCGAGGACCTCCGCTGGGCCCTGCGCACCGGCGCCGACGTCATCGCCCTCTCCTTCGTCCGCAGCGCCCAGGACATCGTGGACGTCCACCGGATCATGGGCGAGGAGGGCCGCCGACTGCCCGTCATCGCCAAGATCGAGAAGCCGCAGGCCGTCGAGAACATCGAGGAGATCGTCGCCGCCTTCGACGGCATCATGGTCGCCCGCGGCGACCTGGGCGTCGAAATGCCCCTGGAGCAGGTGCCGATCGTCCAGAAGCGCGCGGTCAAGCTGGCCAAGCGCAACGCCAAGCCGGTCATCGTCGCCACCCAGATGCTCGACTCGATGATCGACAACTCCCGCCCCACGCGCGCCGAGGCGAGCGACGTGGCGAACGCGGTCATCGACGGCACCGACGCCGTCATGCTCTCCGGCGAGACCAGCGTCGGCCGCCACCCGATCGAGACGGTCCGCACCATGAGCCGGATCGTCGAGGCCGCGGAGGAGGACGTCCTCGCCAAGGGCCTCCCGCCCCTCACCGACCGGAACAAGCCCCGCACCCAGGGCGGCGCCGTCGCCCGCGCAGCCGCCGAGATGGGCGACTTCCTCGGCGCCAAGTTCCTCGTCGCCTTCACCCAGTCCGGCGACACGGTCAAGCGACTCTCCCGCTACCGCTCCCCGATCCCCCTGCTCGCCTTCACCCCGGACCCGGCCACCCGCTCCCAGCTCAACCTCACCTGGGGCGTCGAGACCTTCCTCGGCCCGCACGTCGACTCGACGGACGCGATGGTGGCCCAGGTCGAGGAGGAACTCCTGCGGATCGGCCGCTGCCGGCCGGGCGACATCGTGGTCATCACGGCGGGTTCCCCGCCGGGCGTCGCCGGTTCGACGAACCTGGTCCGGGTCCACCACATCGGGGAGCCCCTGACGTAGAGGTCAGTGCTTGGGGCCCACGTGGAGGTCCATGAGCGCGACGGAGGCTTTGCGGGCGACGGAGATGTTCTGCGCGGTGCGCGACTGGTTCGTGGGCTTCCAGTCGACGCCCACGCGGTCGAGGGCATCGGTGAAGAGTCCGATGATGTCGGCGGACGAGTTGGTGAAGAAGTAGCGGGGGTACTCGTACCGCTTCCGCTCGCCGCCGATGAGCCGGGTCGTCCAGTTCGTGATCCGGCTCCCGTCGGAGTGGATGAGTCCCCGAATGAAGTCCCAAGGGTGCGCCTTGACGATTTCCTGTTGCCACGGTTGGAGGGCGATGTGCCGTTCGTGCTTCTTGCCGGGCCCGTGCTGTGGGAAGAGGCATGTGAGGTGCTTGGAGTACACCTTGAGGTCGTGGCACCCGGGCTTCCGGGCCCAGCAGATCGAGTTCTCCGGAAACACCGCACGTAAAACGGCGTGGGCCTTTTGCTGCACGCCGGGCCAGGAGTCGTCGAGGGTGATTCGGAGGCTTGCCACACGGTGTTGTCGCGGCTGACTGATGTATCCGTCGCCAAGGTAGAGGCCGAGGAGGTGGGCGTACGCATCCGCTGGGTCAGGTGGGCCCGGCAGGAAACGGCACCGTACGCACGGCGCGAACCCCCGCGTGCGAGGTTCGAGACGCTCGTGCCAACTGCGGATGGAGGCGCGGGAGACCCCTGTCTCCTTGCTGACTGAACTGAGGCTTCTGCCTTGGGCGACGAGAGCCAGCGCCTGCTTGCGCGTGTCGATGTCGTACATGCGGCCGATCGTGGCTGCTTCGCGTCGACGGCACGGTGTAGACGATCAAGCTTCACGCGTGTGGGTGACGATCACTGACCCGTCGTCGACCTTCGGATCGAAGGAAAAGTGCCCCGGGTCGGACTCGAACCGACACTGTGTGGGTTTTGAATCCACTGCCTGCTGCCAATTGGGCTACCGGGGCCCGCAGAATCAAAGGTTTCCCCCGACCCTCCGCGCGTCCACCATACCGCAGCTAGGTAGGCTCTTGGTGAGCTGTATCCGCCTTGGAAGAGGCCCTGAGCGAGGAGCCCCCGTGACCGCCCCCGAGTCGCCCCAGCCCGCCGACGACGCCGAGCCGTCGCACGTCCCGCCGCTGACGACCCGCGTCGTCATCGCCGAGGACGAGGCGCTCATCCGCCTCGACCTCAAAGAGATGCTGGAGGAAGAGGGCTACACGGTCGTCGGTGAGGCCGGAGACGGCGCCACCGCCGTCGAGCTCGCCCGCGAGCACCGCCCCGACCTCGTCATCCTCGACGTGAAGATGCCCGTCCTGGACGGCATCTCCGCCGCCGAGAAGATCGCCGGCGAGTCCATCGCCCCGGTCCTCATGCTGACCGCCTTCTCGCAGCGCGACCTCGTCGAGCGCGCCCGGGACGCCGGCGCCATGGCGTACCTGGTCAAGCCGTTCAGCAAGAGCGACGTGGTGCCGGCCATCGAGATGGCCGTCTCCCGCTTCGCCGAGCTGCGCGCCCTGGAGAAGGAGGTCGCCGACCTCTCGCTCCGTCTGGAGACCCGCAAGCTGGTGGACCGCGCCAAGTCGATCCTGCAGACCCAGTACGGGCTGACGGAGCCGGCCGCGTTCCGCTGGATCCAGAAGACGTCCATGGACCGGCGCATGTCGATGCAGCAGGTCGCCGAGGCGGTCATCGAGGACGCCGAGGAGAAGAAGGCGGCCAAGGGGCAGTAGGCAGCCCCGGAGCCGTACTCGTCACTCGTACGCGTAAGAAAGGAAGGCCCGCCCCACGTCACTGTGGGGCGGGCCTTCCGTCTGTGGTGCGGACCGGTTCTGTCAGTCCTCGCCGAGGTACGCCTTGCGGACGGACTCGTCGTGGAGCAGGTTCTGGCCGGTGCCGGAGAGCACGACCTTGCCGATCTCCATGACGTGGCCCTGGTCCGCCAGGGCGAGCGCGGCCTGGGCGTTCTGCTCGACGAGCAGGATCGTGGTGCCCTGGGCCTTCAGCTCCGCGATCGTCGCCATGATCTTCTGCATCATGATCGGCGAGAGACCCATGGAGGGCTCGTCGAGCATGAGCAGCTTCGGCTGGGACATGAGCGCCCGGCCCATGGCGAGCATCTGCTGCTCACCGCCGGAGAGCGTGCCGGCGGCCTGCTTGCGACGCTCGCCCAGGATCGGGAAGAGGTCGTAGGCGCGCTGGACGTCCTTGGCGATGCCTGCGGCGTCCTTGCGGAGGAAGGCGCCGAGGAGGAGGTTCTCCTCGATCGTCATGCGGGGGAAGATGTGCCGACCCTCGGGGGAGTGGGCCAGTCCCAGCGAGACGATCTTGTGTGCGGGGATCTTGCGGAGGGACTTGCCCTCGAACTTGATCTGGCCGCCGACGGGCTTGAGGAGCCCGGAGAGGGTGCGCAGGGTGGTGGTCTTGCCAGCGCCGTTGGTGCCGATGAGGGTGACGACCTCACCGGCGTTGACGGAGAAGGAGATGCCCTTGACGGCCTCGATCTTCCCGTAGGCGACGCGCAGGTCCTCGACTTCGAGCAGTGCGGTCATGCGTCCTTCTCCTTGCCCGAAGCAGGGTCGTGCGGGGTGTCCTCCGAGGTCTCCGGGGCGTCGGCGGCCTCCGGGGCGTCCTCGGCGGGCTCGTCCTCGGACGTCTCGTCCTCCGACGGGGCCTCCTCGGACGGCTCGTCGTCGGACGGGGCCTCCTCGGCGGGCGCGTCCTCGGCGGGCGCGTCCTTCGCGGGGGTCTCCTCGGCGGGGGCCTCGGCCTCCGGCGTGGTCTCCGGCGCGGTCTCGGCGACGGGCTCGCCGAGGTACGCGGCGATGACGCGCTCGTCGCTCTGGACGGTGGTGCTGTCGCCCTCGATCAGCTTCTGGCCCTGGACGAGCACGGCGACCCGGTCGCAGAGGTTGAAGATGAACCGCATGTCGTGCTCGATGACGAGCACGGCGATGCCCATGTCCCGGATGGCGAAGATGAGTTCCTCGGCCGCCCGCGTCTCCTGCGGGTTCATGCCGGCGGTGGGCTCGTCGAGCAGGATCAGACCGGGGTCGCTCGCGAGGGCGCGGGCGATCTCCAGCTTGCGCTGCTCACCGTACGGGAGGTTCTTGGCGAGGTGCTGGGCCTTGTCCTGGAGACCGATGAACTCCAGGAGCTCCATGGCCCGCTCGGTCGCCTCCGCCTCGGCCTTCTTGAAGCCGGGCAGACGGAGCAGCGCGGACCAGAGGCCCTGCTTCATCCGGGTGTGACGTCCGACGAGGACGTTCTCCAGGACCGTCATGTTGTGGAAGAGACGGATGTTCTGGAAGGTGCGGGCGATGCCGGCGTCGGTGACCTTGTACGACGTGGGCGGCAGGACCGTGCCCTTGTACCGGACTTCGCCCTCGGTGGGGACGTAGAGACCGGTGAGGCAGTTGAAGAAGGTGGTCTTGCCGGCGCCGTTGGGGCCGATGAGGCCGACGATCTCGCCGCTGTTGACGGTCAGGTTCACGTCGCGCACGGCGGTGAGGCCGCCGAACCGCATGGTGACCCCGCGCGCGTCGAGTACGGTCTCGCCGGCGGTCGGCGCGGTGGTGGCGTCGGCGGTCTTCGTGGTGGTCGTCATGGTTCAGGCACCTGCCTTGACGGGCGTGGCGGGCGTCTCGTCGTGCTCGTGGAACTCCAGCTGGTTGCGCCGGTTGGCGATCATGCCCTCCGGGCGGAACCGCATGAGGAGGATCAGCGCGACGCCGAAGGCGAAGAGCTGGTACTCGCCCATGAACTGGAGCTTGTTCGGGATGAGGAAGAGCAGCGAGGCGCCGACCAGCGGACCGCTCATCGTGCCCATGCCGCCGAGGACGACGGCCGCGAGCAGGAAGGCGGAGTTGGGCGGGATCGGTCCGGCGAAGAGGTACTGCTCCGGGGTCACCGTGTAGGTCACGTGGGCCTGCACGGTGCCGGCGAGGCCGGCGAGCGAGGCGCCGAGTGCGAAGGCGATGAGCTTGACCCGGAAGCCGTTGATGCCCATGGCGAGCGCGGCGGTCTCGTCCTCGCGGATGGCGACCCAGGCGCGGCCGATACGGGAGTCGCCGCTGCGCCGGAAGACCAGCACGACGACCGCCATGATCAGCAGCATCAGGAAGAAGTAGTTCGCGAAGCGGCCGATGGTGAAGCCGGCGATGGCGTGTTCGGCGCCGAAGTCGAACCCGAAGATGTTCAGGTTCGGGATGGAGGCGATGCCGTTGGAGCCGTTGGTGATGTCCGGACCGGAGGTGCCGTCGGTGTTCATCACCGCGATGCGGAAGATCTCACCGAAGCCGAGCGTCACGATGGCGAGGTAGTCGCCGCGGAGTCGCAGGGTGGGGGCGCCGATGAGGACACCGAACACCAGGGAGGCTCCGGCGCCGACGAGGACGGCGGCCCAGAAGGGGAGGTGCACGCCGAACGGGGAGGTCGGGGCGCCCGAGACGAGGGCGGCCGCGTAGGCGCCGACGCCGAGGAAGGCGACGTAGCCGAGGTCGAGGAGACCGGCGAGGCCGACGACGATGTTCAGGCCCAGGGCGACCGTGGCGAAGATCAGGATGTAGACGCCGAGCGTCGCGTACTGGTCGTCGGTCTGGGTGAAGGGGAACAGCGCCGCCGCGATGAACGCACCCGCGATGGTGAGGTTCTGGTGCTTCTTGGTGAGCTGCGTGGCCTGCTGCATGAGGCCGGACTTGTTGATCGCGGCGAAGCCGAGGCCGGCCGTGATCAGGAAGCCGACGAACAGCTCGTCGTACTCGGTGCCGACGCCGTAGGTGAAGACGCCGAGCGCCACGGCGAGGATGCCCGTGATGATCAGGATCTCGACCGAGGAGTGCATCGGGGGGAGCTTGCGGGCGGTGCCGGTGGCGGCGAAGGCGCCCTTGAAGGCCGTCCAGCCGTTGCCGGCGCGGTGCTTGAACTGGTCCCAGCCGGTGTCCTCGGGGTCCACGGGGTGCACCGAGGGACGCTCGAAGGGGAGGGCGAGCGCGCCGAGCAGGGTGAGCAGGGTGGTGAGTGCGACGATCGCGCCGCCCGGCTCCAGGTTGACCGGACCGCCCAGCGAGATGCTGATCGCGGCGACGGTGTACCAGGTGGTGCCGAAGGTGGCGAGCGCGGCGACCTTGACGGCCGCGTCGGCGCCGGCCGGGGTCAGCCAGCGGGTGCCCTTGACGCCGTAGGAGGAGAGGGCGAAGAGGGCGGTGAGCAGACCCAGGACGAGGACCTGGAGCTGGAGGCCGGCCGGGGAGCCGTAGTACGTGAGGTCGCCGGGGAACGTGTCGGTCCAGGTCCAGGCGAGGAAGCAGCTGGCGACGGTGAGGACGGAGCCGCCCAGGACGAGGGCGCGGGCGGCCTTGGCCGGCAGGAAGCCGATCAGACCGGTCGCCTCGTCCCGCTTGGCGACCGAGGCCGCCTGGGTGTTCTCGGAGATGGTGGTCATGGTGCTCACGCCCTGTCCGCGACGCGCTCGCCCAGGAGGCCTTGTGGCCGGGCGAGGAGTACGACGATGAGGAGTACGAAGGCCCAGACGTCGGCCCAGGACTGGCCGCCGAGCTGCTCCATACCGGGGATGTGGCTGACGTACGCCGTCGCCATGGTCTCGGCGATACCGAGGACGACTCCGCCGATCATGGCTCCGTAGATGTTGCCGATTCCGCCGAGGACGGCGGCCGTGAAGGCCTTGAGTCCGAGGAGGAAGCCCATCTTGTAGTCGACGACGCCGTACTTGAGGCCGTAGGCGACCGCGCCGACGGCGGCCATCGCGGCACCGAGGGCGAAGGCGATCACGATGATCCGGTCCGTGTTGACGCCCATGAGCTTTGCGGTGTCCGGGTCCTGCGCCGTGGCCTGCATGCCGCGGCCGACACGGGTCCGCATGACGAAGAAGGCGAGGACGGCCATGCAGATCGGAGCGGCGATGAGCAGGAAGACGTCACCGGTCTGGATGGTGACGGGGCCGAGCTCGATCGGGCCGCCGGGGATCTGCGGGAAGGTCCGGGCGGACTTCGCCTCCGGGTACCACACCCACACCGCGTACTGCAGGGCGAGCGAGAGGCCGATGGCCGTGATGAGCGGGGCGAGGCGGGGGCCACCCCGTAGCGGACGGTAGGCGAACCGTTCCGCTCCGACGGCTATGGTGGTCGCGACGATCACGGCACCGATGATCATGACGGGCAGCGCGACCCACATGCTCGTGCCGCCGGGAAGGATGAGCCAGACCGTGAGCGCCCCGAAGCCGCCGGTCATGAAGATCTCGCCATGGGCGAAGTTGATGAGCTGGACGATGCCGTAGACCATCGTGTAGCCGACGGCGACGAGCCCGTACATGGATCCCAGTAGCAGGCCGTTGACCAGCTGCTGCGGCAGTTCGTTCACCGCATTGTCCTCCGAGACTTTCGACGGATGTGACACCGCGCGGGGAGCCTGGTGCGGCCCCCCGCGCGGTGAAAGTGGTGCTGAGTGGTGCTGAGTGGTGCTGCGGAGCGGGGCTGTTGATCAGCCGCCGAAGGTGTCGGACTTGACCGGCTTGAACGCGCCGCCCTCGACCTTGTAGACCGTCAGCTGCTTGTTGGTGGTGTCGCCGAACTCGTCGAAGGAGACCTTGCCGGTCACGCCCTCGAAGGAGACACCCTGCATGGCCTCGACGACCTTGGCGCGCTCGGGGGCCTTGCCGCCGTTGCCCTCGGTGGCCTTCTTGACGGCCTCGATGATCGCCCAGGTGGAGTCGTAGGCGTAACCGCCGTAGGCCTCGTAGGCCTCCTTGTAGCCCTTGGCCTTGTAGTTGGCCAGGAACTCCTTGGCGGAGTCGAGGGACTCGATCGGCGCGCCGACCGAGGTGGCGATGTCGCCGTTGGTCGCGGCCGCGCCACCGAGCTTCACGTACTCGGGGCTGTAGATCGCGTCGCCGCCGACGACGACGACCTTCGCGCCGGCCTCCTTGATCTGCTTGGCCAGCGGGCCGGCGGCCGGGTACTCGCCACCGTAGTAGACGACGTCGGCGCCGGAGCTCTTCACCTTGGTCGCGACCGCGGAGAAGTCCTTGGTGTCGGGGTTGATGTGCTCGGTGCCGAGGACCTTGCCGCCCAGCTTCTCGAACTCGCCCTTGAAGGTGCCCGCGAGGCCGGCGCCGTAGGTCTTCTTGTCGTCGATGATGAAGGCCTTGGTCTTCTTGGCCTCGTTGAAGACGTACTGCGCGGCGAACGGGCCCTGGATGGCGTCCGTGGTCGCGGTGCGGAAGTACGACGTGTAGGTGCGCTTCTTCTCGCCGGTGCTCCAGTTGATGCCCTGGCTCAGCGCCGGGTTGGTGTTGGCCGGGGAGACCTGCACCAGCTTCGCGTCGTCGAAGACCTTCTGCATCGACTCGGCGACGGAGGAGTTCAGCGGGCCGACGACGCCGAGGACGGTCTTGTCGGCGACGAACTTGGTCGCGTTCTGCTGGCCGGCGGAGGGCTGGGCCTGGTCGTCCAGGGACTCCAGCTTGAAGGTCACGCCCTTGACGTAGGCCTTCTCGTTGGCCGTCTTGACCGCGAGGTCGGCCGAGTTCTTGATACCGAGGCCCAGGGCGGACAGCTCACCCGTGAGGGGCGCGTCGAGACCGATGGTCACGGTGACATTGCCGCCGTCGTTGCCGCCCTTCGCACCGCCCTTGTCGTCGCGCGAACCACAGGCGGTGAGGGTGAGGGCTCCCGCGGTGACCGCGGTGGTGAGTATGAGCATCGAACGGTTACGCACGAAGGGTCCTTTCCCTGGCGCGGCCCCCTCGGATGAGGCGGTGCCGTGAAGCTGCGGAGCGAGGGGTGCCGTTGTCGAACGCCGGGCCGTACTGGGTTGGTACTGGGGCCGTGCCGTAGGACGCGCCCGGCGGCGCGGTGACTGGCGGTGACTCTAAGCGCAGGTGGGGAGGGTCGGGGAGGACCGAGGACAGGATGTGACTGTCTTGTTATGCCGACGGGGAAAGAGTGTGCGCGGTGGTGGGGAAAACCGGGGCATAGGGGTCGGTAATGCGGTGTTCACATAGTGAGAACACGCAGTTCCGCTAAGGGGCTTGAGCGATTCTTGGTACTGACGGTCCGCTCAGCGAACTCTCCGGATATCGGACAGTGGCAGAAACCTCAGCGGACGAATCAGCCCTTCCGTTCCGCCCGGATTTCCCCCGTTCACCTCCCGATTGAAGATCACGGAGAGTGACAATGGGTGAAATCGAAGAAGGGGACGCCGAAGGGGCGGCACCCGTGAGGGTGCCGCCCCTTCGGCGTCCGGCGACCGTCCGTCGATCGTCCGTCCTCGCCTGTCGGTCGTCCGTCAGCCGCCCGTGACGATCCCCGCGTCCTTCGCGGTGACCTCGCGCAGGAGGCAGGTCAGCCGCGCCGAGCAGACCCGCTTGTCCTGCTCGTCGGTGATGACGATCTCGTACGTGGCGGTGGACCGCCCCCGGTGCACGGGGGTCGCCACACCGGTCACGACGCCGCTGCGCACCCCTCGGTGATGGGTGCAGTTGAGGTCGACGCCGACCGCGATCTTCGAGACCCCGCCGTGCAGCATCGAACCGATCGAGCCCAGCGTCTCGGCGAGCACCGCCGAGGCGCCGCCGTGGAGGAGCCCGTACGGCTGCGTGTTGCCCTCCACCGGCATCGTGCCGACGACCCGCTCGGCCGAGGCCTCCACGATCTGCACGCCCATCCGGTTGCCGAGGTGCCCGGCGGAGAAGAGCGCGGGCAGGTCGACGCCGAGTGCCGCGTACTCGTCGATGACCTCCTGCGGGAACTTCACGTGCTGCTGTTCACCCATGGCCCGGCTCCGTTCGTCTTCGTACGGCATCGCTCGATCGCCTGAGCAAACGCTTAGGCGGACTGTGATTGTTCCAGACGGACGATCACGGACTTGCTGGCGGGTGTGTTGCTCACGTCCGCCGTGGACTCCAGCGGTACGAGGACGTTCGTCTCCGGGTAGTAGGCCGCGGCGCAGCCCCGGGACGTCGGGTAGTGCACGACCCGGAAGCCGGGTGCCCGCCGCTCGGTCCCGTCCGTCCACTCGCTCACCAGGTCCGTGTACGCCCCGTCGGCGAGCCCGAAGGCCGCCGCGTCCTCGGGATGGACCAGGACGACCCGGCGGCCGCCCTTGATGCCCCGGTAGCGGTCGTCGAGGCCGTAGATCGTGGTGTTGTACTGGTCGTGCGAGCGGAGCGTCTGGAGCAGCAGCCGGCCCTCCGGCACCCTCGGGTACTCGACGGGGGCGGCCGTGAAGTTGGCCTTGCCGGTCTTCGTGGGGAAGCGGCGCTCGTCGCGCGGGCCGTGCGGCAGCGCGAAGCCGCCCGCGTTCGCCGCGAGGCGGGCGTTGAAGTCCTCGAAACCGGGCACCACGCGCGCGATGCGGTCCCGGATCGTGGCGTAGTCCGCCTCGAACTCCTCCCAGGGGGTGGCCGAGCCGTCCCCGAGGACGGCCCGCGCCATCCGCGCCACGATCGCCGGCTCGGACAGCAGGTGCGGGCTCGCCGGCGGCAGGTTGCCGCGCGAGGCGTGCACCAGGCTCATCGAGTCCTCGACCGTCACGATCTGGCGGCCGCTCTTCTGCACGTCCTTGTCGGTGCGCCCGAGCGTGGGCAGGATCAGCGCGCGCGTGCCCGTGACCGCGTGCGAGCGGTTCAGCTTCGTCGACACGTGGACGGTCAGCCGGGCGTTGCGCATCGCCGCCTCCGTCACCTCCGTGTCCGGGGTCGCCCCCACGAAGTTGCCGCCCATCGCGAAGAACACCTTCGCCTCGCCGTCGCGCAGCGCCTCGATCGAGCGGACCACGTCGAAGCCGTGATGACGCGGCGAGACGATCCCGAACTCCTTGTCCAGGGCGTCCAGGAAGGCCGGCGCGGGACGCTCGAAGATCCCCATCGTCCGGTCGCCCTGCACGTTCGAATGGCCGCGCACCGGGCACACGCCCGCGCCAGGCCGCCCGATGTTCCCGCGCAGCAGAAGGAAGTTGACCACCTCGCGGATGGTCGGCACCGAGTGCTTGTGCTGGGTGAGCCCCATCGCCCAGCAGACGATCGTCCGCTCCGAGGCGAGCACCAGCTCCAGCGCCCGCTCGATCTCGGCGCGCGTCAGACCGGTCGCGGCGAGCGTCTCGTCCCAGTCGGCCTCCCGCGCCGCCGCGGTGAACTCCTCGTACCCGTGGGTGTGTTCCCGTACGAAGTCCTCGTCGACCGCCCCGGGCGTCTCCAGGACCAGCTTGTTGAGCAGCCGGAAGAGGGCCTGGTCGCCGCCGATCCGGATCTGGAGGAACAGGTCGGTGAGCGCGGCGCCCCTGAGCATGCCCTGCGGGGTCTGCGGGTTCTTGAACCTCTCCAGGCCCGCCTCCGGCAGCGGGTTCACCGAGACGATCCGGGCGCCCGCGGCCTTCGCCTTCTCCAGGGCCGAGAGCATCCGCGGATGGTTCGTCCCCGGGTTCTGCCCGGCCACGATGATCAGGTCCGCCCGGTGCAGGTCCTCCAGGGAGACGCTGCCCTTGCCGATGCCGATCGTCTCCGTCAGCGCCGAGCCCGAGGACTCGTGGCACATGTTGGAGCAGTCCGGGAGGTTGTTCGTGCCGAACTCGCGGGCGAAGAGCTGGAGCAGGAACGCGGCCTCGTTGCTGGTCCGACCCGAGGTGTAGAACAGCGCCTCGTCGGGGGAGCCCAGCGCCCGCAGCTCCTCGGCGATGATCCCGAAGGCCCGCTCCCAGGTCACCGGCTCGTACCGCTCGCCGCCCTCCGGCAGGAGCATGGGCTGGGTGATCCGGCCCTGCTGGCCCAGCCAGTACCCGCTGCGGGTCGCCAGGTCCGCCACCGGGTGCGCGGCGAAGAACTCCGGTGTCACCCGGCGCAGCGTCGCCTCCTCGGCGACCGCCTTCGCGCCGTTCTCGCAGAACTCCGCGACGTGCCGCTTGTCCTCCTCCGGCCACGCGCAGCCGGGACAGTCGAAGCCGTCCTTCTGGTTGACCTTGAGCAGGGTCCGCGCGGTGCGGCCCAGACCCATCTGCTCCCGCGCGATCCGCAGGGTGTGCCCGATGGCGGGCAGGCCGGCTGCGGCGTGCTGCGGCGGCGTGACCTGCGGTGCGTCCTGGACCGGGTCACCGGCCGGCGGCTTGCTGACCATCGCGCTCTCCCTTGAGCGGTAATCCTGTGGTGTACGTCTCCGATCCTGTCACGCGCCGTTGACGGGGGGAGGAACGGGCCGGTCGGCGCCGGAGAGGCGGGCCGGGCGGGGCGGCGGAGCGGGCCGGACGGGGGCGGCGGGGCGGGACGACCGGGAATGTCAGTGGGGCGTGGGAGGATCGTTCCGTGGCCGAGACAGCATCGAAGAAGACCGAGAAGACCGAAGCGGACCGCCCGCGACTCCTCCTCATGGACGGGCACTCCCTGGCGTACCGCGCGTTCTTCGCGCTGCCCGCGGAGAACTTCACCACCGCGACGGGCCAGCCGACGAACGCGATCTACGGTTTCGCCTCGATGCTGGCGAACACCCTGCGCGACGAGGCGCCCACGCACTTCGCCGTCGCGTTCGACGTGTCGCGCAAGACCTGGCGGTCCGACGAGTTCCCCGAGTACAAGGCGAACCGCTCGAAGACCCCCGACGAGTTCAAGGGGCAGGTCGAGCTCATCGGCGAGCTCCTCGACGCGATGAACGTGCCGCGTTTCGCCGTCGACGGCTTCGAGGCCGACGACGTCATCGCGACCCTCACCACCCAGGCCGAGGCCGAGGGCTTCGACGTCCGGATCTTCACCGGCGACCGGGACTCGTTCCAGCTGGTCTCCGACCGCACCACCGTGATCTACCCCACCAAGGGCGTCTCCGAGGTCACCCACTTCACTCCGGAGAAGGTCCAGGAGAAGTACGGGCTGACCCCCTCGCAGTACCCCGACTTCGCCGCCCTGCGCGGCGACCCGTCCGACAACCTCCCGGGCATCCCCGGCGTCGGCGAGAAGACCGCCGCGAAGTGGATCAACCAGTTCGGCTCCTTCGCCGAGCTCGTCGAGCGCGCCGACGAGGTCAAGGGCAAGGCCGGGCAGAACTTCCGCGACCACCTGGAGTCGGTCAAGCTCAACCGCCGTCTGACCGCGATGGTCACGGACGTCGAGCTGCCGAAGGGCGTCACGGACCTCGCCCGCGAGCCGTACGACCGCGGGGCGGTCGCCCTCGTCCTCGACACCCTGGAGATCCGCAACCCCTCGCTGCGCGAGCGGCTCCTCGCCGTCGACCCCGGCGCCGCCGAGGACACCGCCCCGGCCCCCGCCGCGGGCGTCGAGCTCGACGCCACCGTCCTCGGCGCCGGCGAGCTCGCCCCCTGGCTCGCGGAGCACGGCACCGAGCCCCTCGGCATCGCCACCGTCGACAGCTGGGCCCTCGGCACGGGGAACGTCAGCGAGATCGCCCTCGCCGCCGCCGGCGGGGCCGCCGCCTGGTTCGAGCCCAGCGCGCTCGACGAGACCGACGAGCGGGCCTGGGCCGAGTGGATCTCCGACCCGGCCCGCCCCAAGGTCATGCACAATGCCAAGGGCGCCATGCGGGTCTTCCCCGAGCACGGCTGGAGCGTCGCGGGCGTCACCATGGACACCGCCCTCGCCGCCTACCTGGTCAAGCCCGGCCGGCGGTCCTTCGCGCTCGACGCGCTCTCCGTCGAGTACCTCCACCGCGAGCTCGCCCCGGCGGCCGCCGCCGACGGCCAGCTCGCCTTCGGCGCCGACGACACCGCCGAGGCCGAGGCCCTCATGACCCAGGCGCGGGCCGTCCTCGACCTCGCCGAGGCCTTCGACGAGCGCCTCGGCGAGGTCGGCGCCCGCGAGCTCCTCCACGACGTCGAGCTGCCCACCTCCGCCCTCCTCGCCCGCCTGGAGCGGCACGGCATCGCCGCCGACCGCGACCACCTGGAGGCGATGGAGCAGCAGTTCGCCGGCGCCGTGCAGCAGGCCGTGAAGGAGGCGCACGCCTCCGTCGGCCACGAGTTCAACCTCGGCTCGCCCAAGCAGCTCCAGGAGGTCTTCTTCGGCGAGCTGAACCTGCCGAAGACCAAGAAGACCAAGACCGGGTACACGACGGACGCCGACGCGCTCGCCTGGCTGGCCGGCCAGACCGAGCACGACCTGCCCGTGATCATGCTCCGCCACCGCGAGCAGGCCCGTCTGCGCTCCACGGTCGAGGGCCTGATCAAGACGGTCGCGGCGGACGACCGCATCCACACCACCTTCAGCCAGACGGTGGCCGCGACCGGACGCCTCTCCTCCACCGACCCGAACCTGCAGAACGTGCCGGTGCGCACGGACGAGGGCCGGGCCATCCGGCACGGCTTCGTCGTCGGCGAGGGCTTCGAGGCCCTCATGACCGCGGACTACAGCCAGATCGAGCTGCGGGTCATGGCCCACCTCTCCGAGGACGAGGGCCTCATCGAGGCCTTCGCCTCCGGCGAGGACCTGCACACCACGGTCGCCTCCCAGGTCTTCGGCGTCGAGCGGTCCGCCGTCGACGCCGAGATGCGCCGCAAGATCAAGGCCATGTCGTACGGCCTGGCCTACGGCCTCTCCGCCTTCGGCCTCGCTCAGCAGCTGAACATCGACCCGGGCGAGGCCCGCGGCCTGATGGACACCTACTTCGAGCGCTTCGGCGGGGTACGGGACTATCTGCGCCGGGTCGTCGACGAGGCCCGCGCCACCGGGTACACGGAGACGATGCTCGGCCGCCGCCGCTACCTGCCCGACCTCAACAGCGACAACCGGCAGCGCCGCGAGTCCGCCGAGCGGATGGCGCTCAACGCCCCCATCCAGGGCACGGCCGCGGACATCGTCAAGGTCGCCATGCTGAACGTCGACCGCGCGCTCACCGAGGCAGGTCTCGCCTCCCGGATGCTCCTCCAGGTCCACGACGAAATCGTCCTCGAACTGGCCCCGGGCGAGCGGGACCGGGTCGAGAGCCTCGTCCGCGACCAGATGTCCGCCGCGGCGGACCTCCGGGCCCCGCTCGACGTCTCGGTGGGCGTAGGCCCGAACTGGGACTCGGCAGCCCACTGACCCACGCACCACCGAGAGCGCCGCCCACCACGGGCGGCGCTCTTGTCGTGCGCCCGGTGCGTGCCCACGGACCGGTCACGGCGGGTGTGCGCACGTCACGGTAGGTGTGCGCCAGGTGGGCCACTCCGGGCGCGCCGGACCCCCCCGCTCCCGACACTGGGGGCATGCTCACGAGCCGCCCCCGCTCCCACCTCCGCCTGGCCGCCCTCCTCGCAGCCCTCCTCGGGGCCGCCACCGCCGGGCCCGCCGAGGCACACCAGGGCCAGGCCCAGGCTCCCGCACTCTGCGCCTCCCCCCGCGACCCCGCCCTCGCCGCCCGCATGTCCCAGGACATCGCCGCCGCGCTCAGGGGCCGCGACGGCACGGTCGCGGTCGCCGTCCACGACCCCGGACGCGACCTGCGCTGCCGGCTCGGGGACACCCGGCCCTACGACTCCGCCAGCATCGCCAAGGTCCTCATCATGCAGGCCGTCCTCGGCCGCGCCGAGGAGCTGGGCCGCGCCCCCACGCGGCTGGAGGCCCAGCGGATGAAGGTCATGATCACCCGCTCCGACAACACCGCCGCCACCGACCTCTGGCAGGGACTCTCACGCGCCCGCCTGAACAGGGTGCTGCGCGAGGCCGGCGCCCAGGACACCGTCCTCGGCCACGACCGCTACTGGGGCCTCACCCGCACCACCGCCCGCGACCAGCTGGCCCTGCTCGCCGCCGTCTCCCGCCGCACCGAGGCGATGAACCTGATGGGGAAGGTCGTCGGCAGCCAGGCCTGGGGCGTCACCGCGGGCGCCCCCCGCACGGTCAAGGTCCACCTCAAGAACGGCTGGCTGCCCCGCGCCACCCACGAGTGGCGCGTCCACAGCATCGGCGTGGTGCGAGGCACGGGCACCACGGGAACCGCCTCCGGCACCACCACGACCGGCGCCGCCCCCGTCGACTACCGGCTCGCGCTCCTGAGCCACGACAACCCCACCATGAAGTACGGAGTCCGCACCCTGGAGAGGGTCGCCCTGGCCGTCCACCGCGGACTCGCCGGCAGCACGGCGGCCCGCGGCTTCACCCCCGGGCACCGGATCAGCGAGACCCCGGACGGGAGCCTTCCGTCCGACGCACCGGCTCCCGCCGCCCCGTCGCGGGAGTCGGGGGCCTTCCCAGGAGCCGTGTCCCCGTCCCGTACAGCACGAGCCCGACGGCGAGCCCCGCGCCGGCCCCGAAACAGGCCGTCGGAATGACGTCGAGGGGCGTCTCGATCCGGCCCCAGCCCCAGTGCGCCGCCCAGCGCAGCACCCGGTGCGCGACACCTGCGAGGACGCAGCCACCGATGAGGCCCACCGCGAGGAGCCGTCCCCGCCGCCCCGGGACCGGGACGCCGGCGGGCAGCTCCGCGCCCGGCCCGGTCGAGCGCAGCGCCCGGAGCACGTACCAGCCGAGGAGCCCGAGGGCCAGCGCGGAACCCCCGTACTGCGCGTAGAGGTAGACGGGGAACCCGGCCACGACGTCGCCGAGGAACGGGATCGCCCGGGTGCCCCAGCGGTCGAGGTGGGTGAAGGAGTCCCACACCACGTGGGTCGTCGAACCGAGCACCGCCGAGAGGAAGAACCAGCCCGCGAGGACCGCCGCGTGCCGGTCCCGCCAGGGCCGTCCCCGTACGAGCCCGTACACCCGCCCGCGCCACGGGGCGGGCAGCAGCGCGACGAGCGGCTCGCGCACGACCAGCCAGAGGGCCACGAGCGCCGCGGTGATCAGCACGTCGGCCGTGACGATCCCGACGGGGGAGTGGGTGACGTCGCCGAAGACCATCGCCCCGGGCACCGCCGTGGCCGCGAAGTAGGTCATGTCGGGCGCGAAGGAGCCCGCGACGAGCGCGGAGGCGACCAGCGGTCCGCGCGCGGTCCCGTCCCGCCGCAACCCGGGCAGGACGGCGGCGGCATGGCTGAGCGTGAACGGCAACGGGAGCTCCCACTCGGTTCCGGCGGCGACGGCCGGGCGGACGACGGCCGCAGTGCAAGAGGTGCCGGACCCGCAGGTCGGTTCCCGTTTCCGGCAGTTCGGCCCGTATGCGTGCGGAGGTCACCGGTCCGGCTCCGGCCGGCAGGAGGCCGAGTGGTGACGAAAGCGTGAAACACGGTCAGGCGTCAGTACCGGGCGGTACGGAGTTGGCATAAGGTCGCCGGAGGTCACACGCGGGGAGCGTGGGACGCAGTCGATGGGGAGGGGACCACAGGTATGGCAGCGCAATTGGGCCGCCGGCTGCGCAAGGGGGCCACCAGCGGTGCGGTGGTGGCCGCGGCGGTCGCGGCGCTCGCCGCCTCGCAGGCGCCGGAGATGGTTCCGCCGCCCACGGACAACGCCGGAGGCGACCGGGCCATCGGCACCGGGGAGACCACGACGCCGCCGTCGGACGGTTCCGCGACGGGTGATTCCCCGTACTTCACCGAACTGCCGCCCCTGAACACCCCGAACAAGCCGGGCGCGTCCACCAACCTGCCGGTGATCACCGGCCCCGCCGAGGCCGGCATACCCGCGTCCGTCCTCGCCGCCTACAAGCGCGCCGAGGCGTCGGTGCGCTCGACCGACCCCGACTGCAACCTGCCGTGGCAGCTCCTCGCCGGCATAGGCAAGGTCGAGTCCGGGCAGGCGCGCGGCGGCCGGGTCGACGCCAACGGCACGACCCTCTCGCCGATCCTCGGCCCCGCCCTCAACGGCGTCGGCTTCGCCAACATCTCGGACACCGACGGCGGTGCCTACGACGGCGACAAGGTCCACGACCGCGCCGTCGGCCCGATGCAGTTCATCCCGTCCACCTGGGCGACCTGGGGCCAGGACGCCAACGGTGACGGCAAGAAGGACCCCAACAACATCTACGACGCCGCGCAGGCCGCCGGTCTCTACCTCTGCGCCAACGACCGGAACCTCGCGCTCAAGGCCGACCTCGACCGCGCCGTCCTCAGCTACAACCGCTCGACGGAGTACCTGAACACGGTCCTGTCCTGGTTCGAGTACTACAAGCGGGGCACCCACCAGGTCCCGGACGGCACGGGTGTGCTGCCGGTCGACCGCAGCGACACCCGCGGCCGGGGCAACCGTCCCACGTACACCCCGCCGTACTCGCCCCTCCCGACGACGCCCGCGCCGACGACGTCCGCGCCGAAGCCGGAGTCGCCGGACCCGAAGCCGTCCGAGCCGGGAGTCTCCCCGAGGCCCACGCAGCCGACCACGGACCCGAGCAAGCCGCCCACCCCCACCACTCCGCCCACCCCCACCACTCCGCCCACGAAGCCGACCGACCCGCCGACGACGGACCCCACCGTCCCGCCCGCCGTCAAGGTCGCGCGGCTCGCGCCGGTGGCGACCGGTGCGCTGACGGCGACCACCGGGAACGCCTTCGCCAAGGCCCCCACGGTCGCGGCGCTCGACGCCGTGGGCACGCCGGTCACCGGGGTGAGCATCCGGTTCGACATCGTCGGGACCACCGACGCCCGCTTCGCCGGGGGCAGGACCACGGCCACCGTCACCACCGGGTCGAGCGGCCTTGCGGCCTCGCCCGCGCTCCGGGCGGGCGAGAAGACCGGCTCGTTCACGGTCCGGGCCACCGTCGTGAACCGCACCCTGGCCGCCGTCGAGTTCGGCGCGACGGTCACCGCCCGCCAGGCGGACACCCTCACGAGGCTCGACGGCGACGCCGCCCTGCCCGCCACCACCGGCACCGCCTTCACCCAGCAGCTCCGGGTGAAGGCCACCGTCAAGGGCGTGCTCGCCCCCGGCGTCCTCGTCACCGGATCCGTCGTCACCTCGAAGACCGCGACCGACGCGAGCACCGAGGGCCCGTACTTCAAGGGCGCCGAGGGCGCGACGGCCAGGACCAAGGTCTTCACGACCGACGCGGACGGCCTGATCACCCTCGCCGCCGGCGACCTCCTCGCGGGCGACAAGGCCGGCACGTATTTCCTCAAGCTGACGGCGCCCGGCGGCGGCACCGTCTTCGTCGAGCTCACGGTCACGGCCCCCGAGCCCACCCCCGAGCCGACGACCCCGGAGCCCACCCCCTCCACGTCCGAGTCGCCGACCGACTCGCCCGAGGCCACCTCCTCCCCTTCGCCCTCGAACTGACCGAAGGAACGCTCCCCGCGTCGCGTCTCCAGCGCCGCCCCTCCGTCCGCACCGGACACGAGGGGCGGCGCTCCGCGTTATCCGGGTGCAACGTGTTCTCATCTCGCGGTCGCGTTGCTACGGTGCCCCAGCCCTGACGCGCCATCAGATCGATCAGCGGGAGGCCGACCATGCGCGCCCTTGTCGCCGTCGCCATCGGACTCGCCCCAGTCCTCCTCTTCGTCCTCCTCGTCTCCCTGGTCGACCTGCCGCCCGACGGGCCCACCTCGCCCAAACCACTGCTGACCGCCGACCCCGGCCCGAAGAAGTAGGGGGCCGACCGTGCGCCGCCGAGCCAGCCTCGTCCTCCTCGCCCTCGCCGTCTGCTGCGCCGCGATGGCACCGACCCTGCGCTGGTACGCCTTCCCGCGCCTGGCGAAGATCCCGCCGAACCAGTACCAGGAGACCGTCCTGGAGGCCCGGCCGGCGACGCTCCTCAACTACTCCACCCTCAAGGCCGAGAAGGTCGAGAAGATCACGATCATCCAGACCCTCAAGGGCAACGTGGAGGAGTCGAAGCGGATCGAACGCGACGCCGGCCGCGACGTCGTCGTCTGGGACGCCCTCGCCTACGTCACCGGCCCCGACGGCAAGATGGTCTCCAAGGTCCCCGAGCGGTACATCTTCGACGCCCACACCCAGGACCCCGTCAACGCCACCGGCGAGTCGGTCGACGGCGACCCGGTCCGCCGCGAGGGCATCGAGTTCAAGTGGCCCTTCCTCACCGAGAAGCGGGACTACCAGTACTTCGACGCCCAGACCCGGACCTCGGCCCCCATCCACTACAAGGGCACGCGGACCTTCCGCGGCCTGGAGGTCTACTACTTCGAGCAGACCGTCCCCTGGACCAAGGTCCCCATGCCCAAGGCCATGCCGGTCAAGGGCATCACCCCGCAGGTCCTCGCCGACTCGGGCCTCACCCGCTGGTACACCACCAAGCGCATGTTCTGGGTCGAACCGGTCACCGGCGCCCCCGTCAACGGCGAGGAGATCCACCGCGAGGAGCTCCGCAACGCCAAGGCGCTGATGGGCCAGGACACCCTCACCGTCTTCGAGGGCCACGTGAAGATGCGCGGCGACTACGTCGACAGCGTCGTCGAGATGGTCGGCTCCAACCGTCTGATGGTCATGATGCTCGTCTCCTACCTCCCCTGGAGCCTCACCGTCCTCGCCCTCGTCCTCCTCGCCCTCGCCTTCTGGCTGGAGGCCCGCTCCCGCCGCCCGGCGGCACCCCCGGCACCCCCGGCGCCATCGGGCCCGCCGGGGCCCGTCACCGCTCCCGTCTGAGCCGCGCGCTGGTGTGCCGGGTCGGCTCCGCCGCGGACGGGTCCTCCGGCCACGGATGCTTCGGGTACCGGCCCCGCAGCTCCGCCCGGACGGCGCGGTAGCCCTCCCGCCAGAACGAGGCCAGGTCGGCGGTGACGGCCGCCGGCCGCCCGGCGGGGGAGAGCAGATGGACCAGGACCGGCACCCCCGCCACCCGGGGCGTCTCGGCCAGGCCGAACATCTCCTGGAGCTTCACCGCGAGCACCGGCCGCCCCTCGCCGTACTCGACCCGTATCCGCGAGCCGCTCGGCACCTCGATCCGCTCCGGCGCGAGCTCGTCCAGCCGCCCGGCCTCGCCCGTCGCCCAGGGCAGCAACCGCCGCAGGGCCTGCCCGGCGTCGATCCGCCCCAGATCGGCCCGGCGCGCGGCCCGCGACAGCTCCGGCTCCAGCCACTCCTCGGCCCGGTCGACCAGCGCCCCCTCCGCCACGTCCGGCCAGGGCTCGCCCAGCTCCCCGTGCAGGAACGCGAGCCGCTCCCGCAGCTCCGAGGCGTCCCGGCTCCACCGCAACAGCCCGAGCCCCTCCCGCCGCAGCCCGTCGAGCAGCGCCTCCCGCACGAGAGCGGGCTCCGCCCCGGCCCCCAGGGGCCGCACGGTCAGCTCGACCGCACCCAGCCGGTCCACCGAGCGCGCCACCACATCGCCGTCCTCCCAGTGGACCTCCTCGCCCGTGGCCCGCAGACGACCCGCCGCCCACCGGGCCGTGCCCTCGTCGACCACGGCCGCCAGCCGCACCCGCGCCGTCGCGTCCCGGGCCGTACGGTCCGCCACCGCCACCGCCAGCCACGGAGTCGACCGCAGCCCGGACCCCTCGGCGATCCGGGCCCCACCGCCCGACACCATCAGATAGCCGCCCTGCTCCCGGGCCCTGGCCACCCGCTCGGGAAAGGCGAGGGCCGTCACCAGCCCGGCCACGGCGTCCTCCCCGCCCGCCCGCGAGCCGGCCCCCGCCGTTCCTCCGCTCCCCGGCTCGGCCACCTCGCCGGCCGAGCGCTCCAGACGCCGGACCTCCGCCTTCCAGCGGGCCGCGTACCCGTCCCCGCCCCGGCGCGCCGACCGCCAGGCCGCCGTCAGATCGTCCCCGTACTCCCGCGGCGGCTCCTCGCTCAGCAGCGCCACCACCTCCGCCGCCCGCCGGACACCGACCTCGGCGGCGCCGTCGAGCAGGGCACGCCCCAGCCGGGGGTGGAGCCCGAGCCGAGACAGCCGCACGCCCCGCTCGGTGGCCCGGCCGTCCTCGTCCACGGCGCCCACCGCCGCCAGCACCGAACGGGCCGCCGCCATCGCCCCGGCGGGCGGCACGTCCAGCAGCGCGAGCCCCTCCGCCGTCGGATCGCCCCAGCATGCGACCCGCAGCGCGAAGTCCGCCAGATCGGCGATCCTGATCTCGGGCGAAGGGAACCGCGCCCGGCTCCCGTCCTCGGCCTCCGCCCAGCACCGGTAGACGGTCCCGAAGGCCTCACGCATCGAGCGCCCCGACCGCTGGGTGGCCGCCGCGACCGACACCGGCACCGTCGCCAGCGACCCCAGACCCCGCGCGTGGTCCGTCCGCGGCTCCCGCGCGAGCCCCGAGTCCACGACGATCCGGACCCCGGGCACCGTCAGGCTCGACTCCGCCACCGAGGTCGACAGCACCACCCGGCGCCGCCCGCCCGGCCCGGCACCCCGCAGGACCGCGTCCTGCACCTCCGCGGGCGCCCGGCCATGCAACTGGAGCACCTCCGCGTCCACCCCCGCGAGCAGCCCCGCCGTCCGCGCGATCTCCCCCGTACCGGGAAGGAAGCAGAGGACGTCCCCCTCGTGCCGCTCCATCGCCAGCCGGACGGTCGCCGCCACATGGCGCAGCAGCGCCGGGTCCACCCAGGTGCCGTGCGCGGGCCGGATCCCGGCAGGAGGCGCGGCGAACCGCACCGCGTACCCGTGCCCCTCGCCCTCGCTCCGCACGATCGGGGCGGGTCCGCTGCGGTCCACGACCGTGAGGAGCTCCGCCCACGCCTCCGCGTCGCTCGTCGCCGAGGCCGCGATCAGCTTCAGCTCCGGCCGCAGGGCCGCGCGCACGTCCACCAGGAAGGCCAGGGCCGTATCGGCGTCCAGGTGCCGCTCGTGGCACTCGTCGAGCAGCACCACGTCCACGCCCGCCAGCTCCGGGTCACGCTGGAGCCGCTGGAGAAGGAGACCCGTCGTCACCACCTCGACCCGGGTCGCGGGACCCACCCGCCGCTCCCCGCGCACCGAGAAGCCGACCGTCCCGCCGACCTCCTCGCCGAGCAGCCAGGCCATCCGCCGCGCCGCCGCGCGCACCGCCATCCGGCGCGGCTCGGCCACCAGCACCCGCCGCTTTGGTCCGTCCCCTATGAGCCCCGCGAGCGCGAGCGGCACCAGCGTCGTCTTGCCGGTGCCGGGCGGCGCGTGGAGCACCGCCGTGCCGCGCTCCGCGAGCGCGGTCAGCAGCTCGGGGACGGCATGGCGGACGGGAAGCAGGTCGAGTGCGTCGTTTCGGATCACGCACTCAGTCTCGTACGCGCCGGGAAAAGGCGAGTCCGGTTGTCCACAGGACCCCCCTATTAATAGGACTGATCCTGGCGTTCGCAGACGAAGATCGCCGTGCCCGGGATCAGGTTCCCCCGGAGCGGCGACCAGCCGCCCCACTCCTGGCTGTTCCAGGCCGGCCACTCCGGCTCGACCAGGTCCACGAGCCGGAAACCGCCGGCCACCACGTCCCGCACCCGGTCCCCGAGGGTCCGGTGGTGCTCCACGTAGACGGCCTGCCCCCGTTCGTCCTGCTCGACGTAGGGCGTGCGGTCGAAGTACGAGGCCGCCACCGACAGGCCCTCCGGCCCCGGCTCGTCCGGGAACGCCCAGCGGATCGGGTGCGTCACCGAGAAGACCCAGCGACCGCCGGGCCGCAGCACCCGGCGGACCTCGCGGAAGACCCGTACCGGATCGGCGACGAACGGCACCGCGCCGTACGCCGAGCAGACCAGGTCGAAGGAGCCGTCCCGGAACGGCAGCGCCCCGGCGTCCGCCTCGACCAGCGGCACCTCCCCGCCGATCCGCAGCGCGTGCTGGAGCTGCCGGTGCGAGAGGTCGAGGGCGACCGGCCGCGCCCCCTGCGCCGCCAGCCAGCGCGAGCACTGCGCCGCCCCCGCGCCGATCTCCAGGACGTCACGCCCCTTCAGCGAGGCGGCCGGACCGAGCAGCTCCGCCTCGGCCTCGTCGAGTCCCTCGGGTCCCCACACGAACCGGTCGTCGCCCAGGAAGGCCCCGTGCTCGCTCTGGTACTCGTCCGCGTTCCGGTCCCACCAGCCGCGGCTCGCCCGGCTGCTCTCCGCGTCCCCCGCGTCACGCCGGGTGGCCTCGGCCTCGTCCTCGGCCACGTCCGGGCCCTCGTGCTGTTCGTACTCTTGGTTCATCTCGCCCGCCGATGTAGTTTGCGCTCAGTGCCGCTGTGCGGCCGACCCCGCCGACATGGCGTGGATCCGGCGTGCCGGGCAAGAAATGGTGCCGGGTTTGCGCGGATCTGCCCCGGGTGTGCGCTTCGCGCATTGACCCTGTCCGGCCGCCCCCGTATGCTAAAGGTTGCGCTGCGGGCCTGCGCGCCTCAGACGGAGCAGGCCGCGCTCGTACCTGTTGTATGTCCCCTCGGTTTTCGAGGCACCTCCCGTTTCACGGGCAGGGGCTTCATTGGCTGTCCGGCTTCTTGGTGCGATACGGGCTCTCGGCGTAGCAGTACCTACGACTTTCTGTCCGTAACCGGAGCCCTTTCCCACATGACGAGCAGCACCGAGACCACCGCCACCAGCACCACCCCGCAGGTTGCGGTCAACGACATCGGTAACGAGGAAGCCTTCCTCGCCGCGATCGACGAGACGATCAAGTACTTCAACGACGGCGACATCGTCGACGGCGTCATCGTGAAGGTCGACCGGGACGAGGTCCTGCTCGACATCGGTTACAAGACCGAAGGCGTCATCCCGAGCCGCGAGCTCTCCATCAAGCACGACGTCGACCCGAACGAGGTCGTCAAGGTCGGCGACGAGATCGAGGCCCTGGTTCTCCAGAAGGAGGACAAGGAAGGCCGCCTGATCCTCTCGAAGAAGCGTGCCCAGTACGAGCGCGCCTGGGGCACCATCGAGAAGATCAAGGAAGAGGACGGCATCGTCACCGGTACCGTCATCGAGGTCGTCAAGGGTGGTCTCATCCTCGACATCGGCCTCCGTGGCTTCCTGCCGGCCTCCCTCGTCGAGATGCGTCGCGTCCGCGACCTCCAGCCCTACGTGGGCAAGGAGCTCGAGGCGAAGATCATCGAGCTGGACAAGAACCGCAACAACGTGGTCCTGTCCCGCCGCGCCTGGCTCGAGCAGACCCAGTCCGAGGTTCGCCAGACGTTCCTCACCACCCTGCAGAAGGGTCAGGTCCGCTCCGGCGTCGTTTCCTCGATCGTCAACTTCGGTGCCTTCGTGGACCTGGGTGGCGTCGACGGTCTCGTGCACGTCTCCGAGCTGTCCTGGAAGCACATCGACCACCCGTCCGAGGTTGTCGAGGTCGGCCAGGAGGTCACCGTCGAGGTTCTCGACGTCGACATGGACCGCGAGCGTGTCTCCCTGTCGCTGAAGGCGACGCAGGAGGACCCGTGGCAGCAGTTCGCCCGTACGCACCAGATCGGTCAGGTCGTCCCGGGTAAGGTCACCAAGCTGGTTCCGTTCGGTGCGTTCGTCCGCGTGGACGAGGGCATCGAGGGTCTGGTCCACATCTCCGAGCTGGCCGAGCGCCACGTGGAGATCCCGGAGCAGGTCGTCCAGGTCAACGACGAGATCTTCGTCAAGGTCATCGACATCGACCTCGAGCGTCGTCGCATCAGCCTCTCGCTGAAGCAGGCCAACGAGTCCTTCGGTGCCGACCCGGCCTCGGTCGAGTTCGACCCGACCCTGTACGGCATGGCCGCGTCCTACGACGACCAGGGCAACTACATCTACCCCGAGGGCTTCGACCCCGAGACCAACGACTGGCTCGAGGGCTTCGAGACCCAGCGCGAGGCCTGGGAGACCCAGTACGCCGAGGCGCAGGCTCGCTTCGAGCAGCACCAGGCTCAGGTCATCAAGTCCCGCGAGGCCGACGAGGCCGCCGCTGCCGAGGGCGCTGCCGCCCCGGCCGCCGGCAACGCCGGTGCGGGCATCTCGGGTGGTTCGTACTCCTCGGAGTCGGACGACAACTCCGGCGCCCTGGCGTCGGACGAGGCGCTCGCCGCCCTCCGCGAGAAGCTCGCCGGCGGCCAGAGCTGAACAGGCTCTCCGCTGAGCGCTAGCCGCTAGCGCATCGAGGCCCGCTTCCCTTCGGGGAGGCGGGCCTCGGTCGTTTCCCCGAAGGGAAGGCGGCTCCGACCCGGCCCACCGGACTCCTCCTCCGGAAGATCGGCCCGCACGGGAATGGTGGTGCGGCTCACGGCGTTGCCAGAGAGAACACGAGGAGGAGCGGTAATCGTGCTTGATCCCCAGGATTTGTACGAATGGGACCCGAAGGGCCTGGCCGTCGTGGACCTGGCCTTGGCACAGGAGTCGGCCGGGCTGGTCATGCTGTACCACTTCGACGGCTACATCGACGCGGGCGAGGCGGGTGAGCAGATCGTCGAGCGGCTGCTCGACACCCTGCCCCACCAGCTGGTGGCCCGTTTCGACCACGACAGGCTCGTGGACTACCGCGCCCGCCGCCCCCTGCTGACCTTCCGGCGCGACCGCTGGACCGCGTACGAGACGCCGTCCATCGAGGTCCGCCTCGTCCAGGACGCCACCGGGGCACCCTTCCTGATCCTCTCGGGCCCCGAGCCCGACGTCGAGTGGGAGCGGTTCGCCGCAGCCGTCGGGCAGATCGTCGAGCGGCTCGGCGTGCGCCTCGCGGTCAACTTCCACGGCATCCCCATGGGCGTGCCGCACACCCGCCCCGTCGGCCTCACCCCGCACGGCACCCGCACGGACCTGATGCCCGGGCACGCCAGCCCCTTCGACGAGGCCCAGGTCCCCGGCAGCGCCGAGTCCCTCGTCGAGTACCGGCTCTCGGAGTCCGGCCACGACACCCTCGGGGTCGCCGCCCACGTCCCGCACTACGTGGCCCGCTCGCCGTACCCGGACGCCGCCCTGACCGTCCTCGAGGCCGTCACGGCCGCCACCGGCCTCGTGCTCCCCGGCGTCGCCCACGCGCTGCGGACGGAGGCCCGCCGCACCCAGACCGAGATCGACCGCCAGATCGGCGAGGGCGACGAGGAGCTGGTCGCGCTCGTCCAGGGCCTTGAGCACCAGTACGACGCGGTGGCCGGCGCCGAGACCCGCGGCAGCCTGGTCGCCGAGCCGGTCGACCTGCCGTCGGCGGACGAGCTTGGCCGCGAGTTCGAGCGCTTCCTCGCCGAGCGCGAGGGCGACTCGTAGGACCTGCCCGGGGATCCGGGCCGCGCCCTGTCCGCTCCTGACGCGGCGGACAAGGCCAGGCCCCTCTCTCGGGGGCGGCGCGCCGTCCCCACCGGCCAGGCCCTAAGCTGCCGCTCATGCTGAAGGTGGGCCTGACCGGCGGGATCGGCGCCGGCAAGAGCGAAGTGTCGCGGCTGTTCGTCTCGTACGGAGCCGTGCTGATCGACGCGGACCGGATCGCCCGCGAGGTCGTCGAGCCCGGTACGCCGGGGCTCGCGGCCGTCGTGGAGGCCTTCGGGGACGGTGTCCTGACCGAGAGCGGCACGCTCGACCGGCCGAAGCTCGGCTCCATCGTGTTCGCCGACGCCGACCGCCTCGCCACCCTGAACGCCATCGTGCACCCCCTCGTCGGGGCGCGGTCGGCGGAGCTGGAGGGCCGGGCCGGTGCCGGAGACGTCGTCGTCCACGACGTGCCCCTGCTCACCGAGAACCGCCTCTCACCGCTGTACGACCTCGTCGTGGTCGTCGACGCGTCCCCCGAGACCCAGCTCGACCGGCTCGTACGCCTCCGGGGCATGGCCGAGCCCGAGGCCAGGGCCCGGATGGCCGCCCAGGCCACGCGGGCCCAGCGGCTGGAGATCGCGGACCTCGTGATCGACAACGACGGTCCGCTGGAGGCGCTGGAACCGCAGGTGCGGAAGGTCTGGGACGAGCTGGAGCGGCGGGCCGCCGCCCCGGCCTGAGCCGCGTACCCCGGTCCCGTGCGTGAGGCGCCGGGCCCGGCCGGGGCGGCGCACCGGCGGAATGCGGCCGCCTGGTTCGGTGTTCCTTCCTCTCATCGAGGGAAGGATGCCATCGTGGCCGACACGAACCCGGAAACGCACGTCATCGACTTCCGCGCCGCCGAGCACCTGCTGGCCGCGCGGGACCCTCGTGGCGCTGTGAAGCTGCTGGACTCGGTGATCGCCGCCCATCCCGAGAACACGGCCGCGCGACTGCTGCGGGCCCGGGCGTTCTTCGCCGCCGCCCAGCTGCGTCCGGCCCAGCTGGAGTTCGAGCTGGTCCTGGAGCGCGAGCCGGACAACGCGTTCGCCCACTTCGCCCTCGCCCGCACCTTCGAGCGCTCCGGGCTGACCGCCCAGGCCACCCGGCACTTCCGGCTCGCCGCCGCACTCGACCCCAAGCCGGAGTACCTCCAGGCGGCGGGGTTCGACACACGGAACTGACGGCCGCGGTTCAGCGGCCCGTGCCGCCATGGTCCGGCTCGTAGGGCGGGACGTCCCGGCCCGGCTGCCAGTGCGGGCCCTGGTGCAGATGGCGCAGGACCATCGCCAGGTCGACGGTCACCACCAGGAACAGCACTCCGCAGGCGGCCGCCCACCCCGGACGGCCCACCAGCGAGAACACGGCCGTGCCGAACGCCGCCCACAGCAGGCCCCACACACCGAGCCAGAACCGCAGCCGCAGGGGACTGCGCGCGGTGGCCGGCTCGTTCCCTGAGCGCATCACGGTCACCCCTCCGTCGGGGTCCCTGTCCACTTCCAGCATGGACCCGTGAAGGGGGAGGGGGAAGGGCCGCCGGACGGCCCCTAGGGCGTGTTGCGAAAGTCCCGCCGGCGTCTGGTACGCACGCTTGCCGCGTTGTCGGGATCGCCCCGATACATCCAGTATCGGGGCGACCCTCCGCCTTGCGATCGCACGCACCAGACGCCGTCGGGCCCGCCCTTCGGGCGGCCGGCGCTACTTTCGCAACACGCCCTAGTGGACGACGCTGTAGCTGCGCCAGGGCAGAGCGCCCGGCGCGATGTTGTTGCTGGTGCTGGTGGGGATGTAGGTGTTGATCTTGCCCCGGCAGTCGCGGGTCGGGTACATGATGATGTCGACCAGGGTCTCGTTCTCGACGCGGGTCACCCCGGACGGCGCCAGGAGGCGGTGGCAGCCGTTCACCGAGGGGCTGGTCACGGTGATCGCCAGCTCGCGCTCCGTCTCGTAGGTGATCGTGCCCACGGCGCTGCGGCCCAGGCCCGAGCAGCCGGCGACCGCGAACGTGAGCAGGACGGCTCCGGTGGCCGTCGTGAGACGCCGGCGAACGGACATGGCGAATCCTCTTCTGTCGTACGAAGGCGGCGGTCGGCAGCACCCCGGATCCACCCCTGGTGCAGGCCACCCTGCCGCCTGCCGGACCCCGTGTCATCCGCTGATGGGCCGCACGGGGGAACGCCGCCGAGGGCCGTTGTCAGACCCCACCCGTATGGTCGGAGTTCCTGGTACGAGAGTCCGTCGGAGTCCGCCGAGCAGCGGGAGGAGAGGAGAGCAGTGACGCACACCTGGACCACCGGCGCCGCCGTCTTCCTCCCGGCCGCCCTGCCGCGCGAAGGCCGCGTCGCCTTCTGGGCCCCCGACGGCGGCCCCCTGCCGGAGCTTGCCGGGCCCGGCGGCGGACCGGATTCCTCCGAGGCCGGTCCCGCCGCCCCCGAAGGCGCGGAGCGGGTCGAGCTGACCGTGGTCCGGCGGCACGGGAGCGGCGCCCGCACGCGGGTCGTGCCCGCCGTCACCCTCCCCGTCGCCGCCGCCCTGCCCCATCTCGTCGCGGCCCGCCACCACCCCGCCGCGCACCCCGCCACCGCCTGCTGGGGCGCCGCCGCGCTGCACGCCCTCCAGCTGGTCGCCCGGGGCAGGCTGCTGCCCGGTCTCACCGCCGACGACCTGGACGCCTGGCGGGCCGGCCCGCTGGACGCCGAAGACATCGCCCACCTGCGGGCCGTCGCCGCGGCCATGCCGTACGAGGCGCACGCCGTGCCCGTGTCCGGCCCAGGCCCGCTGCGGCTGCCCGAGCCCGAGGCGCTCGTGCGCGCCTTCCTCGACGCGGTCGCCGACACCCTGCCCCGTACGCCGGCCGCCGTCCACGCGGTCGGGGCACCGTTCGCCGCCCGCACCCCGCAGCACCTGCCCCGCGCGCGTGCCTGGGCGGCGGAGGCCGCCGCCGGGATGGACGCGGGGGTACGGGTCTCGCTCCGCCTCGACCTGTCGGGGTACGAACTCTTCGACATCGCCGACACCGCCGCCGGGGAGGAGAGCGGTGCCGAGCGCCGGGCCGCCGCCGCGATCCTCCAGATCCACAGCCTCGCCGACCCGACCCTCGTCATCGACGCCCTGGCCCTGTGGGAGGGGGAGGGCGAGCACTTCGGGCCGCGCGCCCGGATCGACGCGGTCCTCGCCCTGCGCCGCGCCGCCCGCGTCTGGCCCCCGCTGTCCCGGCTCCTGGAGCGGGACGTGCCCGACGTCCTCGCCGTCACCGAGGACGAGCTGTACGAACTGCTCGGCCCGGCGGCGGCCCGGCTCGCCGACGCCGGGGTCGCCCTCCACTGGCCGCGTGAACTGGCCCGCTCGCTGAGCGCCTCAGCCGTCGTCCGCCCCGCCCTCTCCGCGCCCGGCTCCGCGACCGACGGCACGTCCTTCTTCGACAGCGAGGAGCTCCTGCGGTTCAACTGGCAGCTGGCCCTCGACGGCGATCCCCTCACCGAGCGCGAGATGGACCTGCTCGCCGAGGCCCACCGGCCCGTCGTACGCCTCCGCGACCAGTGGGTCGTCGTCGACCCCGACCTCGTCCGCAAGGCCCGCAAGCGAGAACTGGGCCTGCTGGAGCCGGTCGACGCCCTCGCCGTCGCCCTCACCGGCACCGCGGAGGTGGACGGCGAGACCGTCCCCGCCGTCCCCGTCGGGGCTCTCGCCGCCCTCCGGGACCGGCTCATGGCCGGCCCCGAATCCGTGCAGGCCCCGCCCGGCCTGACCGCGACCCTCCGTGACTACCAGCTCCGCGGCCTCGCCTGGCTGGACCTGATGACCTCGCTCGGCCTCGGCGGCTGCCTCGCCGACGACATGGGCCTCGGCAAGACCGTCACGCTCATCGCCCTCCACCTGCGCCGCGCCCGCCGCGCCCCCACCCTCGTCGTCTGCCCGGCGTCGCTCCTCGGCAACTGGCAGCGGGAGATCGAGAAGTTCGCCCCCGACACCCCGGTCCGCCGCTTCCACGGCGCCGGCCGCGGACTCGACGGGGTCGACGGCGGTTTCGTCCTCACCACCTACGGCACCCTGCGCACCAGCGCTGCCCAACTCGCCGAGCGGGAGTGGGGCATGGTCGTCGCCGACGAGGCACAGCACGTCAAGAACCCGTTCTCCGCCACCGCGAAGGCGCTCCGCGAGATCCCCGCACCGGCGAGGGTCGCCCTGACCGGCACCCCCGTGGAGAACAACCTCTCCGAGCTGTGGGCGCTCCTCGACTGGACCACCCCCGGGCTCCTCGGCCCGCTCAAGGCCTTCCGCTCCCGCCACGCCCGGGCCGTGGAGAACAACGAGGAGATCGAGCACGCGGAGGCCGTCGAGCGGCTCGCCCGGCTCGTCCGGCCCTTCCTGCTGCGCCGCCGCAAGTCGGACCCCGGGATCGTCCCCGAACTGCCGCCCAAGACCGAGTCCGACCACCCCGTGTCGCTCACCAGGGAGCAGGCCTCGCTGTACGAGGCGGTCGTCCGGGAGACGATGGCGCAGATCGAGGCCGCCGAGGGCATGTTCCGTCGCGGGCTCGTCATGAAGCTGCTGACCTCCCTCAAGCAGATCTGCAACCATCCCGCGCAGTACCTCAAGGAGCAGGCGCCGCGCGGCAGCGGCACCGCCCGGCTCGCCGGCCGCTCCGGGAAGCTCGCCCTGCTCGACGAGCTCCTCGACACGATCCTCGCCGAGGACGGGTCCGTGCTCGTCTTCACCCAGTACGTGTCGATGGCCAGGCTCCTCGCCGACCACCTGGCCGCGCGCGGCATCCAGGCCCAACTGCTGCACGGCGGCACCCCGGTGGCCGAGCGCGAGCGGATGGTCGACCGCTTCCAGGCCGGCGAGGTCCCGGTCTTCCTGCTCTCCCTCAAGGCCGCCGGCACCGGCCTCAACCTCACCCGGGCCGGCCACGTCGTGCACTACGACCGCTGGTGGAACCCGGCCGTCGAGGAGCAGGCCACCGACCGGGCCTACCGGATCGGACAGACCCAGCCGGTGCAGGTCCACCGTCTCGTCGCCGAGGGCACGGTGGAGGACCGCATCGCCGAGATGCTGCTCGCCAAGCGCGCCCTGGCCGACGCGGTCCTCGGCTCGGGCGAGGCCGCCCTGACCGAACTGACCGACCGCGAGCTGGCCGACCTGGTGTCCCTGAGGAGGCACGCGTGAACCACCCGCGCTCCGCCCGCGGGGCCCTGCCCCGCCACGACGACCGCCGTCGCAGCTTCCCGCAGGTCGCGCCCCGCGAGGCGCCCGACGGCCGGTTCGCCGCCACCTGGTGGGGGAATGCCTGGGTCGAGGCGCTGGAGGGCACCGCCCTCGACCCGGCGCGCCTCGCCCGCGGGAAGGCGTACGCCGGGCGCGGCCACGTCGACGCGATCACCGTCACCCCCGGCCGGGTCGTCGCCTACGTCCACGGCAGCCGCACCCGCCCGTACCGCACCGAGATCAGGATGCGGACCCTCGGCGACGACGGCTGGGAGCGGTTCCTCGACGAGGCCACCGCCCGCCCCGATCACATCGCCGCCCTCCTCGACAAGGACGTGCCGCACGCCCTGGAGGCCGTCGCCGGCCTGCTGCCCGCACCGGGGGACCTCGTCCCCGACTGCTCCTGCCCGGACGACGGTTACCCCTGCAAGCACGCCGCCGCCCTCTGCTATCAGGCCGCGAGACTCCTCGACGAGGACCCGTTCGTCCTCTTCCTGATGCGCGGTCGCGGTGAGCAGGAGCTGCTCGCCGAGCTCACCCGGCGCAACGCCGCCCGCTCCGCCGCCGAGACGACCGCCGCCGCGCCTCCGATGCCGACGGTCCCCGCCCGCGCCGCGCTCGCCGCGACGGCCGCCGGACTCCTGCCGCTGCCCCGGCCGTTGACGCTCCCCGAGCGACCGGGCCGGCCCGCCGTCTTCCCGCCCGACCCCGAAGCCCCCGATCCCCTGTCCCTCGACCTCCTCGCGAGCGAGGCGGCCGTCCGCGCCCACACCTTCCTCGCCACCGGGCACGACCCGGTCGCCGCGCTCAGCCCCTGGCAGGACGCGGTCCGGCTGGCCGCCGCGCACCCCGGGTCCGGGCTCACCGCCTCCACCCGAGCCCTCTACCGCGATCTGGCCTACGCCCTGGACCGCACGCCCACGGACCTGGCCCGTGCCGTCGCCGCCTGGCGGCAGGGCGGAGCCGCCGGACTCGCCGTCCTGGAGGAGCCCTGGGACCCGCCGGCCGGCCCGTTCGACCGGGCCAGACCCGCGCTGCTCGCCGCCGACTTCCCCGCCTTCCGTCCCTGGCGCAACCGGCTCTCCACGGAATCCCTCCAGCTCAGGCTGGGCCGGGACGGCCTCTGGTACGGCTACGAGTCGGACGGCGGCCGCGAGGACTGGTGGCCGCGCGGCGAGCCCGACCCGGACCCGGTCGGCGCCCTCACCGACCTGCTGGGAACGTGACGGGACGGACTGTCGACACTCGAACGGCGCACCAGGGCACCCCACTCGAAGGAGTGAATCACGCCAACGGCCGGATCCGGCACCCGTGTTTGTCGCGTTGATTCCGGTACGGGCACTTGCCCGTGTACACCTCCGGAAGGCAGGAAGCCATGCGGCAGATTCGCCGAAGTGGTCTGGCGACACTGATGGTCACGGGTGGGGCGCTCGCGCTCTCGGCGGGCGCCGCCCATGCCGACGCCGGCGCGCAGGGCGCCGCGGTCGGTTCGCCCGGAGTGGTCTCCGGCAACACGGTCCAGCTGCCCGTCCACGTGCCGGTCAACGTCTGCGGCAACACGGTCAACGTCATCGGGCTGCTCAACCCGGCGGCAGGCAACAGCTGTGCCAACAAGTCGGCCGCGCCCGAGCCGGGCGGCTACGGCGAGGAGGACGGCGGCGGCCGGTCGCACAAGGACCTGCCCGGCACCCCGCGCGGCGGCGAGCAGGGCGGCGGCTCCCACGGGGGCGGCTCCTCCAACGGCGGTGGCGCCACCGCCGAGACCCACACCGAGGGTTCCCCCGGCATCCTCTCCGGCAACGGCATCCAGCTGCCGATCGACCTCCCGGTGAACGTCACCGGGAACTCGGTCAACGTCGTCGGCATCGGCAACCCGGCCGTCGGCAACACCTCGGTCAACGGCCCGGCCAAGCCGGTCCAGCCGATCGAGAAGCCGACCCCGCGCCCGCAGACGCCCGTCAAGAACGTGCCGGTTCCGAGCACCGAGGTGATCGAGACGCCTGCCCCCGCGCCCGTACCGGCCCCGGCCCACGCGCCGCAGACCGAGTCCGAGTCGGTCGCGCTGGCCGCCACGGGTTCGGACACCGTCGGCTTCGCCGCGGCGGGCAGCGCCGCACTGCTGCTCGGCGGCGCCCTGATGTACCGCCGCGCCCGCCGCGCCGGGGACCAGGCCTGACGGACCGCGTCCCGCGCCGAGGACCAGGCCTGACGGTCCGCTTCCCCGCACGGGGACCAGACCTGACGGTCCGCTCCCTGCACCGGCACCAGGCCTGACGGTCCCCTCCGCGCGCCGGGGACGGGACACCACGTCCTTCCTTCGCGGCCCGGCCGACGCGCGCTGACCCCCGAGCAGTCAGCCGCGTCCCAGGCCGCGCGTGTCCTCGGCGCCGCCGCGCCAGGCCCGGAGGACCGTCTCGATGGCGGGAGCGACCCTCGTCCGGGCCTGGTGCCGGGGGACACCCCGCATCAGCAGGCTGTCGTACGGCGTGTCGACATGCCGTACGGAGGCGCGTACGGCGGCGGTGACGGCGCCCCGGTCGAGCGACCGGCCCGCGGCCGTGCGCCCCACGCGCCCGCTGCCCTTCGCAGAGGCGTGCTCGGAGATCTCCGTGGCCCGGTCCGCAGGGCAGGACGGGAACAGCCGGAGGATCTCGGCCCGCAGGGTCGCGGTGATCTCCGCGTCGACCGCCGCCCGGCGTGCCGCGTCCCGGGCCCGCCGCCTGGCGCGCGCCTCCGCGTCCGCCAGGCAGGCCGCCTCCGCCCGTGCCAGCGCCGCCTCTTCGACGAGCAGGCCCTGGCGCTCGTACCGTGTGCGGCGCCTGTTGTGCCGTACCACCACCGCCCAGAGGGCGCTGCCCTCCCTCGCGCGTCGGGTGAGCGCCGTGTCCCCCCGCCGCAGGAAGACCAGGTGGCCGAGATCCGCGCAGTCCAGGCAGATCAGCGCGTTGAACTCGACGACCATCCGCTCCAGGGGGCCCTGGAGGCACTCCGAGCAGCGGCGCCGCCGCAGCGGCTCCACGACGACGGGCGCGACGAGGTCCACGTCCGGTCCCCTCTCAGCGGACGCCGGGCGCGGCGGCGGCGATGAACGCGGCGAGGGACTCCTTCGCCTTCTCCGAGCGGCGGGCCCGGTCCGCCTCGTCGACCGCGTCGTGCATGCAGTGGGACTCCACGAAGGCCGCCTCGGCGAGCCGCCGGGTCTCCGGGTCGTCGCAGACCAGCTGGACGCGGAAGAGGGCCTGTCGGGCGGCGGTGCGCTGCCGGTAGGAGGCGTGGCGGGACTCCTCCGCCTCCTTCGAGCCGGGCTTCATGGCCGCGCGGAACCAGCGGTCGTTCTGGCTGTGCCGGTACTCGACGACCGCGCCCGCGAAGGCGCTGTACGTCTCGATCCGCTCCTGGCGCAGCTGCTCGTTCCGGGCGAGCGCGGCTGTCCGCTCGGTGGTCCGTCCCTGGAACCAGTGCGTGGCGATCACGCCCAGCAGTGTTCCCATCACGGCTATCAGCGCCACATCCATGACCGGCCGGCCTCCCCGTTCCCCCGGCCGAAGTCCTCGGCCGATTCGCTCGTCCGTGCCCGAAGATCTTCGGACCCTCAGATCATGACAGCCGGGGGGCGGGACGTCACTGGCGGTAGCTGCTCAGGAAGCGGCCGATGCGGCTGATGGCGGCGTCGAGGTCGTCGGCGTACGGCAGGGTAAGGATGCGGAAGTGGTCCGGGCGCGGCCAGTTGAAGCCCGTGCCCTGGACGACCTGGATCTTCTCCCGCAGCAGCAGGTCGAGGACGAACTTCTCGTCGTCGTGGATCCTGTGCACGGCGGGGTCGAGGCGCGGGAAGGCGTACAGCGCGCCCTTCGGCTTCACGCAGGAGACGCCGGGGATCTCGTTGAGCTTCTCCCAGGCCCGGTCGCGCTGTTCGCGCAGTCGGCCGCCCGGTGCGGTGAGCTCGTGGATCGACTGCCGGCCGCCGAGCGCGGCCTGGATGGCGTACTGGGCGGGGGCGTTGGGGCAGAGCCGCATGGAGGCCAGCATGGTGAGGCCCTCCAGGTAGTTCCTGGCGTGCTGCTTCGGACCGCTGACGACCAGCCAGCCGGAGCGGAAGCCCGCCACCCGGTAGGTCTTGGAGAGCCCGCCGAAGGTGAGGACGACCAGGTCGGGTGCGAGCGAGGCGGCCGGGTGGTGGACGGCCTCGTCGTAGACGATCTGGTCGTAGATCTCGTCGGCGAGGACCATCAGGCCGTGGCGCCGGGCGAGTTCGAAGATGCCGTCCAGGATCTCCTTCGGGTAGACGGCGCCGGTCGGGTTGTTCGGGTTGATGACGACGACGGCCTTGGTGCGGTCGGTGATCTTCGACGCCATGTCGTCGAGGTCCGGGTACCAGTCGGCGGCCTCGTCGCACAGGTAGTGCACGGGCTTGCCGCCGGCGAGCGTGACCACCGCCGTCCACAGCGGGTAGTCGGGGGCGGGTACGAGGACCTCGTCGCCGTCCTCGAGGAGGGCCTGGACGGCCATCGAGATCAGCTCGGACACGCCGTTGCCGAGGAAGACGTCGTCGACGTCCACGTCGGACAGGCCCATGGACTGGTAGCGCTGGGCGACCGCGCGGCGGGCGGAGAGGATGCCTCGGGAGTCGGTGTAGCCGTGGGCCTTCGGGAGCATCCGGATCATGTCCTGGACGATCTCCTCGGGCGCCTCGAAGCCGAAGAGCGCCGGGTTGCCGGTGTTGAGGCGCAGGACGCTGTGGCCCGCCTCCTCCAGCGCGTTGGCGTGCTCGATCACCGGGCCGCGGATCTCGTAGCAGACCTCGCTCAGCTTGCTCGACTGCCGGAACTCCATGTCCGACCTCCCCAGGTCCCCGAAATCAGTGTTGCTTGGTTTTACCAAGTTCGAGCTTGGAAAGTCCAACAACATGTCTAGACTGCGTCGCATGCCACGTCAGCCACGCCGCCGCAGCTACGACCAGCACTGCGCCGCAGCGCGCGCCCTCGACCTCGTCGGCGACCGCTGGACCCTGCTCGTCGTCCGCGAACTCCTCGCCGGGCCGCGCCGCTACACCGACCTCCACGCCGATCTCCCGGGCGTCAGCACCGACATGCTCGCCGGGCGCCTCAAGGACATGGAGGGTGCCGAGCTCGTCACCCGCCGCCGACTGCCGCCGCCCGCCTCGGCGTTCGTGTACGAACTCACCCCCCGCGGCCGGGACCTGCTGCCCGTGCTGCGCTCGCTCGCCGCGTGGGGGGCGCCCGAGCTGGGCGAACCGCGGCCGACCGACGCCGTCCGCGCGCACTGGTACGCGATCCCGCTCCTGGGACCGCTCGCGGAACTGGGCCCGGGGGTCGTGCAGGTGAGCCTGGACGAGGGGGAGTTCCACGTGCGGATCGGCGGCGAGGGCGGTGCGGAGTACGGCGACGGGGTCTACGGCGGGTCGTACGACGGCGGTACGGCCGCCGGTCCCGACGTCCTGCTGCGGACCGACGCGGCGACCTGCCGGGCCCTCGCGGAAGGCGAGTTGACGCTCGCGGCGGCGGTCGGTTCGGGGCGCGCCGTCGTCACGTCGGGCGCGGCCTCGGCGTCCCCCGCGTGACCTGACCGCTGCCCGAGGGGGCGCCGGCCGGGACGGGCGACACATCGGGGTACGACTCCGCCAGGGCCGCCGCGAGCCGGTTCCGGGCCTCCGTCTGCGCCGCGATCCGCGCGTCGAGGACGGCCAGCCGCTCGCGGGCGATCTCCAGCCCTCGGGCGGACGGCGCGGCCGACGCGACGTCCCCGTCCAGGCACGAGCGGAAGGCGGACACGTCGTCGAGAGTGAGTCCGGCGGCCAGCAGGTGCCGGATGTTCGCGACGCGCGCGACGGCACCCTCCCCGTACACCCGGTACCCGTTGTCCGCCCGGGCGGACGCGATCAGGCCCGCCTGCTCGTAGTGGCGCAGCGCGCGCGGCGACACCCCTGTCCGCCGGGCCAGTTCACCGATGCGCAAGGACGCCACCTCCGGACGCAGTCGTATCACGTGACCAGTCCACCCCCGTCGACGGGCAGGACGGCGCCGGTCACGAACGCGGCGTCGGGCGCGGCCAGCGAGGTGATCACCCGAGCGACCTCCTCGGGCCTGCCGAGGCGGCCCAGCGGGGTGTGCGCGAGCTGCCACGCCCGCAGCGCCGCCAAGCGGTCGGGGGACAGGCCCATGTGCTCGGCGATCGGGGTGTCGATGGCGCCGGGCGCGACGGCCACCACGCGGACCCCGGCGGGCGCGAGCTCCAGCGCCCAGCACCCGGTCAGGGTCTCCAAAGCGCTCTTGGTCGCCGGATACACGGAGTTGGCGGGCCAGCCGCGCTGCCCGACCGCCGTCGACACGTTCACCACCACGCCCCGGGACTCCTTGAGCGCGGGCACGGCGGCCTGGGTGAGGAGGACGGGGGCGACGAGGTTCGTCTCCAGGAGCGGGGTGATCACCGAGCGGTCGAGCGTGCCGAGCGGGCCTCCGGAGGCGATCCCGGCGTTGTTGACGAGGACGTCGAGGCGCCCGTGGACGGTCACGGCCGCCGCGACGATCTCCTCGGCGGCGCCCTCCGCCGTCACGTCCGCGACGAACGGACGGATCCCGGGGTGCCCCTCGGCGGCCTCTCGCAGCGGCTCCTCCCTGCGTCCGACGGCGACGACCGTCGCCCCCTGCCGGGCGAAGGCGCGCGCGGCGGCCCGGCCGATGCCGGTGCCCGCGCCGGTGACGACGACAATCCTGGTGTCTGTGGTGTCCATGAATCCGATGGTCGAACAGTGACGCCAGTGACAAGGTCAAGCCGTGACGGCGCGGAATGCGCCGGGACGCGGGGGAACGGCGGGCAGGATGAGTGGGATGCGATACGAGGCGATCACCTGGGAACGGCTGGCCGGCACGCTCGCCGGGCACCTGGACGCGGCCACGCCCGGTGACGGCGGGCCGTGGCTCAAGGTCGGCATCGACGGGCCGCCGGCCGCACCCGGCGGCGAGCTGGCCGGGCTCCTCACCGAGGCGCTCCGGGCGCGCGGCCGGGCCGTGCACGTCGCCGGGACCGGCGGCTTCCTGCGTCCGGCCTCACTCCGGTACGAGTACGGGAAGCAGGACCCCGACGCGTACTACGACGGGTGGACCGACGTCGGGGCCCTCTGGCGCGAGGTGTTCACGCCGCTGGAGCCCGGCGGCACCGGACGCGTGCTGCCCGACCTGTGGGACCCGGCCACGGACCGGGCGACCCGCAGCCCGTACGTCACGCTGCCGCCCGGCGGTGTGCTGCTGCTCCACGGGCCGTTCCTCCTCGGCCACTGGTTCCCCTTCGACCTCACCGTCCACCTGCGCCTCTCGGTCGGCGCCCTGGCCCGGCGCACCGAGGAGTCCTGGACGCTGCCCGCCTTCGCGCGGTACGAGACGGAGGTCGACCCCACCGCGACCGCCGATGTGGTCGTCCGCGCCGACGACCCGCGCCACCCGGCCTGGACCGGGCTGGGCGGCGGCGACGGGGAGTGACGCCGGTCGACGCGGGGACGGGCGCGGGCGGCCGGGCCTGAACGAGCAGGCGGGGCAGGGCGGCGCCCAGGGCGTGTTGCGAAAGTCCCGCCTGCCCGACGGCGTCTGGCACGCACGCTCGCCGCGTTGTCGGGATCACCCTGATACATCCAGTATCGGGGTGACCCTCCGCCTTGCGATCGCACGCACCAGACGCCGTCGGGCCCGCCCTTCGGGCGGCCGGCGCTACTTTCGCAACACGCCCTAAGAAGACTCCGAAGGTCGGCCTCCCACGAGGCCGACGGCCTCCGCGCCCGCGCGGCAGCCGGCCTCGGCCGCCTTCGCGGCGTCCGCGCCGGCGAGCCGGGCCGCCAGGAACGCCCCGGTGAACGCGTCGCCCGCGCCCGTCGAGTCCACCCGCAGCGCCGCGGGGACCGGGGGCGCCGCCACGCGTGCCGTGACCGCGCCGTCCTCGGCGATCAGCGCGCCCGCAGCGCCGAGGGTGACCACGACCAGGGGATGACGTCGGCTCAGCTCCGCGGCCGCCGCCTCCGGTTCACGGCCCCCGGCCAGCAGCCGGGCCTCGTCGGCGTTGGGCAGGAGCACGTCGGCGCCCGCGGCCGCCGTCAGGAACTCCTCCACCCCCAGCTCCGCGAGGAACCCCGCCGAGGCCGGGTCCACGCTCACCGGGACGCCCGCCTCCCGCGCGTCCCGCAGCGCCCTCCGGGCCGTCTCGCGGCTCGTCGGGGCGAAGAACAGGTAGCCCGACAGGTGCAGTGCGGCCACGCCGTCGAGCAGGCCGGCCGTCCAGTCGGCGGGGGAGAGGCGCAGGGCGGCGCCGCTGTCGGTGAGGAAGGTCCGCTCGGCCGAGGCGTCGACGAGCGCGATCACGGTGGCCGTCGCCGCCTCCGGGTCCTGGACGAGCAGCGGGCGCACCCCGGCACGTCTCAGCGCCCGCTCGTGCCAGTCCGCCGCGTCCGTCCCGACCCGGCCGAGCAGCCGCACGTCCGGGCAGCCGGAACGCACCGCCCAGCAGGCGGCGTTGGCGCCGGCGCCGCCCGGGAGGGTCCTGATCTCCGCCGCCGTGTCGGTCGCGGCTGCGAGGGGTGTCCGGTGCCGGGCGACGACGTCCGTCACCACGTCCCCGACGACCAGCAGCGCGCGCCCCGGCGGCCTCACCGGCCGCCCGCGACGCCGGGCGCTCCCGGTCCGGGCGCCCCCGCGTCCGGTGACCCCTCGTCTCGTGCCCCCGCGTCCGGTGACCCCTCGTCCCGTGCCTCCGCGTCCGGTGACCCTGCCTTCCGTGCTCCCCCTCCCGGTGTCCCCGCGCCGTACGCCTTCGCGATCCGGGCCGCGAGCCGGACGTTGCCCCGGACCGCCGCGAGGTTCGCCTCCAGGGACGCGCCCTCCGTGTGCACCGTCAGGTATTCGAGCAGGAACGGCGTCACCGCCTGGCCCGTGATCGCCTTCTCCTTCGCCGTCGCGAGCCCTCTCGCGAGGACCCGGTCGTGGAGCGCGGGGTCCAGCTGCTCCGCCTCCGGCACCGGGTTGGCCACGACGAGCGCGGACTGCCGTCCGCCGAGCGCGTCCTGGGCGCGTATGACCGCCGCCACCTCCTCGGGGCTCCGCAGGGTCCAGTCGACGGGCTCGCCCGAGGAGGTCAGGTAGAACCCGGGGAAGTGCTCCGTGCCGTACCCGACGACCGTGACCCCCAGCGTCTCCAGGCGCTGCAGCGTCGCCGGCACGTCGAGGATCGACTTCACCCCGGCGCACACCACGGTGATCCCGACCTCGGCGAGCAGCCGCAGGTCGGCCGATTCGTCCTGCGTCTCGCCCCACTCGCGGTGCACACCGCCGAGGCCGCCGGTCGCGAACACCCGTATGCCCGCCGAGTCCGCGAGCCACGCCGTCGCCGAGACCGTCGTCGCGCCCGTCACCCCGGTCGCCAGGGCGGGGGCCAGATCGCGGTGGCCCAGCTTCCGTACCGACGGGTCTTCCGCGATCCGGACCAGTGCCGCGTGCTCCAGGCCCACCCGGGCGGTGCCGTCGATCACGGCGACGGTGGCCGGGACGGCGCCCCCGGCCCGTACGAGCCCCTCCAGCTCCAGGGCGACGGCGAGGTTGCGCGGGCGGGGCAGACCGTGGGCGATGATCGTCGATTCCAGCGCGACGACGGGACGGCCCTCGTGGAGCGCCTCCCGTACCTCTTCGGACACCTGTGTGGACATGTCCCATTCCTGGCGCGACCACGGGCCCCGCAAACCTCGGTGGCGAGCTCCTGCCACACACCGCACCACCGTCGGCCACGGCTGCGGAATCCGTCACGGCGGCTCCGCTCCGGCGGCCGGGCACCGGCGAGGCGCCCCGGCACGCCTCGCCGGGGGCGTGGTGCGGAATTCGTCGCCGTCGTCGCATTCGGGTAAGTCGCCTGGTAGGAGCCGAAGCGGAGTGATCTGTTCCATCCGGTCCCGGTCCCTGAGCGGCTCCGGACCCCCGCTACAGTCACCGCCCATGACGACACATGACGCGCCTTCCTTCGCCGTGCACATCCCCGACGCGGAGCTCGAGGCGGACCCGCTCGACCCCGCCCAGATCGTCTCCGGCACGCCCGAGGTGACGGGCAAGGTGCTGTGGGAGTCCGCCGACGGAAAGCAGGTGCGGGGCATCTGGCAGATCACGCCCGGCGTCGTCACCGACACCGAGGCCAACGAGCTCTTCGTGGTGGTCAGCGGCCGGGCGACCGTCGCCGTCGAGGGCGGGGAGACGCTGGAGATCGGCCCCGGTGACGCGTGCGTGCTCCGCGAGGGCGACCGGACGACCTGGACCGTGCACGAGACCCTCCGCAAGGCGTACCACATCAGCCTCTGAGGACTCCCGGGGTGCCGGCGGAGGGGGCTCCGACGCCCGTGGGCGGCAGGGCAGTTCGAGGTCTGGTAGGAAACCTTCCTATCCGCTAGCATCCCGGCCAGCGGCTTGGCGCGGCGCCCGACCACACGGGCGTGACGCGCTCAGCGAGAGCTCTGACCCGGCCGCCGAGCACCACCCTGCCGCCCGGCGCCCGAATCGCCGCGCGGCAGGGCCCTCGTGCTCCGCACCGGTGTCCAGCTCTCGCCGACCCCTCAGGCCAGGGAGCCCAGGAATGCGCCTGCCCGCCTCCACACCACCGCGCAGCACCCCCGCCACCACCCTCACGCCCCCGCTCACCACCACCCGGCTGACCTTCGTCCTCACCGCCGTCCTGCTGCTCGTCGGCGGACTCCTGCTCGCCCTCCCGGACCGGGCCGGCGCCGCCGCCGACACCCTGATCTCCCAGGGCCGACCGGCCACCTCCTCCTCCGTCGAGGACAGCACGTTCGGCCCGGAGAAGGCCTTCGACGGCGTGTCCACCACCCGCTGGGCCAGCGCCGAGGGCGTCGACCCGCAGTGGATCCGCGTCGACCTCGGCGCCGGGGCCACCGTCTCCCGCGTCAAGCTCGTCTGGGAGGCCGCCTACGCCAAGGCCTACCGCGTCGAGATCTCCGCCGACGGCACCACCTGGACCCGCCTCGCCACCGAGACCGCCGGGAACGGCGGCACGGACGACTGGACCGGACTCACCGGCCAGGGCCGTCACCTGCGCGTCTACGGGACCGCCCGCGGCACCTCGTACGGCTACTCCCTCTTCACGGTCGAGGTCTACGGCACGACCAGCACCACGCCCCCGCCCGCCGGCGCCTTCACCGTCGTCGCGGCCGGGGACATCGCCGCCCAGTGCACGGCCTCCAGCAGCTCCTGCGCCCACCCCAAAACGGCGGCCCTGGCGCAGCGGATCGCCCCGTCCTTCTACCTGACCATGGGCGACAACCAGTACGACGACGCCCTGCTCTCCGACTTCCGCGCCTACTACGACAAGACCTGGGGCGCCTTCAAGGCGAAGACCCGGCCCGTGCCCGGCAACCACGAGACCTACGACCCGGCCGGCCCGCTCGCCGGCTACAAGTCGTACTTCGGGTCGATCGCCTACCCCCAGGGCAAGCCCTACTACAGCTACGACCAGGGCAACTGGCACTTCGTCGCCCTCGACTCCAACTCCTTCGACGACCCCGCGCAGATCCAGTGGCTCAAGGACGACCTCGCACGGAACACCAAGGGCTGCCTCGCCGCCTACTTCCACCACCCGCTGTACTCCTCCGGCGGCCACGGCAACGACCCGGTCTCCAAGCCTGTCTGGAAGATCCTCTACGGCGCCAAGGCCGACCTCGTGCTCAACGGCCACGACCACCACTACGAGCGCTTCGCCCCGCAGGACCCCGAAGGGCGGGCCACCGCCGACGGCATCGTCGAGATCGTCGGCGGCATGGGCGGGGCCGAGCCCTACGACATCGAGACGGTCCAGCCGAACAGCCAGAAGCGCATCAGCGGCCCGTACGGCGTCCTGAAGCTGGACCTCACCGACACCACCTACACCTGGCAGTACGTCGGCACCGACAACCAGGTGAAGGACTCCGGCCCGACCTACACCTGCCACTGATGTACCTCGCGACCACCGGTCGCCGCGACGCGCCGCCCGCCCCCTCGCGGGGCGGTCGGCGCGTCCCGGGCACCGTCCTCGCCCTCGGCGCGGTCAGCCTGGTCACCGACGTCTCCTCGGAGATGGTGACCGCCGTGCTGCCGCTCTACCTCGTCGTCGGACTCGGCCTCTCCCCGCTCCAGTTCGGCCTGCTCGACGGCCTCTCCACCGGCGCCACCGCGCTCGTACGGATCCTCGGCGGCGCCACCGCCGACCGCGGAGGACGCCACAAGCAGGTCGGCGGGGTCGGCTACGCCCTCTCGGCCTGCTCCCGCCTCGGCCTCCTCCTCGCGGGCGGCACGGCCGGCGGGATCGCCGCGGCCATCACCGCCGACCTGCTCGGCAAGGGCGTCCGCACGGCCCCGCGCGACGCGCTCATCACCCTGCACAGCCCACCCGAGGAGCTGGGCCGGGCCTTCGGCACCCACCGGGCCATGGACACCACCGGGGCCCTCCTGGGCCCGTTGGCCGCCTTCGCCCTGCTGTGGGCCACGGCGGAGGCGTACGAGGCGGTCTTCGCCGTCAGCTTCTGCGTCGGGCTGCTCGGCGTCCTGCTGTGGGTGCTGTTCGTCCCGGGGCGCCGGCGGACCCCGAAGGCGCCGCAACGGCCGACCGTGTCGGAACGGCCGACCTTGCGGGGGCGGCCGACCGTGCCGCAACGGCCGACCGCGCCGGGCCGGTCCGACGCGCCGGCGCCGCCGTCGGCCGTGCCGGGTCCCCGCCCCACCGCCGAACCGGCGCCACGCGCGCGGGGAGGGGTCTTCACCGCGCTGCGCTCGCCCGCGTTCCGCCGGATCCTCCTCTGCGCCGCCCTCCTCGGCGCGACCACGATCGGCGACGCGTTCCTCTACCTGCTGCTCCAGCAGCGGCTCGAACTCGACGCCACCTGGTTCCCGTTCCTGCCGCTCGGCGCCGCCGTCGTCTACCTGCTGCTCGCCGTCCCGGCGGGCCGCCTCGCCGACCGGGTCGGCCGCCGCAGGCCGTTCCTGTACGGGCACGGGGCCCTGCTCCTCGCGTACGGGCTGCTCCTCGCCCCCGTGACGGACGCCCTCCTCCTCGGAGGGGTCCTCGTGCTCATCGGCACCTTCTACGCGGCCACCGACGGCGTCCTGATGGCCCTGACCGGCCCCTTTCTCACCGAGGGGCGCCAGGCGGGCGGGCTCGCGCTCGTGCAGACCGCACAGGCGCTGGCCCGACTCGGCGCCGCCGTCGCGTTCGGCGCCGTCTGGACGGCGAGCGGGCCGCGCACGGCCCTCGTGGCGGCGGTCCTGGCCCTCGCCGCGGCCCTGTGCTGCGCCGCCAGGTTCCTTCCCACGAGCGGACCGCCGGCCCCGGGTCCGCGGCAGACCGCGAGCGGCCCGCCGGCCCCGCGGCCCCGGCAGACCGCGAGCCCGCCCGCCGCACCCACGCCCCTCCGAGAGGACTGACCCATGCACGCCGAGACCGATGACGTCCGCCTGTCCCGCCACGCGCGCGTGTGGATCCTCGCCCTCGCGCTCGTGCTGCTGGGCGGCGGCGCGACCGCCTACACCCTCCGCGCGGCCTCCGGGCGGCAGGCGGCGGCCACCGTCGTCCCGGAGGCGGGCTTCACCCTCGACGGGGGCCGCCCCGGCGCGCTCCACGTCCGGGACACCGCGACCGGGCGCGTCGCGCGCGTGGACCCGTCCGCGCCCGGCGGCCGGGTCACCGGCGGGCCGGCCTGCGACCGCTTCCACGCGGCCGGGCCCACCGCGCTCTGCCTCGTGCGCCGGCCGGGCGTCCCGGCCCGCTCGTACGCCCTGGTGCTCGACGACCGGCTGCGCGAGACGCGCCGGATCGCGCTCCCGGGCATCCCGAGCCGGGCGCGCGTCTCCGCCTCGGGGCGGATGCTCGCCTGGACGATGTTCGCGACCGGCGACTCCTACGCGCGCTCGTCCTTCTCCACCCGCACCTCGGTCCTCGACCTGCGCACGGGATACCTGGTGAAGAACATCGAGCAGATTCCGCTGACCCTCGACGGGCGCCGGTACCACGCCCCCGACGTCAACTACTGGGGCGTCTCCTTCGCCGCCGACGACAACCGCTTCTACGCCACCGTCTCGACGGGCGGGCGCACGCGTCTCGTCGAGGGAGACATGGCGAACTGGTCGGCCCGGACCCTGCGGGAGAACGTCGAATGCCCGTCGCTCTCCCCGGACGGGACCCGTCTCGCCTTCAAGAAGCGGGTCTCCGCAGGCCCGCGCGAGCCGTGGCGGCTGTACGTGTACGACCTGCGCTCCGGGCGGGAGCATCCCGTCGCCGAGCGGCGCGGCATCGACGACCAGGCCCTGTGGACGGATTCGGGGACCCTCGCGTACGCCTACGGGGGAGCGGTCTGGTCCGTACCGGCCGACGGCACGGGGGAGCCACGGCGGCTGGCGAGCGGGGCCTCGTCACCGGCGGTGCCGCGCTGACCGGGTGTGCCCGGCCCGGTCCCGGTGCCGACCCCGGTCACGGCTTCGGCTTCGGTTCAGGCCCTGCGGAGGGCGCCGCGGACCGCCAGCGCCGCCATCGGCAGCAGCAGGCACGCGGCGATCGCGTTGAGCGGCCCGTAACCGGCCTGCGAGACGATCAGGCCCGCCACGAGCCCGCCGAGTCCGGCTGCCGTGTTCATCACGAAGTCGGAGAGCCCCTGGACGGCCGCCCGCGCGGCCTGCGGCACCGAGTCGGTGAGCAGCGCCGAGCCGGAGACCAGACCGGCGGACCAGCCGAGGCCCAGGACGAACAGCCCCAGGGCCGTCCGGCCGTGGCTCGGTCCCGCCGTGCCCGCGATGAGCGCCGCCAGGGAGATCAGCCCGACGGCGAGCCCGATCACCGAGAGCCGGCCCAGCCGGTCGGACAGCCAGCCCATCAGGGGCGAGAAGGCGTACATGCCCGCGATGTGCCCGCTGATGACGAGACCGATCAGCTGGATGTCGGCGCCGTGGTGGGTCAGCGCGACCGGCGTCATCGACATGATCGAGACCATTGCGGTGTGCGAGCCGGCGACGGTGACCAGGGCGAGCCGGGCCTGCGGCGACTCCCGCACCGCCCGCAGCCCGGCGCGCAGGGAGCGGTCCTCCGGCCGCTCGCCCACTCCGGGATCCGCGAGCGCCCGGGCGGTGAGCAGCGGGTCCGGCCGCAGGAGGACGGCGACGACCGCCGCCGAGACGACGAAGACGCCGGCGGCCCAGACGAAGGGGCCCGCCGTCGCGGGGATGCCCAGACCGGAGACGCTCTTCCCGGCGGGCGCGGCGATGTTCGGCCCGAGCACCGCCCCGATCGTGGTCGCCCACACCACGGTGGAGATGGCCCGGGCCCGGTGGTCGGGCTCGGCGAGGTCGGCGGCGGCGAAGCGGGCCGCCAGGTTGGCCGAGGAGCCGGCACCGAAGCCGACGAGTCCGAGCAGGAGCACCGGGAAGCTCCCGACGGCCGCGCCGAGCACCACCACCACGGCGCCGAGCGCCCCGAGCAGGTAGGCGAGGACGAGCCCCGCGCGTCGCCCTCGCGAGGCCATCAGTGCGGCCAGCGGCATGGCGAGCAGCGCGGGACCGGCCACGGTCGCCGTGGAGGCGAGCCCGGACAGCGCCTCCGTGCCGCTGACGTCCTTGGCCAGGACGGCGGCGAGCGCGACGCCGATGGCGATCCCGAGGCCACCGAGGATCTGGGTGGCGATGAGGACGGCCTGAACCCGTCGGCGCAGCGCGGGAAGTTCGGCCGCGGTCACGGGGGCGGATATCCCGTCGGGCACGGTGACGTCAGGAGCGTCGGGCGAGTTGGTCACTTACGTGAGTGTGCCAGCCGTCCCATCCGATGGGAACGTCCGCCTCAGAACAGCGGCGCGGGCAGCACGCCCTCCAGCGCCAGCAGCTGCCGCTTCGTCTCCAGACCGCCCCCGAACCCCCCGAGCCCGCCGTCGCTCCCCACCACACGGTGGCACGGCACCACCACGGGCAGCGGATTGGCGCCCATCGCCGCTCCGACCGCCTGCGCCGCTCCCGGCTGCCCCACGCGCCGCGCCAGCTCCCCGTACCCCACGACCGTGCCGTACGGGACGCCGGTCGCCAGCTCGCGCAGCACCTGCCGGTTGAAGCCGGACGTCAGGCTCCAGTCCAGCGGCAGGTCGAAGGCGCGCGGGTCGCCCGCGAAGTACGCGTCCAGCCGGCGGCTCGCCTCGGCGAGCCGCCCCGAGGCGCACTCCACCGGCTCCGCGCCGAACCGCGCGCCCAGCCGGTCGAGCATCCGCGCCCGCCGCTCCGCGTCGGCGTGGAACTCGACCCGCACCAGACCCCGCCCGGTCGCGGCGAGGAAGAGCGGACCGATGTCGCTCTCCACGACCGTCCACTCCACCGCGACGGACGGCTCGCCGCCCGTCGGCTCCGCTTCGATGTCCATGCCGCCACGGTACGACCCGCCACCGACAACCGACCGGAGCAGGCCAAAACGGCGACGGAGCGGACTCCGGCCCGCCATGAAGATCACGGACCGGTCTCGCTCCGGTCTCACGAGTGGAAATTCCCCGGTCACATGGTCGCGAGGCCCCCGGCGCGCCATAATCTCGCCCCGGTAGTACTACCCAGCGGTACCGACTGTTTTCGGACGACGTGGCACCAGGGGTGGAGGACACACGCTCATGCAGGGCACGGTCGACGGATTCAGCTACGGGCTCGTCACTCCGGTGGCCGCTTTCATCATGGCCTGCCTCGGCGGCGCCCTCGGTCTGAGGTGCACCACGAGGTCGCTCCGCCACCGCGACACCTTCAAGGCGGGCTGGCTCGCCCTCGGCGCCACCTCCATCGGCACCGGCATCTGGACGATGCACTTCATCGCGATGATGGGCTTCTCGGTCCAGCAGGCGCCGATCAGCTACGACCGCCCCATCACCTTCGCCAGCCTGGGCGTCGCCGTCCTCATGGTCGGCATCGGGATCTTCATCGTCGGGTACCGCGGGGCGACCGCCCTCACCCTCGTCACCGGCGGCACGATCACCGGACTCGGCGTCGCGACCATGCACTACCTCGGCATGGCCGGGATGCGCCTGCACGGCCGCATCGAGTACGACACGCCCACCGTCGCCCTCTCCGTGGTCATCGCCGTCGTGGCCGCCACCGCGGCCCTCTGGGCGGCCGTCTCCGTCCATGGATTTCTGGCCAGCCTCGGCGCGAGCCTGGTGATGGGCGGAGCCGTCAGTGGCATGCACTACACGGCCATGGCGGCCGTCAGCGTCCACGTCCAGGGCGCCGAGCGGCCCGCCGGCACCGGCGACACCGCGACCTCGCTGCTCCTGCCGATGCTGATCGGCCCCGCGGTCTTCCTGATCCTGGCCGCCGTCGTCGTCATGTTCGACCCGCTCCTCGTGATGGGCGACCCGGACTGGCAGCGGCCCGCCGCCCAGAGCGTCCACCGCCCCGGCGTGCCCGCCCCGCGCCACGTGCCCTCCTACGGGGAGCCCGCCAACTGGTCGGCGCGCCCCGTCGGCCGAGCCGCCCGCAGGAGCGTCCCCCGCGGCGGCCACCGCTCCCAGGACTGGTGACGGGACACCCCCGGGACGGGCGGTGAGCCGATCACCGCCCGAGTGTCAGTGCCGGGTCGTACGGTGGTTGCATGCGGCCCGTTTCCAAGATCGAACGTTCGGTGGCGCCCTTCGAGGTCGTCAGCTCCTACCAGCCCAGCGGCGACCAGCCGACGGCCATCGCCGACCTCGAGCGGCGCATCCGCGCGGGCGAGAAGGACGTCGTGCTCCTCGGCGCCACCGGCACCGGCAAGTCGGCCACCACCGCGTGGATGATCGAGAAGCTCCAGCGCCCCACCCTGGTGATGGCGCCGAACAAGACCCTGGCCGCCCAGCTGGCGAACGAGTTCCGCGAGCTCCTGCCGAACAACGCGGTCGAGTACTTCGTCTCGTACTACGACTACTACCAGCCCGAGGCGTACGTCCCCCAGTCGGACACGTACATCGAGAAGGACTCCTCGATCAACGAGGAGGTGGAGCGGCTCCGCCACTCCGCGACGAACTCCCTGCTCACCCGCAGGGACGTCGTCGTGGTCGCCTCCGTCTCCTGCATCTACGGCCTCGGCACGCCCCAGGAGTACGTGGACCGGATGGTCCCGCTCAAGGTCGGCGAGGAGATGGACCGCGACCAGCTGCTCCGCCGCTTCGTCGACATCCAGTACACGCGGAACGACCTGGCGTTCACCCGGGGCACCTTCCGGGTCCGCGGCGACACCATCGAGATCTTCCCGGTCTACGAGGAGCTGGCCGTCCGCATCGAGATGTTCGGCGACGAGATCGAGGCGCTCTCCACCCTCCACCCGCTCACCGGCGAGGTCATCAGCGAGGACCGCGAGCTGTACGTCTTCCCCGCCAGCCACTACGTCGCGGGCCCCGAGCGCATGGAGCGCGCGGTCAACGACATCGAGCGCGAGCTGGAGGTCCGCCTCGCCGAACTCGACAAGCAGGGAAAGCACCTGGAGTCCCAGCGCCTGCGCATGCGGACCACGTACGACATCGAGATGATGCGCCAGATCGGCTCCTGCTCCGGCATCGAGAACTACTCGATGCACTTCGACGGCCGCGAGCCCGGCTCCGCGCCGAACACCCTCCTCGACTACTTCCCCGAGGACTTCCTGCTCGTCATCGACGAGTCGCACGTCACCGTGCCGCAGATCGGCGCCATGTACGAGGGAGACGCCTCCCGCAAGCGGACCCTCGTCGACCACGGCTTCCGGCTCCCCTCCGCCCTGGACAACCGCCCGCTGAAGTGGGAGGAGTTCCAGCAGCGCATCGGTCAGACCGTCTACCTCTCGGCGACCCCCGGCACCTACGAACTCTCCCGCGGCGACGGCTTCGTCGAGCAGATCATCCGCCCCACCGGGCTCGTCGACCCCGAGGTCGTCGTCAAGCCGACCGAGGGCCAGATCGACGACCTCGTGCACGAGATCCGGCTGCGCACCGAGCGGGACGAGCGGGTCCTCGTCACCACCCTCACCAAGAAGATGGCCGAGGACCTCACCGACTACTTCCTGGAGCTCGGCATCCAGGTGCGCTACCTCCACAGCGACGTCGACACCCTGCGCCGCATCGAGCTGCTGCGCGAGCTGCGCGCCGGGGAGTACGACGTCCTCGTCGGCATCAACCTCCTCCGGGAGGGCCTCGACCTTCCCGAGGTCTCCCTCGTCGCCATCCTCGACGCCGACAAACAGGGCTTCCTGCGCTCCGGGACCTCTCTCATCCAGACCATCGGCCGTGCCGCGCGAAACGTCTCGGGCCAGGTCCACATGTACGCGGACCGGATCACCCCGGCGATGGAGCAGGCCATCGACGAGACCAACCGGCGCCGCGAGAAGCAGGTCGCGTACAACACGGCCCACGGCATCGACCCGCAGCCGCTGCGCAAGAAGATCAACGACATCGTCGCGACCATCGCGCGTGAGGAGGTCGACACCGAGGAGCTCCTCGGCAGCGGCTACCGCCAGACGAAGGACGGGAAGGCGGCCAAGGCGCCCGTGCCCTCGCTCGCCGCGCACGGCCCCGCGGGCCGGGGCAAGGGCGGCAAGTCCGGTGCGGCGGGTTCGACGGTCCAGCTCGGGGACCAGCCGGCCACCGAACTGGCCGCGATCATCGAGGAGATGACCGACCGGATGCGCGCCGCAGCGGCCGAGCTGCAGTTCGAGGTCGCCGCCCGGCTCCGCGACGAAGTGGGAGAACTGAAGAAGGAGTTGCGCCAGATGAAGGAGGCGGGTCTCGCCTGACCACTCGCGGTCCGGTGTGTTGCAAGACCGACACAAATCCGGACCGCGGCTCTGCGGTGTCAGTGGCGCTGCGTAAGGTGCTGGACAACCGCACGCACCGGACAGCGGGCGCGGGGAACGCTAACGAGAGGGGCAAGCGCGTGACGGTCAACATGACCAAGGGTCAGGCCATCAGCCTGGAGAAGCAGGGCGGAGGCAGCCTCAGCCAGGTGCGGATGGGGCTCGGCTGGCAGGCGGCACCGCGCCGCGGTCTCTTCGGCAAGCGCACGCAGGAGATCGACCTGGACGCCTCGGCCGTCCTCTTCGCGGACAAGCAGCCGGTCGACGTGGTCTTCTTCCGTCACCTGGTCAGCGACGACGGCTCGGTCAAGCACACCGGTGACAACCTCGTCGGCGGTGCGGGCCAGGGCGGGGACGACGAGGCGATCCTCGTCGACCTCCAGCGGGTCCCGGTCCACATCGACACGGTGGTGTTCACCGTGAACTCCTTCACCGGTCAGACGTTCCAGGAGGTGCAGAACGCCTTCTGCCGGATCGTCGACGAGACGAACGGCCAGGAGCTCGCGCGCTACACCCTGGACGGCGGCGGCAACTACACCGCGCAGATCATGGCGAAGGTGCACCGCGTCGGCTCCGGCTGGCAGATGACCGCCCTGGGCAACCCGGCCAACGGCCGGACGTTCCAGGACCTCATGCCGGCGATCCTGCCCCACCTGTAATCAGGGCCGAGCAGGACGCACCCACAGCTCCCGGAGGCACCAGGCCGCCGGGAGCTGTCCCGCACCACCGCACGTCCGCGCCACCGCACGTCCGCGCCACCGCACGTCGGCGCCACCGCACGTCCGCACCACTTCGTACCGGGAACCGCTGAGGGGAAAGAGCCGATGACGGCCGAGCTGGTCCGGGGGCAGAACCACCCCCTGCCCGACACGCGACTGGAGATCAGGGTGTCGGCCGGTCACCCGGTCGTCGCCGGAGCCGCCCTCGGCGACGAACGGGGCCGCGTCCCAAGCGTGGAGTGGGTCGCCCACCCCGTCGCCCCCTCGCTCCCCGGTGTGGACGTCCCCCGGCAGATCGCGGCCGACCAGCGCCTCGCCGTCGACCTGGCGGCCGTGCCGGACGCCGTCCACCGGGTCTCCGTCCTCCTGGCGCTGCCCGTCGGCTCCGGCGGGCCGACCTCCTTCGGGAAGGCCGCCGCCCCCTTCGTCGCCGTCAGCGGCTCCGACGGCACGGAGATCGCCAGCTACACGATCACGGGGCTCGACAGCGAGTCCGCCGTCGTCGCCCTGGAGCTCTACCGCCGCCAGGGCGCCTGGAAGGTCCGTGCCATGGGCCAGGGGTACGAGGGCGGTCTCGCCGACCTCCTCGGCGACCAGGGCCTGGAGCGCCCCGCCGACCTGGCCGCGTCTATCCTGGCGCCCGCGCCCGCACCGGCCGCCACCTCCGAGCCCACCCCCGCGGTTCCCGCTCCGGCGGCCCCGGGCGGCCCGATCAGCTACACCCACCCCCGGCGCCGGACCGCCACCCCGGAGCCCGCGCCCGCACCCACGCCCGCTCCCACCCATGCCCCTGCCGCGCAGGCTTCGCAGGGGACGTCCGCCCCCGTGCCCGTCGCCGGGGACGCGGCCGGCTGGTCCATGGACGAGCGCCTGTACAACCAGGTGTGGGGGATGTTCGAGGACCTGGCCCGTACCGCCGCCGCCTACCGCAGCGCCTGCGAGTTCGCCGAGTCCCGACTCGACCGCGAGCTCGACGAGACGCTCTCCGACTACCGCTCCCGGGTCGGCGGCGCGAACGACGCCGCGCGGTCGGCCGCCCGTGCCCGGCACGACGAGCTCGTGGAGCGGGCGCGTGAGGTCCTGGACCGGGACCTCGCCCAGCTCGCCGTCGAGTCCGAGGTGGTCGAGCCGGCCCTGCCGCCCGCCTACGCCCGCTGGGACAACCCGGTCTGGCACGCCTACCGCCCGCCGGCGGAGGAGCCGATGGCCGTGCGCCTGGGCGACCTCCACCTGCCCGAGCGCACCGAACTGCGGATCCCCATGCTCGTCCGGCTCCCGCTGGAGCGCGGGCTCTGGGTGGACAGCGGGCGCGGCCGCTCGGAGGCGGCCGGCCTCCTCGACGAGACGGAGCTGCGCCGGCTCGCCCTCGACAGCGCCGTCGCGCACGCGGCCCGGCTCCTCGCCGTCCACCCGCCGGGCGGCTTCGCGCTCCACGTCGTGGACGCGGCCGGTGCCGGCGCCGCGGCGCTCGCGCCGCTCGTGGACACCAATGTGCTCGCCGCCCCGCCCGCCCGGGGCGCGGCGGGCGTCACGGCCGTCCTCGACCAGCTCACCGAGCGGGTCGACCTGCTCCAGATGGCGCTGCGGAGCGGCGCCGCCGACGCCCTGCCGCCCGGTATGGACGAGGCCCGGCAGCTCCTGATCGTGCACGACTTCCCGCACGGCTTCGACGACCGGGCGGTGACCCGGCTCCGGTACCTGGCCGACGAGGGCCCCGGGGTCGGCGTCCATCTACTGATCGTGGCCGACCGGGAGGACGCCGCCGCGTACGGGCCCGTGCTCGACCCGCTCTGGCGCTCCCTGCTGCGGCTCACCCCCGTCCCCGACGACCACCTCGCCGATCCCTGGGTCGGTCACGCCTGGTCGTACGAGCCCCCGCTGCTTCCGCCGGGCAGCCGGATCCTCCGGCAGGTGCTCGCCCAGGTCGCGGAGGCCCGCCCGGCAAAGAGACCCTGATGCGGCCCTGACCTGGCCTTTTGGCGGCTCTTTACCCTGCCCTTTACCTTCTCTTGGTCTTTCGGGTAGTGTTCATGGTGCGGAGGGGAGTACTCCCCATGCGCGGCGTACCCGTCAATACGGACGGATCCTCAGTGGTCCGATCCCGGGGCGTCGGCCCGGTCGTGGTGCGAGCCGCCCGGGTGGAAGAGACCTCCGGCAGCGACGACGCTGATCAAGTAGCCGTACGACGCCGGAGGCGCAGTGGACGTTTCAATGACCCTGTGGGTGCTGACCATTCTCGGTCTGAGCGCCCTCATCGGAGCCGACTTCTTCATCGGGCGGAAGCCCCATGACGTCTCGGTCAAGGAAGCCGGAATCTGGACGATCGTCTGGGTCGTGCTGGCGGTGCTCTTCGGACTCGGCCTGCTGTTCTTCGGCAACAGCCAGGCGTCCGGCGAGTTCTTCGCGGGCTACGTCACCGAGAAGTCGCTCAGTGTCGACAACCTCTTCGTCTTCATCCTGATCATGGCGAAGTTCGCGGTCCCCTCCCACCTCCAGCAGCGCGTGCTGCTCGTGGGTGTGGTGATCGCCCTGGTCCTCCGCACGATCTTCATCGCCGCGGGCGCCGCGGTCATCGCGAACTTCTCGTGGGTCTTCTACATCTTCGGCGCGTTCCTGATCTACACCGCCTGGAAGCTCATCCAGGAGGCGCGTGCCGACGAGGACGAGGAGGACTGGGAGGAGAACCGCCTCCTCAAGTCCGTCGAGAAGAGGTTCGGCGTCGCCGACAAGTACCACGGCACCAAGCTCTTCATCCGCGTCAACGGCAAGCGCGTCCTGACCCCGCTGATGGTCGTCATGATCGCCATCGGCACCACGGACATCCTCTTCGCCCTCGACTCGATCCCGGCGATCTTCGGCCTGACCCAGGACCCGTACATCGTCTTCACCGCCAACGCCTTCGCCCTGATGGGTCTGCGGCAGCTGTACTTCCTGATCGGCGGTCTGCTGAAGAAGCTGGTCCACCTCAGCTACGGCCTCTCGGTGATCCTCGGCTTCATCGGCGTGAAGCTCGTCCTGCACGCCCTGCACGAGTCCGGGGTGCACGTCCCGGAGATCTCCATCGGGTTCTCGCTGGCGGTCATCGGCGGTGTCCTGGTCATCACCACGATCACCAGCCTGATCGCCTCCAAGAAGCAGGCGGAGCGGGAAGCCGCCGAGAGCGTGGCCGGCACCGACGGTGCCGCGGACGCGGACGGCGTCGAGAAGGACAGCGTCGGCGCCTGACGCGTCACCCACGGCGACGGCCGGCCCGGGGCACCCGCCCCGGGCCGGCCGTCGCCTTCGTGTTCCCCGCCTTCAGGCCGTCGCGCCCTGCACCGCCTCGCCCTCCAGCGCCTCGGCGGCGGGCTCCGGCAGCGTCTCCGGGAGCAGGGCGAAGCAGCCCAGGCTGATCAGCGCCACCACGGTCAGATAGGCCGCGACGCCCCAGGGCGGGCCCGAGCCGCCGTCCGCCGAGAGGGCGGTGGCGACGATGGGCGTGAGGGCGCCGCCGAGGACGCCCGCGAGGTTGTAGCCGACGGCCGCGCCGGTGCAGCGGACGCGGGGCTCGTAGAGCTCCGGGAGGTACGCGGCGATCACCGCGAACATCGTGATGAAGGCCAGCAGCGAACCCAGGAAGCCGAGGAACATCAGGAACGGCTCCGCGGTGTGCAGCAGGGCCACCATCGGGAACATCCAGAGCGCCGAGGCCGCGCAGCCCGCGAGGCACAGCGGGCGGCGGCCCCAGCGGTCGGCGAGGAGGGCCACGAAGGGCGTGGCCGCGCCCTTGACCGCCACGGCGGCCATCACACAGGTCAGCATGACGGTGCTGCTCACCCCGAGCCGCTCGGTGCCGTAGGTCAGGGCCCAGGTGGAGACCGTGTAGAACACCGCGTACCCGACGGCGAGAGCCCCGGCCGTCAGCACCACGAGACGCCAGTGGTCGCGCGCCACCTCGGCCAGCGGGGCGCTCGCCCGCCGTCCCGACGCGGACAGCTCCTCGAACTGCGGGGTCTCCGCCAGCGAGGAGCGCAGCAGCAGCCCGGCCGCCGCGAGGACCCCCGCCGCCCAGAACGGCACCCGCCAGCCCCAGGAGCGGAAGTCAGCGTCGCTCAGGCCCGCCGTGAGCGCCAGCATCACCCCGTTCGCGAGGAGGAAGCCGACCGCCGGGCCGATCTGCGGGAAGCTCGCCCACAGCGCGCGCCGGTTCGGCGGCGCGTGCTCGGCCGTCAGCAGGACGGCGCCGCCCCACTCGCCGCCGAGGCCGAGGCCCTGGAGGAAGCGGAGGGCGAGCAGGAGCAGCGGCGCGGCGATGCCGAGCGTCTCGTACGTGGGGACGCAGCCGACCGCGACGGTGGCGCAGCCGGTCAGGAGCAGGGAGGCGAAGAGGACCGGCCGGCGGCCGTACCGGTCGCCGACGTGCCCGAAGAGGACCGAGCCCAGCGGGCGGGCGACGAAGCCGATGGCGAAGGTGCCGAAGGCGGCCAGGGTCCCGGCGAGCGGGGAGAAGGTCGGGAAGAAGAGCGGCCCGAGGACGAGGGCGGCGGCGGTCCCGTAGACGAAGAAGTCGAAGAACTCGATGGCGGTGCCGACGAGCGAGGCGGTGGCGAGCCGCGCCATCGAGGGCGGAGCGGGTGGAACCGGGGGAGCGGGTGGGGACGGAGCGTGACTGGGGCGCATGTGGCGCCAACTACCCGGCGGCCGTCCCGGTTACGGGGGCGTACGGTAGCGCGCGGCCGGTGAGCCGCGCGCTGTCGGTACGAGGGGCGGTCACCAGCCTCGCGCGCGCCACTCCGCGAGGTGGGGCCGCTCCTTGCCGAGGGTGGTGTCGTTACCGTGACCCGGGTAGACCCAGGTCTCATCCGGCAGGGCGCCGAAGACCTTTGCCTCCAGGTCGTCCATCAGGCTGTTGAACTCCTCGGGCTGTGTTGTCCGTCCAGGACCCCCCGGGAAGAGGCAGTCGCCGGTGAAGACGTGCGGGTGGCCGTGCGGGTCGTCGAAGACGAGGGCGATCGAGCCCGGGGTGTGCCCGACCAGCCTGCGGGCGGTCAGCTCGATCCGGCCCACCCGGATGGTGTCGCCGTCCGCGACCGGCACGTCGGTGGCGACCGGGATGCCCTCCGCGTCGTACGCCCCCGCGTAGGTCCGGGCGCCGGTCGCGGCGACGACCTCGGCCAGGGCCTGCCAGTGGTCGCCGTGCCGGTGGGTGGTGACGACGGCGGTGATGCCGTCGTCACCGATCAGCGTGAGCAGTGTGCCGGCGTCGTTGGCCGCGTCGATCAGCAGCTGCTCGCCGGTCGCCCGGCAGCGCAGCAGGTACGCGTTGTTGTCCATCGGGCCGACCGCGACCTTCGAGATCATCAGGTCCGTCAGCTCGTGCACGTCCGCCGGTCCGCCGACCTTCACACTTCCGCTGTACGTCATGGGCTCAGCCTAGCTCCGCCCACCGACAACAGGGGGTGCTACAGCGGCGGGAGCGCCGGGAGCGGGCCGCCCTCGGTCTTGAGCGCGGAGCCGTCGCGGCGGCCGGCGAGCCAGCCGAGGAGCTCGGGGGCGGGGCCCGTCACGGTCACCTCGGAGCCCTCGGGGGCGCCGGTGGTCCAGCTGCCCGTGCCCTCCGTCGCCACGATCCGGGTCGGCGGCACGGTCGCGTTGCCCGTGAAGCGCTCGGCGAGGAAGTCGATCTCGCGGCGGACGAACTCCTCGGGCAGGTCCTCGAGCTCGTAGCCGACGCCCAGGTCGACGTGGTGCAGGGCGACCTCCACCCAGCGGCGGAAGGGGATCCGGGAGGCGCTGTCCGTGACGCCGTTGCGGAGCTCGACGGTGCGGCTCCAGTCGGCGGGCTCGGCGCCGGCGGTCTGGAAGCCCTCGCCGCTCTCGCGCACGTCGGCGAGCTGGACGGCGAGCGGCCGGTCCGCGTCGCGCTCGATGTCGGCGTCGCGGGTGGCGGCGTCGGCATACATGGGACGGCCCTGCAGGACGTTCACCAGAGCGTCGGCGTTCCGGGCGATGTGCGCGAGGACATGGCCGCGCGTCCAGCCGGGAAGCCGTGACGGCTCGGCCGTCGCCGCGTTGTCCCAGGAGGCGGCGTCGTCCAGGAGTCGGTCGGTGGCCGCGCGGACAGAGGCGAGATCAGATTCGTGGTCGATCATGGCGCCGACCCTAGCGCCGCCACTCGTTCGGGTGAAGCGGTCTCCACGCGGCCGGAAATCGAATGTGCGTGCTATAGGCTCGGTGGAAGCATCCGGCATCCTTGGTTGTTGGGTGTGTCAGGACATCCGCTCTCTCAAGAAAGGTGCGGACCGGCGTGGCCGACCGTCTCATCGTCCGTGGCGCTCGCGAGCACAATCTCAAGAACGTCTCGCTCGACCTCCCGCGTGACTCCCTCATCGTCTTCACCGGGCTCTCGGGATCGGGCAAGTCCTCCCTCGCGTTCGACACGATCTTCGCCGAGGGGCAGCGCCGCTACGTCGAGTCGCTCTCCTCCTACGCCCGGCAGTTCCTCGGTCAGATGGACAAGCCGGACGTCGACTTCATCGAAGGTCTGTCGCCCGCTGTCTCCATCGACCAGAAGTCGACCTCGCGCAACCCGCGCTCGACGGTCGGCACCATCACGGAGGTCTACGACTACCTCCGCCTGCTCTTCGCCCGCATCGGCAAGCCGCACTGTCCCGAGTGCCGCAGGCCGATCTCCCGCCAGTCGCCGCAGGCCATCGTCGACAAGGTCCTCGACCTCCCCGAGGGCAGCCGCTTCCAGGTCCTCTCGCCGCTCGTGCGCGAGCGGAAGGGCGAGTTCGTCGACCTCTTCGCCGACCTCCAGACCAAGGGCTACAGCCGCGCCCGGGTCGACGGCGTCACCGTGCAGCTGAGCGAGCCGCCGACGCTGAAGAAGCAGGAGAAGCACACGATCGAGGTGGTCATCGACCGCCTCACGGTGAAGGACAGCGCCAAGCGCCGCCTCACCGACTCCGTCGAGACCGCGCTCGGACTCTCCGGCGGCATGGTCGTGCTCGACTTCGTCGACCTCCCCGAGGACGACCCCGAGCGCGAGCGGATGTACTCGGAGCACCTCTACTGCCCGTACGACGACCTCTCCTTCGAGGAGCTGGAGCCGCGCTCCTTCTCCTTCAACTCGCCCTTCGGCGCCTGCCCCGACTGCACCGGCATCGGCACGCGCATGGAGGTCGACCCCGAGCTGATCGTCCCGGACGAGGACAGGTCGCTCGACGAGGGCGCCATCCACCCCTGGTCGCACGGCCACACCAAGGAGTACTTCGGCCGGCTCATCGGCGGTCTCTCCCAGGCCCTCGGCTTCCGCACGGACATCCCGTACGCGGGGCTTCCGCAGCGCGCCAAGAAGGCCCTGATGTACGGGCACAAGACCCAGGTCGAGGTCCGCTACCGCAACCGGTACGGCCGCGAGCGGGCGTACACCACCCCGGCCTTCGAAGGGGCCGTCTCCTTCGTCAAGCGGCGCCACACCGAGGCCGAGAGCGACTCCAGCCGCGAGCGCTTCGAGGGCTACATGCGCGAGGTGCCCTGCCCCACCTGCGAGGGCAGCCGCCTCAAGCCGATCGTCCTCGCGGTCACGGTCATGGACAGGTCCATCGCCGAGGTCTCCGCGATGTCCATCAGCGACTGCGCCGAGTTCCTCTCCCGGCTGAAGCTCAACGCCCGCGACAAGAAGATCGCCGAGCGGGTCCTCAAGGAGGTCAACGAGCGGCTGCGCTTCCTCGTCGACGTCGGCCTCGACTACCTCTCCCTCAACCGGGCGGCGGGCACGCTCTCCGGCGGCGAGGCCCAGCGCATCCGGCTCGCCACCCAGATCGGCTCCGGCCTGGTCGGCGTGCTGTACGTGCTCGACGAGCCGTCCATCGGCCTCCACCAGCGCGACAACCACCGGCTCATCGAGACCCTGGTCCGGCTCCGGGACATGGGCAACACGCTCATCGTCGTCGAGCACGACGAGGACACCATCAAAGTCGCCGACTGGGTCGTCGACATCGGCCCCGGCGCCGGCGAGCACGGCGGCAAGGTCGTCCACTCCGGCTCCCTGAAGGAGCTCCTCGCCAACGAGGAGTCGATGACCGGGCAGTACCTGTCCGGCCGCCGGTCCATCGCCACCCCGGACATCCGCCGCCCGGTCGACCCCGGGCGCCGGCTCACCGTCCACGGGGCCCGCGAGAACAACCTGCGGGACATCGACGTCTCCTTCCCGCTGGGCGTCCTCACCGCCGTCACGGGCGTCTCGGGGTCCGGCAAGTCGACCCTGGTCAACGACATCCTCTACACCCATCTGGCGCGCGAGCTGAACGGCGCCAAGTCGGTGCCCGGGCGCCACACGCGTGTGGACGGCGACGACCTCGTCGACAAGGTCGTGCACGTCGACCAGTCCCCGATCGGCCGGACCCCCCGGTCGAACCCGGCGACCTACACCGGCGTCTTCGACCACGTCCGCAAGCTCTTCGCCGAGACGATGGAGGCCAAGGTCCGGGGCTACCTGCCCGGCCGGTTCTCCTTCAACGTCAAGGGCGGCCGCTGCGAGAACTGCTCCGGCGACGGCACGATCAAGATCGAGATGAACTTCCTCCCGGACGTCTACGTCCCGTGCGAGGTCTGCCACGGCGACCGGTACAACCGGGAGACCCTGGAGGTCCACTACAAGGGCAAGTCCATCGCCGAGGTCCTGAACATGCCGATCGAGGAGGCCCTCGACTTCTTCGAGGCCGTCCCGACGATCGCGCGCCACCTCCGCACGCTCAACGAGGTCGGCCTCGGCTACGTCCGACTCGGGCAGTCCGCCCCGACGCTCTCCGGCGGCGAGGCCCAGCGCGTGAAGCTCGCCTCCGAGCTCCAGAAGCGCTCGACGGGCCGCACGGTCTACGTCCTGGACGAGCCGACCACGGGTCTGCACTTCGAGGACATCTCGAAGCTGATCAAGGTCCTCTCCGGCCTGGTCGACAAGGGCAACTCGGTGATCGTCATCGAGCACAACCTCGATGTCATCAAGACCGCCGACTGGGTCGTCGACATGGGCCCTGAAGGCGGCAGCGGCGGCGGCCTGGTGATCGCCGAGGGCACACCGGAGGAGGTCGCCTCGGTCCCGGCGAGCCACACCGGCAAGTTCCTCCGCGAGATCCTCGACGCCGACCGGATCAGCGACGCCGGCGCGACCGTCCCGGCGGCGCGGGGAACGAAGAAGGCGGCGGCGAAGAAGGCCCCCGCCAAGAAGACCGCGGCTCCTGCGAAGAAGGCCGCCACGAAGGCGGCGGCCACGAAGGCGGCGGCCACGAAGGCCACCGCCAAGAAGGCGACGGCCCGGGCCCGCAAGGCCTGACCCGGAGGTGGGGCCCAGCCGGGCCCCGCCTCCCCGGTCCGGCCCGGGGAGGTTGCCTGTCGGGTCCGGCCCGGGAGATCGCCCGTCGGGTCCGGCCCGGGAGAACGCCCGTCGGGTCCGGCCCGGGGAGGTCAGCCCTCAGGTCCGGCCCGGGGAGGTCGCCCCTCGGGTCCGGCCCGGCCGACGGTCCGCGGAGGCCCGCCGGTATCGTCGGTTCGGTCACGCCTTGCCCCGATCGCACCGTGGAGCGCCCATGTCCGGCCAGTCCAGCCGCCGCACCGTACTGAAGGGCGCCGCCCTCGCCGGCGCCGCCGGGCTGGGAGTCGCCGCCTGCTCCACCGAGTCGAAGCTCGGCCACGCCGTGGTCCCCACCCCGACCGCCCCCGTCGCGCTCGGCGCCCCGGACGAGGTCCCGGTCGGCGGCGCCAAGCTCTACCGCGAGCAGCGGCTCCTGGTGAGCTGCCCGGCCAAGGGCCAGTACAAGGCCTTCAGCGCCCAGTGCACCCACGCCGGCTGCGTCCTCGACAAGATCGAGGACAACGAGGGCAACTGCCCCTGCCACGGCAGCCGCTTCGACGTGACGACCGGCAAGGCGCTCAAGGGCCCGGCCACGGTCCCGCTCCCCGAGGTCCCGGTCCGCGTCGAGAACGGCGAACTGGTCGCCGGCCCCGAGGCGTAGGCGCCCCGGTCGAGCCGTTCGTCGGCCGCGAGGCGCGAGCACCGGGAAGGCGCTGGCCGATCGGCCGGCACGTCCCCTAGGGCGTGTTGCGAAAGTCCCGCCTGCCCGACGGCGTCTGGCACGCACGCTCGCCGCGTTGTCGGGATCACCCCGATACATCCAGTATCGGGGCGACCCTCCGCCTTGCGATCGCACGCACCAGACGCCGTCGGGCCCGCCCTTCGGGCGGCCGGCGCTACTTTCGCAACACGCCCTAGGACCAGTCCCAGTCGATCCCCAGGATCCCCGGGCGCACCCCCTGCTCCACGACGTGCACCGTGCGGTGCCGGCCGCTCAGCGTCAGCTCCGCACGGCCGCCGCGCGGCGCGCCCGCCGAGCTCTGCGCGAACCTCCGGCACCGCACCGGAAGCGCCGCCTCGTCGAAGTGCACCTGGAGCACGTACTGTCCGCCGGCGAAGCTGAACCCGCGCACGTACTCCCCGCTCGGCCCCCCGGTGCCGTCCTCGAAGCCGTACGAGAACAGGTGCGTGTCCCCGGCCCGCAGCCGCGCGTCGAAGAGCAGCTCCGCGACCACCACGCCCGTCTCGGCGTGCCACCGCACCCGCCCGGTCCGGCAGTTCTCCACGGCCCGCACCACCACCTGCGACGGATCGCACCCCGGATCCCCGTGGTGGATGGCCAGATAGCGGTCGACCCCGTCCCGGTGCGCGCGCACGACGTGCTGCGACTCGCGCCCCACCAGCTCCCGCGCCGCCCCGATCCGGACCCGCTCGTGGTGCCCCACCGTGTGCAGCCCGCCGTCCGACGGGCACTCCAGCTGCGCGAGCAGCTCCTCGACCGAGCCGGACACCTCCACGAGTGAGCGGTACGAGCGGGCCGCCGGGCGCTCTACCTCGGCCCGGCCGGCCGCGTCGCCCGACAGGAGCCGCAGCAGCGAGTTGCCGGGCAGCTGGAGCACCTCCTCCAGGGCGCGTACGGCCTTCAGGGACTCCGGCCGCTGCGGGCGCCGGGCGCCCTGCTGCCAGTAGCTCAGGCTCGTCACCCCGACCCTGACGCCCCGATGCGCCAGATGGTGCTGGACCCGCTGGAGCGGCAGCCCGCGCACGGCCAGCGCGGTGCGCAGCGCCAGATGGAAGGGTCCGGTGTGCAGCAGCTGCACCAGATCGGCCTCGGTGTGGCTCACGAGGGCTCCTCAGTGAACGTTCACGGTGGGGGAGCGGACCGACGCGCCGCGTGGGGTGGGCGGGCAGGTGGACCGAGGGCGTCCGTTCACACCCGGGTCAGACCGTTCACAGTCCGATGTCACCCCGCATTGAAGCGTGTTGACCCGCTCCCGACAACGGCCGATGCTCCTGACCAGCGTCCGGACGCGCTCCTCCACTCCCCACACATCCCCACCCCCCTCCACGGGAGGAACGCGATGCGCAGCAGGAAACTGTCCTTCGCGGCACTCGCCGCAGCCGCCCTCTTCCTCGTCCCCACCACCTCGGCGTCCGCCGCGCCGGCGGGTGAGGACGTCTCCGCCCTCGCCTCCAAGCGGCTGAACATCACCATGCAGGCCCAGCAGAAGACCAACTGGTGCTGGGCGGCGGGCGGCAACACCATCGCCACCTGGTTCGGCCGCAACTACAGCCAGAACCAGTTCTGCAACGCCGCCTTCAACCGGCAGCAGGGCTACGACTGCCCGAACAACCAGGCCACCCTCGGCAACGTCCAGACCGGCCTCAGGTGGGCGGGCGTCAACCCCGGTTCGTACGTGACCGGCTGGCTGCGCTACTCGACCGTGCAGACCGAGATCAACGCCGACCGGCCGATCGAGACCCGCATCCAGTGGGCGAGCGGCGGCGGCCACATGCACGTGGTCTACGGCTACGACGACGCCGACAGCTGGGTCTACTGGGGCGACCCCTGGCCCTCCAGCGACCGCTACAACTGGGCCTCGCACGCCTGGTACGTCAACAACAACTCCTTCTCCTGGACCCACTCGCTCTACCGGATCGGGGCGTGACGACGATGAACGGACGTGCCATCGGCGCCGGTCTCCTGACCGCCGCCGCCCTCGTCGCTCTCGGGGCGCTCCCGGCCGCCGCCGCGGAGGGCCTGCCGGCCGCGCCGACCCCCGAGCAGGCCGCCTCCGCACCGCAGACCCTGGACACCCTGTCCCGGTTCTTCGCCCGGGACGGGGCCCTCGCCCGCTCGGCGGCCGCCCCGCGCGTCGAGGGCGGGTCCGTGCCGGTCCGGATCCTCTCCCCGGACTTCGTCGCCGGGAAGCCGGGCGCACCCGTCGCCCGCGTCGAGTTCCGGGCCAGCAGAGCCGTCGCCTCCGACGGGCAGAAGGCCTCGCTGTGGACGGTGAAGCAGCCGGGCGGCTGGCAGGTCGTGAACATCGCGACCGGGGACGACGAGATCCGGTACGCCGAGCACGGCCGGCGCGTGCTGCCCGGCGGCCTCGTCTTCCGGGAGCCGCAGATCGACGCCTGGTACGTCCAGAAGGGCGCGAAGGTGCTGCCCCTGGACGAGGACGCGGTCCGGGCCGTCGGGATGAACGGGACGAGCCTGGCCGCCTACCGGGAGCGGGTCGCCGAGGCGTACGGGGACAAGCTCCCCGGCTCGGCGTACGCGAAGAAGGGCGCGGCGGGCGGGTACGCCCCGCAGTCGGCGGCACCGGCACCGGCGGCCGCACCCCGTGCGGCGGCGGCCGAGACGGAGCCGGCGGTCACCGTCGCCTCCGCCGCGGCGGGCGCGGGCGCGTTGCTGGTCCTCGGACTGACCGGCACGGTGCTGATACGCCGAAGGAACGGGGCCGGCGAGGCCTGAGCCGCGTCGGCGGTGCGGGCGGGCGCCTGGAGCGGAGGCGCCCGCCGAGGCGCCGTCCCGTGCGCCCACCCGTCCCGGCCCGGCGGGACGACTGCCCCCACGGGCGAGGGGCGGCGCCCGCCCGCAGGCGGGCCCGTACCGGGACGGCCGTCAGCGCGCCAGGTACCCGCCGTCGACCGGGAGGATCGCGCCCGTGACGAACGAGGCCTCGTCGGAGGCGAGGAACAGGATGGCGGACGCCACCTCCTCCGGGGTGCCGAAGCGGCCCATCGGGTGGGCCCCGAGTACCTCCCCCAGGTACTCGGGGCCGCCGGGCTCCACGCGCGCGGCGGCGACCCGTTCCGTCTCGATCGTGCCGGGCGCCACCGCGTTCACCCGGATCCCGCGGTCCGCCCACTCCACCGCCAGGTGCTTGGTCAGCCCGCTCGCGACGAACTTCGCCGGGCCGTAGACCGCCTGCCGTGCCTGCCCGGCGACCCCCGAGATCGACGAGGTGCACACGATCGCCCCGCCCCCCGAGCCGAGCATCGCCTCGATCGCGTACTTGCAGGTCAGGAACATGCCGCGGCCGTCGACGGCCATGACCGTGTCCCAGTCCGCCGGCTCCGCCTCGGTGATGTCGAGCAGCGGGATGACGCCGGCGTTGGCCACGAGCACATCGAGCCGTCCGAAGCGCTCGACCGCCGTGTCGATCATCCGCCGGGCGTCCTCCGCCACGGAGACGTCCCCGATCACGGGCACGGCGCCCTCCAGCGTCGCCAGCCGCTTCCCGTCGAGGTCCGCGGCCACCACCCTCGCCCCTTCGGCGAGGAACCGTTCGGCCGTCGCCCGGCCGATCCCGCTCGCCGCACCCGTGATCACGCACACCCGGTCCGCCAGCCGCCCCGCGGCCCGTCCCGTCACCTGATTCGCCATGCTCCGCCAACGAGCGCGCGCGGTCGGAGTGTCGGTCCCCGCCAGTAGGGTGGGGACCATGGCAGACCCCTCCAGCTACCGCCCCAAGCCGGGGCAGATCCCCGACTCGCCGGGGGTCTACAAATTCCGCGACGAGCACCGCCGGGTGATCTACGTGGGGAAGGCGAAGTCCCTGCGTCAGCGGCTGGCGAACTACTTCCAGCCGCTCGTGAGCCTGCACCCGCGCACGGCCACGATGGTGACGACCGCCGCCTCCGTGGAGTGGACCGTCGTCTCGACCGAGGTCGAGGCGCTCCAGCTGGAGTACTCCTGGATCAAGGAGTACGACCCCCGGTTCAACGTGAAGTACCGGGACGACAAGAGCTACCCGTACCTCGCGGTCACGCTCAACGAGGAGTTCCCGCGCGTCCAGGTGCTGCGCGGCCACAAGAAGAAGGGCGTGCGCTACTTCGGGCCGTACGCGCACGCGTGGGCGATCCGCGAGACCGTCGACCTGATGCTGCGGGTCTTCCCCGTCCGTACGTGCTCGGCCGGCGTCTTCCGGAACGCGGCCTCGGCGGGCCGCCCCTGCCTCCTCGGCTACATCGGCAAGTGCTCGGCACCCTGCGTCGGCCGGGTCACCCCCGACGAGCACCGCGAACTGGCCGAGGAGTTCTGCGACTTCATGGCCGGCCGCACCGGCACGTACATCCGGCGCCTCGAGAAGCAGATGATGATCGCCGCCGAGGACATGGAGTACGAGAAGGCCGCCCGGCTCCGCGACGACATAGGGGCCCTGCGCCGGGCCATGGAGAAGAGCGCGGTCGTCCTCGCCGACGCCACCGACGCCGACCTGATCGCCCTCGCCGAGGACGAGCTGGAGGCCGCCGTCCAGATCTTCCACGTGCGCGGCGGGCGCGTGCGCGGCCAGCGCGGCTGGGTCACGGACAAGGTCGAGGCCGTCGACACGGCCGGGCTCGTCGAGCACGCGATCCAGCAGCTGTACGGGGAGGAGAGCGGCGACACGGTCCCCAAGGAGGTCCTCGTCCCGGCCCTGCCGGAGGACGCGGAGGCCGTCACCGCCTGGCTCGCCGGCCGCCGCGGCTCCAACGTCTCGCTGCGGATCCCGCAGCGCGGCGACAAGAAGGACCTGATGGAGACGGTCGCGCGCAACGCGCAGCAGGCACTCGTCCTGCACAAGACCAAGCGCGCCAGCGACCTGACCACCCGCTCCCGGGCACTGGAGGAGATCGCCGAGGCGCTGGACCTGGACTCGGCGCCGCTGCGCATCGAGTGCTTCGACGTCTCGCACCTCCAGGGCGAGGACGTCGTGGCCTCGATGGTCGTCTTCGAGGACGGGCTGCCCCGCAAGAGCGAGTACCGCCGCTTCCAGATCAAGGGCTTCGAGGGGCAGGACGACGTCCGCTCGATGCACGAGGTGATCAGCCGCCGCTTCAAGCGCTACCTCGCCGAGAAGGAGAAGACCGGCGAGTGGAGTCTCCCCGCCGAGGGCGGGGGAGAGGCCGACGGGAACGGGGAGGTCCCGGCGGACGACCCCCAGGACGACGGCAGGCCCAAGCGCTTCGCGTACCCGCCCCAGCTCGTCGTGGTCGACGGCGGGCAGCCGCAGGTCGCCGCCGCCCGGCGCGCCCTCGACGAGCTCGGCATCGACGACGTCGCCGTCTGCGGGCTCGCCAAGCGCCTGGAGGAGGTCTGGCTCCCCGGCGACGACGACCCGGTGGTGCTGCCCCGCTCCAGCGAGGGCCTCTACCTCCTCCAGCGGGTACGTGACACGGCTCACGACTTCGCCATCCGCTACCAGCGCTCCAAGCGGACGAAACGCATCCGGACCAGCCCTCTCGACGCCGTCCCGGGTCTCGGCGAGACGCGGAAACAGGCCTTGATCAAGCATTTCGGCTCGGTGAAGCGGCTCCGGCAGGCGACAATCGAGCAGATCCGTGAGGTCCCCGGCATGGGCCTGAAGACCGCGGAGGCGGTCGTCGTGGCCCTCGCCCAGGCGGCCCCGGCCGCACCCGCCGTGAACACGGCAACAGGAGAGATCATGGAAGACGACGGGGGCGGCACGGCATGACCGCGCAAGAACAGCACGACGAGCACGAACCGCACCAGCAGCACGAGCAGGACCGAGAAGACGGAGCAGGACACGTGAGTACGGGCACGAAGGAGACCCCCGGCGACAACGGCGCCGAGGCGGCCATTCCCGAGCTGGTGATCATCTCCGGCATGTCCGGAGCCGGCCGCTCCACCGCGGCGAAGTGTCTGGAGGACCTCGGCTGGTTCGTCGTGGACAACCTGCCGCCCGCGCTGATCCCCACCATGGTGGAGCTCGGCGCCCGCTCCCAGGGGAACGTCGCCCGGATCGCCGTCGTCGTGGACGTCCGCGGCCGGCAGTTCTTCGACAACCTCCGGGAGTCCCTCGCCGACCTCGACGCCAAGCAGGTCACCCGCCGGATCGTCTTCCTGGAGTCCTCCGACGAGGCCCTGGTCCGGCGCTTCGAGTCGGTCCGCAGGCCCCACCCCCTCCAGGGCGACGGCCGCATCACCGACGGCATCGCCGCCGAGCGCGACCTGCTGCGCGAGCTGCGCGGGGACGCCGACCTGGTGATCGACACCTCCAGCCTCAACGTCCACGAGCTGCGCGCCAAGATGGACGCCCAGTTCGCCGGGGACGAGGAGCCCGAGCTCCGGGCCACCGTCATGTCCTTCGGCTTCAAGTACGGCCTGCCGGTCGACGCCGACCTCGTCGTCGACATGCGCTTCCTGCCGAACCCGCACTGGGTCCCCGAGCTGCGCCCCTTCACCGGCCTCAACGAGGAGGTGTCGAACTACGTCTACAACCAGCCCGGCGCCAAGGAGTTCCTGGACCGCTACACGGAGCTCCTCCAGCTGATCGCCGCGGGCTACCGCCGCGAGGGCAAGCGGTACGTGACCATCGCCGTGGGCTGCACGGGCGGCAAGCACCGCTCCGTGGCCACCGCCGAGCGGCTCGCCGCCCGCATCGCCGCCGAAGGGGTCGAGACCGTCGTCGTGCACCGGGACATGGGGCGCGAGTGAAGCCTTACCGTCGCCGCGCCTCCACCCTCACGGCACGGCGCACGCTCCGCAGACGCGGCGCGCAGCCGAAGGTCGTCGCGCTGGGCGGTGGCATGGGCCTGTCGGCCTCGCTGGCCGCCCTCCGCCGGATCACCGGCGACCTCACCGCCGTCGTCACCGTCGCCGACGACGGGGGCTCCAGCGGCCGGCTCCGGGAGGAGCTCGGCGTGCTGCCCCCGGGCGACCTGCGCAAGGCGCTCGCCGCGCTCTGCGGGGACGACGACTGGGGCCAGACCTGGGCACGGGTCATCCAGCACCGCTTCCAGTCCAAGGGCGAGATCAACGGCCACGCCGTCGGCAACCTGCTGATCGTCGCCCTCTGGGAGCAGCTCGGCGACCCCGTCCAGGCCCTGGACCTGGTGGGCCGGCTGCTCGGCGCCCAGGGCCGGGTGCTGCCCATGTCCGCCGTACCGCTGGAGCTCCAGGCCCTGGTCAAGGGGCACGACCCGGAGCGGCCGGAGGACGTGGACACCGTCCGCGGCCAGGCGACGGTGGCGCTCACCCCGGGCGACGTGCAGTCCGTGCACCTCGTGCCGCACGACCCGCCGGCCGTGCCCGAGGCGGTCGCCGCCGTGCTCGACGCGGACTGGGTGGTCGTGGGCCCCGGCTCGTGGTTCTCCTCCGTGATCCCGCACCTCCTCGTGCCCGAGCTCCTCGACGCCCTCGTGCAGACGAAGGCCCGGAAGGTGCTCTCGCTGAACCTCGCGCCGCAACCCGGAGAAACAGAGGGCTTCTCTCCGCAGCGTCATTTGGAGGTTTTGGGACGACACGCCCCTAAACTCGCCCTGGACGTGGTGCTCGCCGACGAGGCAGCCGTGCCCGACCGCGAGTCCCTCGCCGATGCCGCCAAGCGGCTCGGTGCCGCGGTCGAGCTGGCGCCGGTGGCCGGGCCCGACGGCTCCGCGAAGCATGACCCGGAGCTGTTGGCCGCCGCGTACGACCGTATTTTTCGGATGCATGGAAGGATCGGCCCATGGCGATGACGGCAGCGGTGAAGGACGAGATCTCCCGGCTTCCCGTCACCCGGACCTGCTGCAGGAAGGCAGAGGTCTCGTCGATCCTGCGGTTCGCGGGCGGGCTGCACCTGGTCAGCGGCCGCATCGTGATCGAGGCGGAGCTGGACACGGCGATGGCGGCGCGCCGCCTGAAGCGGGACATCCTGGAGATCTTCGGGCACAGCTCCGAACTGATCGTGATGGCCCCCGGCGGACTGCGGCGCGGCTCGCGCTTCGTGGTGCGCGTGGTGGCCGGCGGCGACCAGCTGGCCCGCCAGACGGGCCTCGTCGACGGGCGGGGCCGCCCCATCCGGGGACTCCCCCCGCAGGTGGTCTCCGGCGCGACCTGTGACGCGGAGGCGGCCTGGCGCGGTGCCTTCCTGGCCCACGGCTCGCTGACCGAGCCCGGCCGGTCCTCCTCCCTGGAGGTCACCTGCCCGGGACCGGAGGCGGCGCTCGCCCTGGTCGGCGCGGCCCGTCGGCTCTCCATCGCGGCCAAGGCCCGCGAGGTGCGGGGCGTGGACCGGGTCGTCGTCCGCGACGGCGACGCGATCGGCGCCCTGCTCACCCGGCTCGGCGCGCACGAGTCGGTACTGGCCTGGGAGGAGCGGCGGATGCGGCGCGAGGTCCGCGCCACCGCCAACCGCCTGGCCAACTTCGACGACGCCAACCTGCGCCGTTCCGCGCGCGCCGCGGTCGCCGCGGGTGCCCGGGTGCAGCGCGCCCTGGAGATCCTCGCCGAGGAGGTGCCCGAGCACCTCGCCGCCGCGGGGCGGCTCCGCATGGAGCACAAGCAGGCCTCCCTGGAGGAGCTGGGCGCGCTCGCCGACCCGCCGCTCACGAAGGACGCCGTGGCCGGGCGGATCCGCCGGCTGCTCGCGATGGCCGACAAGCGGGCGCAGGACCTGGGCATCCCCGGGACCGAGTCCAACCTGACCGAGGAGCTCGACGACAGCCTGGTCGGCTGACGGGCCGACGGAATACCGAACTCCGAGCTGCCGGTGCCTTTCTGAGGCACCGGCAGCTTTCTCGTACACCCGCGAGGCACCCTTGACAGGCCCATGAGCGCCCATGAGCCTGGCGTCTGTTCACCTTCGTGGCAGGCAACAGCAAGGGGGGCTCATGAGACGCAGAGCGAGATCGATCCTCGCCGCGGCTTCACTGCTGATCGCGGGAGTGGCGGCGGCACCCGTCGCCGGAGCACAGCCGAACGACCGGGACGGCGGCGACGCCCTCTCCGTATGGCGCGCCGAGGTCACCAAGGAGCAGGTCCCGCTGCTCCTCGAAGCCGGTGCCGACGCGCACGAGATGACCGAGCAGGTGCCCGACAAGGGCTCCGCGACGGTAGAGCTCTTCCTCACCGACCGGCAGGCCGGACAGCTGCGCGGCCAGGGCGTCGAACTCGCCGAGCACGACCTGACCGCCCAGGCGGAGAAGCGGGTCGCCGCCGCGGGCGACGGCGTCTTCCGCCCGTACGGCGGCCCGAACGGCCTCAAGCAGGAGATCCTGGACACCGCCCGGGCCAACCCCGGCATCACCAAGGTCGTCTCCATCGGCAAGACCCGCAAGGGCCAGGACATCCTCGCCCTGAAGGTCAGCAAGGGCGCCCAGCGCGCCAAGGACGGCTCCAAGCCCGCCACGCTGTACCTGTCCAACCAGCACGCGCGCGAGTGGATCACCCCCGAGATGACCCGGCGGCTGCTCCACCACTACGTCGACGGCTACGGCAAGGACGAGCGGATCACCCGGATCGTCGACACCACCGAGGTCTGGTTCGTGCTCTCCGCCAACCCGGACGGCTACGACTTCACCCATGCCGCCCCCGAGAACCGGCAGTGGCGCAAGAACCTTCGGGACAACGACGGCGACGGACGGATCACGCCGGGCGACGGCGTCGACCTCAACCGCAACTTCGCCTACAAGTGGGGCTACGACAACGAGGGTTCGTCCCCCGACCCGGCCGACGAGACCTTCCGCGGCACCGGCCCCATGTCGGAGCCCGAGACCAAGGCCCTGGACGCCTTCCAGAAGCGGATCGGCTTCTCGTACGGCATCAACTACCACTCGGCCGCCCAGCTCATCCTGTACGGCGTCGGCTGGCAGGTCGCCACGGACACCCCCGACGACGTCGCCCTCAAGGCGCTCGCCGGCACCCCGCAGAAGTCGGCCGTGCCCGGCTACCGGCCGCAGGTCTCCTCGGAGCTGTACATCACCAACGGCGAGGCCGACGGACACGCGGCCAACGTCAACGGCATGCAGATGTTCACCCCCGAGATGTCGACCTGCGCCACCGCCTCCCGGGTCGACCCGAACGACGCCTGGAACCCGGCCGACTGCGCCTCCGTCTTCACCTTCCCGGACGACGAGAAGCTGATCCAGGCCGAGTTCGCCAAGAACATCCCCTTCGCGCTCGCCGTCGCCGAGAGCGCCGCCCGCCCGGACACGCCCGTCTCCCCGGTCGGCACGCCGGCCCCCGACTTCACCCCGGCCACCTTCACCACCTCCTACGCCCGCGGCGGGGAGCAGGAGGTCGCCGTCACGGCGCGCAAGTCCCTCCGCGACAAGACCCTCACCTACCGCGTCAACGGCGGCCGCACCCACCGCGAGAAGCTCGACGCCTGGAAGGGCGGCGAGACCTACGGCGGCGAGGACAACCTCTACTTCGACGAGTACCGCGCGGAGGTCGAGGGCGCCGAGCCCGGCGACACCGTCGAGGTCCGCTTCACCGCCCGCACCCGCGAGGGCCGGGCCACCGCCTCCGCCCCGTTCACCTACAAGGTGGCCGAGCGGCCCCGCGGCGACGTCCTCGTCCTCGCCGACGAGGGCGGTACCACCGCCGCGAAGCACGCCGCCGCCTATGTGAAGGCGCTCGCCGACAACGGCCGCAAGGCCGCGGTCTGGGACGTCGCCACCCAGGGCACCCCGGACGCCCTCGGCGTGCTCTCCCACTTCCGCACCGTCGTCTGGTACACCGGCGCCGAGCGGCCCTCCGGGCCCACCCAACTCGCCGTCCGCGCCTACCTCAACGAGGGCGGCAAGCTGATCAACGCCGGTGAGAAGTCCGGCGGACTCACCGTCGTCGGCCGGGCCGAGACCAACGACTTCGCCCAGTACTACCTCGGCGCCTACCACCGGGCCGGCCTCGGACAGCCGCCCGCCTTCGCCGGCACCGGCGCCTTCGCGGGCGTCGGCGCGCGCCTCGGTGCCGCCGCCGACAACCCGCTGGACAACGCCGGCGCGTACACCGTCACCTCGGACACCCTCAAGCCGGACGAGTTCCCACAGTTCGCCGACAGCGCCTCCGCCGGTGACTACCCGGGCGTCCGGACCCCCTTCGAGCCCGCCGAGGGCGCGACCTTCGCGGCCGTCAAGCACGCCGACGGCACCTGGGCCCGCCTCAGCAGGACCGTCGACCTCACCGGCGTCCCCGCCGCCGTGTCGCCGCGCCTCGACTTCCAGGTCAGCTACGACACCGAGCCCGGCTACGACAACCTGATCGTCGAGGCCCACACCGTCGGCCAGGACGACTGGACGACGCTGCCCGACCGCAATGGCGGTACCTCCGCCGCGCCCCCGGCGGACTGCGGCGAGGGCTACTACGTCCGCGACCACCCCTTCCTCGCCCGCTACCTCACCGTCGGCGAGGACGGCTGCGCGCCCACCGGCACCAGCGGCTCCTGGAACGCCTTCACCGGCCCCTCCAACGGCTGGCGGCAGGCCTCCGTCGACCTGAGCGCCTGGGCCGGCAAGCGCGTCGAGCTCTCGATCTCGTACGTCTCCGACCCCGGCACCGGCGAGACCGGCGCCTTCGTCGACGACACCCGGCTCGTGACCACCACCACGGAGGCGGAGGGCTTCGAGACCGGCCTCGGCGCCTGGACCGTCCCCGGCGCGCCGGAGGGCAGCCCGGGCAACGGCACGGACTGGACGCGCTCCGCGGCGCTCTTCCACTCCCAGGCCGCGGTCACCACCCGTGACACCGTCCTCCTCGGCTACGGCCTGGAGCACGTGCCCGGCGCGAGCGAGCGGGGACGGCTCATCGGCCGCGCCCTCGGGGTTCTCCGGCGCTGACGGAGAGTAGTCGGGACAAAGGTCCCATGGCGGCCCGTACCCGTTGGTAGGTACGGGTCGTCGGCCAATTTCCCTCACTTTCCGGGCACGCGCGGATGCGCGCGATGTCACTCCGAGCTGGCTGGAGAGGTAGGGTCGTAAGCGGTCGGGGACATCCCTAAAAAACAAAAATCTCGCCGGCGTCGAGAACACCGGCGTAGCTAACGAGGAGATCGGTTCGTGACGATCCGCGTAGGCATCAACGGCTTTGGCCGCATCGGCCGGAACTACTTCCGCGCGCTCCTTGATCAGGGTGCTGACATCGAGATCGTGGCCGTCAACGACCTGGGTGACACCGAGACCACGGCACACCTCCTGAAGTACGACACCATCCTGGGACGCCTCAAGGCCGAGGTCACCCACACCGCCGACACCATCACCGTCGACGGCCACACCATCAAGGTGCTCTCCGAGCGCAACCCGGCCGACATCCCCTGGGGTCAGCTGGGCGTCGACATCGTCATCGAGTCGACCGGCATCTTCACGAAGAAGGCCGACGCCGAGAAGCACATCGCGGGCGGCGCCAAGAAGGTCCTCATCTCGGCTCCGGCCTCCGACGAGGACATCACCATCGTCATGGGTGTCAACCAGGACAAGTACGACGCGGCCAACCACCACGTCATCTCGAACGCGTCCTGCACCACCAACTGTGTCGCGCCGATGGCCAAGGTTCTCGACGAGAACTTCGGCATCGTCAAGGGCCTGATGACCACGGTCCACGCGTACACCAACGACCAGCGCATCCTGGACTTCCCGCACAAGGACCTGCGCCGCGCCCGCGCCGCCGCGGAGAACATCATCCCGACCACGACCGGTGCCGCGAAGGCCACCGCCCTGGTCCTCCCGCAGCTCAAGGGCAAGCTCGACGGCATCGCGATGCGCGTCCCGGTCCCGACCGGCTCCGCCACCGACCTGGTCGTCACCCTCGACCGCGAGGTCACCAAGGACGAGGTCAACGCCGCGTTCAAGAAGGCCGCCGACGACGGCGACCTGAAGGGCATCCTCTTCTACACCGAGGACCCGATCGTCTCCTCGGACATCGTCAGCGACCCGGCGTCCTGCACCTTCGACGCCTCCCTGACCATGGTCCAGGAAGGCAAGACGGTCAAGATCCTCGGCTGGTACGACAACGAGTGGGGCTACTCCAACCGTCTCGTCGACCTCACCGTCTTCGTCGGCGGCCAGCTCTAAGCTCTAGGGTTCAGGGCAGGCTTTCGATGTGAGCAGGGCTCGGGCAGCGCAATGCCGCGCTGTGCGAGCCCTGTTTGTGTGCTCCACCGCGTACCAAGGAGTCTGTGACAGATGAAGACGATCGACGAGCTTCTCGCCGAAGGCGTCTCCGGCAAGCGGGTGTTCGTCCGCGCCGACCTCAACGTGCCCCTCGAGGGCACGACCATCACCGACGACGGCCGCATCCGCGCCGTCGTCCCCACGGTGAAGGCGCTCGCCGACGCAGGCGCCCGCGTCGTGGTCGCCTCGCACCTGGGCCGCCCCAAGGGCGCCCCGGACCCGGCGTTCTCCCTCGCCCCGGCCGCCACGCGCCTCGGTGAGCTGCTCGGCGCCGAGGTGGCCTTCGCCACCGACACGGTCGGTGAGTCCGCCACCGCCACCGTCGCCGGCCTCGCCGACGGCCGGGTCGCCGTGGTCGAGAACCTCCGGTTCAACGCCGGCGAGACCTCGAAGGACGACGCCGAGCGCGGCGCCTTCGCGGACCAGCTGGCCGCCCTCGCCGACCTGTACGTCGGAGACGGCTTCGGTGCCGTGCACCGCAAGCACGCCTCGGTCTTCGACCTGCCGGCGCGCCTCCCGCACGCCGCGGGCTACCTCATCGCCACCGAGGTCGGCGTCCTGAGGAAGCTCACCGAGGACGTCCAGCGGCCGTACGTGGTCGTGCTCGGCGGTGCCAAGGTCTCCGACAAGCTCGGGGTCATCGACCACCTCCTGGAGAAGGCCGACCGCATCCTCATCGGCGGCGGCATGGCGTACACCTTCCTCAAGGCCCAGGGCCACGAGGTCGGCATCTCGCTGCTCCAGAAGGACCAGATCCCGGCCGTCCTGGACTACCTGAAGCGGGCCGAGGAGCGCGGCGTGGAGTTCGTCCTCCCCGTCGACGTCCTGGTCTCGCCCGAGTTCCCGGACCTCAAGACCAAGGCTCCGGCCAACCCGACCACGGTCGCCGCGGACGCCATCCCGGCGGACGAGGAGGGCCTGGACATCGGTCCGGAGACCCGTAAGCTCTACGCCTCGAAGCTCGCCGACGCCGGCACCGTCTTCTGGAACGGTCCGATGGGCGTCTTCGAGCACCCCGACTACGCCGAGGGCACCAAGGCCGTCGCCCAGGCACTCGTCGACTCCCCGGCCTTCACGGTCGTCGGTGGTGGCGACTCCGCCGCCGCCGTGCGCACGCTGGGCTTCGACGAGAACGCATTCGGCCACATTTCGACCGGCGGTGGCGCCTCCCTCGAGTACCTCGAGGGCAAGACGCTGCCCGGCCTCGCCGCACTGGAGGGCTGACCCCTAAATGACTGCATCTCTTTCGTCTGGCCGCACCCCGCTGATGGCGGGCAACTGGAAGATGAACCTCAACCACCTCGAGGCCATCGCCCACGTCCAGAAGCTCGCCTTCGCCCTGACCGAGAAGGACTACGACGCCTGTGAGGTCGCGGTCCTCGTCCCCTTCACCGACCTGCGGTCCGTCCAGACCCTGATCGACGGCGACAAGCTCAAGATCAAGTACGGCGCCCAGGACCTCTCGGCGCACGACTCCGGTGCCTACACCGGTGAGATCTCGGGCTCCATGCTGGCCAAGTTCAAGTGCGCCTACGTGGCCGTCGGCCACTCCGAGCGCCGCCAGTACCACGCCGAGAACGACGAGGTCTGCAACGCCAAGGTGAAGGCCGCCTTCAAGCACGGCGTGACCCCGATCCTCTGCGTCGGAGAGGGCCTGGACATCCGCAAGGCGGGCAACCAGGTCGAGTACACCCTCGCGCAGATCGACGGCGGCCTGAAGGACGTCCCGGCCGAGCAGGCCGAGACCATCGTCATCGCGTACGAGCCCGTGTGGGCCATCGGCACCGGCGAGGTCGCCACCCCCGAGGACGCGCAGGAGGTCTGCGGGGCGATCCGCGGCCGTCTCGCGGAGCTGTACTCGCAGGAGCTGGCCGACAAGGTCCGCATCCAGTACGGCGGCTCGGTCAAGGCCGGCAACGTCGCCGCGATCATGGCGCAGCCGGATGTCGACGGCGCCCTGGTGGGCGGCGCGGCGCTGGACGCCGACGAGTTCGTCAAGATCGTGCGCTTCCGCGACCAGTGACCTCACCGGTGAGTATGCGGTAGCGGAGTTACGTCGTACCCTTGCGGGGGTCGGGCAGGTGCCCGGCCCCCGTCCGTATAAGTCCGAGGAAGTTGGTCCAGCCGTGGTTATGGGGTTCTCGATCGCCCTGATCGTCTTCAGCGCGCTGCTGATGCTGCTCGTGCTGATGCACAAGGGGAAGGGCGGCGGCCTCTCCGACATGTTCGGTGGCGGCATGCAGTCGTCCGTCGGCGGCTCCTCGGTCGCCGAGCGCAACCTGGACCGGATCACGGTTGTGGTCGGTCTGCTCTGGTTCGCGTGCATTGTCGTACTTGGCCTTCTGATGAAGTTGGACGGGTAACTCCAATCACTGGACGCGCGTTGGGCCTTACGTAGACTGGGGCATCTTCGAGCACCATCACGCAGGGAGTTACGACCGTGGCAAGTGGCAACGCGATCCGGGGAAGCCGGGTCGGAGCGGGGCCGATGGGCGAGGCCGAGCGGGGCGAATCGGCGCCGCGCGCCCGCATCTCCTTCTGGTGCTCGAACGGGCACGAGACGCAGCCGAGCTTCGCGAGTGACGCGGCGATCCCGGAGACGTGGGACTGCCCACGGTGCGGCTTCCCGGCCGGTCAGGACCGGGACAACCCGCCGGACCCGCCGCGCACGGAGCCGTACAAGACCCACCTCGCCTATGTGCGGGAGCGGCGCAGCGACGCGGACGGCGAGGCGATCCTCGCCGAGGCGCTGGCCAAACTGCGCGGCGAGATCTGAGCGTGGTGTGACGATGTGACGAACGGGCCTTGCCCGCGAACCAGGTTCGCGGACAAGGCCCGTTCGCCGTCTCCGCACCGCCGGCCGGGGACCGCACACACCCACCTTCGTGGCGGCGGCGCTGTTCGCGCTCGCCGTAGCGTCGTCCGCCCCTCTGATCAATTAGGTTGGAGGGGCAGCGGGGCAGACATACGAGAAGAAGTGGGCGATGTCCGAGATGAAGAACGAAGGCCGCACCAGGCTGAACCGGCTGCCCGAGTGGGCCGCCCTCGGCAAGCACCGTGAGCAGCTGGGCGACACCCACCTGCGCGAGCTGTTCGCCGCGGACCCGGCCCGCGGCACCGACCACACCCTGCGGGTCGGCGACCTCTACCTGGACTACTCCAAGCACCTCGTCACCGACGAGACGCTGACCCTGCTGCGCGAACTCGCCGCCGCCACCGGCGTGGCCGAGCTCCGCGACGCCATGTTCCGCGGCGAGAAGATCAACACCACCGAGGACCGCGCGGTCCTCCACACCGCCCTGCGCGCCCCGCGCGAGGCCGTGATCGACGTCGACGGGGAGAACGTCGTCCCCGGCGTCCACGCCGTCCTCGACAAGATGGCCGCCTTCTCCGAGAAGGTCCGGGCGGGCGAGTGGATCGGCCACACCGGCAAGCCCGTCAAGAACATCGTGAACATCGGCATCGGCGGCTCCGACCTCGGCCCCGCCATGGCCTACGAGGTCCTGCGCTCCTTCACCCAGCGGGACCTGACGCTGCGTTTCGTCTCCAACGTGGACGGCGCCGACCTCCACGAGGCCGTCCGCGACCTCGACCCGGCCGAGACCCTCTTCGTCATCGCCTCGAAGACCTTCACCACCATCGAGACGATCACCAACGCCACCTCCGCCCGCGACTGGCTCCTCAGCAACCTCGGGGCCGGCCAGGAGGCCGTCGCCAAGCACTTCGTGGCCCTCTCGACCAACGCAGAGAAGGTCGAGGAGTTCGGCATCGACACCACGAACATGTTCGAGTTCTGGGACTGGGTCGGCGGCCGCTACTCCTACGACTCCGCCATCGGCCTCTCCCTGATGGTCGCCATCGGCCCGGACCGCTTCCGCGAGATGCTCGACGGCTTCCACCTCGTCGACGAGCACTTCCGCACGGCCCCGCCCGAGGAGAACGCACCGCTGCTCCTCGGCCTGCTCGGCGTCTGGTACGGTGCGTTCTTCGACGCCCAGTCGCACGCCGTCCTGCCGTACTCCCACTACCTGTCCAAGTTCACCGCCTACCTCCAGCAGCTCGACATGGAGTCCAACGGCAAGTCGGTGGACCGCGAGGGCAACCCGGTCGACTGGCAGACCGGCCCGGTCGTCTGGGGCACCCCCGGCACCAACGGGCAGCACGCCTACTACCAGTTGATCCACCAGGGCACCAAGGTCATCCCTGCCGACTTCATCGGCTTCGCCCGGCCCGTCGCCGACCTGCTCCCCGGCCTCGTCGCCCAGCACGACCTGCTGATGGCCAACTTCTTCGCCCAGACCCAGGCACTCGCCTTCGGCAAGACGCCCGAGGAGGTCCGTGCCGAGGGCGTCCCCGAGGAGCTCGTCCCGCACAAGACCTTCCAGGGCAACCACCCGACCACCACGATCCTCGCCGACGAGCTCACCCCGTCCGTCCTCGGCCAGCTGATCGCGCTCTACGAGCACAAGGTCTTCGTCCAGGGCGCGATCTGGAACATCGACTCCTTCGACCAGTGGGGCGTCGAACTGGGCAAGGTCCTCGCCAAGAAGATCGAGCCGGTCCTGACGGACGCCGACGGGGTCAAGGGCGGCGAGCAGCTCGACAGTTCGACCGCCGGGCTCGTCTCCGCCTACCGCGCCCTGCGCGACCGGGGCTGATCGCATGACGGGGGAGAACGCGGTGCGGCTGCGGCCGCCCAGGAACGCCGTGGACGAGCGGGCCGTCGCCTGGTGGCGCAGCCAGCTCCTGGTGACCACCGCCGTGCCGGTGGTGATCCTCGCCGTCCTCGGCGCGCTCATCGGGCCCGCCCGGTTCTGGCTGCTGCTCTCGGCCGGGACCGTCGCGGCCCTCGGCCTCGGCTGCACCGCGTTCTTCCCCTCCTGGTGGTACCGGGTGCACCGCTGGGAGGTCACCGACGAGGCCGTCTACGTCCGCACCGGGGCCCTCTGGAAGGAGTGGCGGATCGCCCCGATGTCCCGGATCCAGACGGTCGACACCGTCCGTGGCCCGCTGGAGCAGCTCTTCCGGCTCGGCACGGTCACGGTGACCACCGCCTCCTCGAAGGGCGCCCTCCGGATCGAGGGCCTCGACCACGAACTCGCCGCCGAACTCGGCGAGCGGCTCACGGCCCTCACCCAGGCCACCCCCGGGGACGCCACGTGACCGGGGCCGGCCCCGGGCAGGACGGGCCCCCCGGCGCAGCGGGCGCGGCCGACGGCGAGATAGGTGTCGCCGGCCGGCCGCGCCCGGCCGGACCCGGGGAGGAGTGGCGCCGCCTCGACCTGCGTATGCTCCTGGCCACCGCCGCCGTCCTGTGCGGCGTGGCCGGCGGCGCCGGACTGCCCACGGCCGTCGGCCTCGCCGGCTCCAGGCCGCTGTGGCAGGCCCTCTCCTGGGTCCTCGCCGGGGCGCTCCTCCTCGTCCTCGGCGGCACCGCCGCCGACTACGTCCGCTGGCGCCGCACCCGCTACCGGATCGGCCCCGAGCGGGTCGAACTCCACACCGGGCTCCTCCTGATAAAGCGCCGCTCCCTGGCCCGCGAGCGCATCCGCAGCGTCGACCTCACCGCCAACCCCCTCCAGCGCCTCCTCGGCCTCGTCAAGGTCCGCATCGGCACCGGCGAGAGCACCGGCGGCAGCGAGTCCACGCTCGAACTCGACCTGGTCACCCGCGCCGAGGGCGAGCTGCTCCGCCAGGAACTCCTCGCCCGCGCCGCCACCGGCCCCGACGGCCTCACCGACGAGGGCACCCTCGCCACCGTCGACCCGCGATGGATCCGCTACGCGCCGCTCTCCTTCGTCGCCCCGGCCCTCGGCGGCGCGGCCGCCGGATCCGTCATGCAGGTCAGCGAGTGGTTCGGCGCCCAGGCCGAGGTCATCGACTGGATAGGGGACCGCTTCCGGGACGTCTCCCTCGCCTGGATGATCGTCGACCTCGTCCTCATCGCCGTCGTCGTCGGCGCCGCCGCCTCCCTCGGGCTCTGGGTGGAGATGTGGTGGAACTACCGCCTGGAGCGCGAGCCCGGCGGCACCCTGCACGTCCGCCGCGGCCTCCTCACGGCCCGCTCGGTCTCCATCGAGGAGCGCCGGCTGCGCGGGATCGAGGTCGTCGAGCCGCTCGGGGTGCGCCTGGCCGGGGCCGCCCGCGTCGACGCCGTCGCCACCGGCCTCGCCGAGGACGACGGGGACAAGCACACCGACCTCAAGACCCTGGTGCCGGCCGTGCCCCGGCAGCTCGCCGACCGCGTCGCCGCCCAGGTCCTGGGCGAGCCGGAGCCGCCCACCGGGACGCCGCTCGCCGCCCACCCCCGCGCCGCCCGTACCCGTCGGCTGCGCTGGGCCCTGTGGTCCGCGGCCGTCCCAGTCGTGCTCCTCGCCGGCCTCGGGCTGCTCCTCACCCCGGTCCTGCTGTACGTGGCGGCGGGCTGTGCCGTGGTCCTCACCCCGCTCGCCGTGCTCCTCGCCCTCGACGCGTACCGCGGTCTCGGACACGGAGTCAGCGGCGACTATCTGGTCACCCGTTCAGGCACGGTCCGGCGCGCCACGGTCGCCCTCCAGCGCTCCGGCGTCATCGGCTGGACCGTCAAGCAGTCGTACTTCCAGCGCCGCGCGGGCGTCCTGACGCTGACCGCGACGACGGCGGCCGGCGCCGGCGCGTACGACATCTACGACGCGGGCGAGAGCCAGGGCCTGACCTTCGCGGTCGAGGCCGTACCCGACCTCCTCGCGCCCTTCGTCGAGCCCGTACCGACGCCGGAGGCCCGGTCCACCGAGAAGTGAACCGGGCCTCCGGGGCGTGCGGTCGAGCAAGCGGGCCTCGTCAGGCGGAAGCCGGCGGGTACAGGCTCCGCGGCAGCTCCGAGGCGGCCGCCGCGTCGAGCAGCCACAGGGTGCGCGAGCGGCCGTAGGCGCCCGCCGCCGGGGCCTGCACCTCGCCCGCGCCCGACAGCGCGATCGCCGCGGCCTTCGCCTTGTCCTCGCCGGCCGCGAGCAGCCAGACCTCCTTGGCCGCCCTGATCGCCGGAAGCGTCAGGGAGACCCGGAGCGGCGGCGGCTTGGGAGCGCCGTGCACGCCGACCACCGTCCGCTCGGTCTCACGGACCGCCGGCAGCTCGGGGAAGAGCGAGGCCACGTGCGTGTCCGGGCCGACGCCGAGCATCAGCACGTCGAAGGTCGGCACCCCGGCATGGTCACCGGGACCCGCGGCGGCGGCCAGCTCCTCCGCGTACGCGGCGGCGGCGGCGTCGACATCGGGGCCGTGGGGACCGTCCGAGGCCGGCATGGCGTGCACCCGCGCCGGGTCGAGAGGCACCCGGTCGAGCAGCGCCTCACGGGCCTGGGTGACGTTCCGCTCGGGATCTCCTGAAGGCAGGAAGCGCTCGTCGCCCCACCACAGGTCGAGCCGCGACCAGTCGATCGCGTCCCGCGCGGGCGCCGTGCCCAGCGCCGCCAGCAGACCGTTGCCGTTGCGTCCGCCGGTCAGCACCACCGAGGCGGAGCCGCGGGCGGCCTGCGCGTCGACGATCTTCGTGATCAGCCGGGCCGCGGCGGCCTGCGCCATCAGCTCCTTGTCACGGTGCACGACCAGCTGAGGGGTGCTCACTTGGCCGCCTTCTTCGCCGGGGCCTTCTTCGCGGCGGGCTTGGCCGGGGCCGGCGCGGGGGCCGACTCCACGACCGCGACCGCCTCGGGCGCGGCCGGCTCGGCGGCGACGGGCTCGGGAGCGATGATCGCCGCCTCCTCGTCGAGCCGTTCGAGACCGAACTTGAGCGCCGTCGCGTAGGTGTCGTCCGGGTCGAGCCGGCGCAGCTCCTCCGCGATCAGCTCGGCCGTCTCGCGGCGCTTGAGCGCCACGCCGCGGTCCGGCTGCCCCTGGATGGAGAGCGTCGCGAGCGAGCCGTCGGGCCGGTCCAGCACGATCGGCCCGGAGCTGGTCTCCATCCGTACGGAGGTGAGACCGGGCCCCGTCGACCTCGCGCGCCGCACCGGCACCTTCAGCCGCTCGGCCAGCCACATCGCGAGCAGCTCGACGCTCGGGTTGAACTCCTCGCCCTCGACCTCGGCCGAGGTGACCTCGCACGCGACCTGGTCGAGCGCGGCGGCCAGCATCGAGCGCCACGGGGTGATCCGGGTCCACGAGAGGTCCGTGTCGCCCGGGGTGTACGTCTCCGCCCGCGCCGTCAGCTCCTGGATGGGCTGCTCGGCGGCGTACGTGTCGGTGACCCGGCGCTGGGCGAGCGCGCCCAGCGGGTCGTTCGCCGGGTCGGTCGGCGCGTTCACCGGCCACCAGACGACGACGGGCGCGTCCGGGAGGAGCAGCGGCAGCACCACCGACTGGGCGTGGTCGACGACCTCGCCGTACAGCCGGAGGACAACCGTTTCGCCGGTGCTGGCGTCGGCGCCGAGGCGGACCTCGGCGTCGAGCCGCGCCTGGGCGCGGTCCCGCGGGGAGCGCGAGACCCGCTTGATCACGACGAGCGTCCGCGAGGGGTGCTCGCGGGACGCGTCGTTGGCCGCCTTCAGGGCGTCGTAGGCGTTCTCCTCGTCGGTGACGATGACGAGGGTGAGCACCATGCCGACGGCCGGCGTGCCGATCGCCCGCCGCCCGAGCACCAGCGCCTTGTTGATCTTGGAGGACGTGGTGTCCGTCAGGTCGGTCTTCATGGCCGGCGCCAGCTCCGTCCGTCTCGTGCGAGCATCTCGTCCGCCTCGACCGGACCCCAGGTCCCGGACTGGTACTGCGCGGGCTTGCCGTGCTTGTCCCAGAACTGCTCGATCGGGTCGAGGATCTTCCAGGACAGCTCGACCTCCTCGACGCGCGGGAAGAGGTTCGAGTCGCCGAGCAGGACGTCGAGGATGAGCCGCTCGTACGCCTCGGGGCTGGACTCCGTGAAGGACTCGCCGTACGCGAAGTCCATGGACACGTCCCGGATCTCCATCTGGGTGCCGGGCACCTTGGAGCCGAACCGCATCGTCACGCCCTCGTCGGGCTGGACCCGGATCACGATGGCGTTGCGCCCGAGTTCCTCGGTCGCCGTGTGGTCGAAGATGGAGTGCGGGGCGCGCTGGAAGACGACCGCGATCTCCGTGACGCGACGGCCCAGACGCTTGCCGGTGCGCAGGTAGAAGGGGACGCCCGCCCAGCGGCGGTTGTCGATCTCCAGCTTGATCGCCGCGTAGGTGTCGGTCTTCGACCGGGGGTCGATGCCGTCTTCCTCCAGGTAGCCGACGGCCTTCGCGCCGCCCTGCCACCCGGCCGCGTACTGGCCGCGGACCGTGGACGCGCCCAGGTCCTTCGGCAGCTTCACCGCGCCGAGGACCTTGGTCTTCTCGGCGGCGAGCGCGTCGGCGTCGAAGGAGGCGGGCTCCTCCATCGCGGTCAGCGCGAGCAGCTGGAGCAGGTGGTTCTGGATGACGTCACGGGCCGCGCCGATGCCGTCGTAGTACCCGGCCCGGCCGCCGATGCCGATGTCCTCGGCCATGGTGATCTGCACGTGGTCGACGAAGGACCGGTTCCAGATCGGCTCGAAGAGGGTGTTGGCGAAGCGGAGCGCCAGGATGTTCTGGACGGTCTCCTTGCCGAGGTAGTGGTCGATCCGGAAGACGGCCTCGGGCGGGAAGACGTCGTGGACGACCTCGTTGAGCTCCTTGGCGGAGACCAGGTCGTGGCCGAAGGGCTTCTCGATGACCGCGCGGCGCCAGGAGCCGTTCTTCTGGTCGGCCAGACCGTGCTTCTTCAGCTGCTGGACGACCAGCGGGAAGAACTTGGGCGGCACGGAGAGGTAGAAGGCGAAGTTGCCGCCGGTGCCCTGCGCCTTGTCCAGCTCCTCGACGGTGGACTTCAGCTTCTCGAAGGCCTCGTCGTCGTCGAAGTCGCCCTGGACGAACCGCATGCCCTGGATCAGCTGCTGCCACACCTCCTCGCGGAACGGGGTGCGCGCGTGCTGCTTGACGGCCTCGTAGACCTCCTGCGCGAAGTCCTCGTCCTGCCACTCGCGGCGGGCGAAGCCGATGAGCGAGAAGCCCGGCGGCAGCAGGCCGCGGTTGGCCAGGTCGTAGACGGCAGGCATCAGCTTCTTACGGGACAAATCGCCCGTGACGCCGAAGATCACCAGACCCGACGGCCCCGCGATACGCGGGAGCCGTCGGTCTGCGGCGTCACGGAGCGGGTTGGCTCCGTGGACTGCGCTCAAAGTGCTTACGCCTCCGAAGGTGCGAGGCGCGAGAGCTCCGCCTCGGTGGACTTGAGCAGGTCGTTCCAGGACGCCTCGAACTTGTCGACGCCCTCGTCCTCCAGGAGCTGCACGACCTCGTCGTAGCTGATGCCCAGCTCCGCGATGGCCGCCAGCTCCGCGCGGGACTGGTCGTACGTGCCGCGCACGGTGTCACCGGCGACCTCGCCGTGGTCGGCGGTGGCCTCCAGCGTCGCCTCCGGCATGGTGTTGACCGTGCCGGGGGCGACCAGGTCCACGACGTACAGGGTGTCCTTGTACGCCGGGTCCTTGACGCCGGTCGAGGCCCACAGCGGACGCTGCTTGTTGGCCTGCGCCTTGTCCAGGGCGGTCCAGCGGTCGGAGGAGAAGACCTCCTCGTACGCCTCGTAGGCCAGGCGGGCGTTGGCCAGAGCGGCCTTGCCCTTGAGCGCCTTGGCCTCGTCGGTGCCGATGCCGTCCAGGCGCTTGTCGATCTCCGAGTCCACACGGGACACGAAGAAGGACGCCACGGAGTGGATCTTCGAGAGGTCCAGGCCGCGCTCGCGGGCCTTCTCGAGACCCGCCAGGTAGGCGTCCATGACCGCGCGGTAGCGCTCCAGCGAGAAGATCAGCGTCACGTTGACGCTGATGCCGAGGCCGATGACCTCGGTGATCGCCGGCAGACCCGCCTTGGTGGCCGGAATCTTGATCAGGGTGTTGGGGCGGTCCACCAGCCAGGCCAGCTGCTTGGCCTCGGCGACGGTGGCGACCGTCTCGTGGGCGAGACGGGGGTCGACCTCGATGGAGACCCGGCCGTCCTGGCCGTCGGTCGCCTCGAAGACCGGCCGCAGGATGTCGGCGGCGTCGCGGACGTCCGCCGTCGTGATCATGCGGATGGCCTCGTCGACCGTCACCTTGCGGGCGGCGAGATCGGCGAGCTGCTGCTCGTAACCGTCACCCGAGGAGATGGCCTTCTGGAAGATCGACGGGTTCGTGGTCACACCGACCACGTGGCTCTGGTCGATGAGCTCGGCCAGGTTGCCGGACGTGATCCGCTTGCGCGAGAGGTCGTCCAGCCAGATCGCGACGCCTTCGTCGGAGAGGCGCTTGAGAGCGTCTGTCATGAGAGTTGCATCTCCATTAAGTCGTACGTATGGGCGTCAGCGCGCGGCGGCGTCGAGAGATTCCCGCGCGGCGGCGACGACCGCCTCCGGCGTGAACCCGAACTCGCGGAAGAGGACCTTCGCGTCGGCCGAGGCACCGAAGTGCTCCAGCGAGACGATCCGGCCGGCGTCCCCGACGTACCGGTGCCAGGTGAGACCGATGCCGGCCTCGACCGCGACACGGGCCTTGACCGACGGCGGCAGGACGGAGTCCTTGTACGCCTGGTCCTGCTCCTCGAACCACTCGACGGACGGCATCGAGACCACCCGGGTCGGGACACCCGCGGCCTGGAGCTGCTCGCGGGCCTCGACGGCCAGGTGCACCTCGGAGCCGGTCGCGATCAGCACGAGTTCGGCGGCGCCGCCCTCGGCCTCGAAGAGCACGTAGCCGCCCTTGGCCGCGTCCTCGTTCGGCGCGTACGTCGGCACACCCTGGCGGGTGAGGGCGAGACCGTGCGGGGCGCCCTTGCCGAAGACCTTGGTGTGCCGCTTCATGATCTCGCGCCAGGCGATCGCCGTCTCGTTGGCGTCGGCGGGACGGACCACGTTCAGGCCCGGGATCGCGCGCAGCGAGGCGAGGTGCTCCACCGGCTGGTGGGTCGGGCCGTCCTCGCCCAGACCGATCGAGTCGTGCGTCCAGACGTACGTCACCGGCAGGTGCATCAGGGCCGACAGACGCACGGCGTTGCGCATGTAGTCGGAGAACACCAGGAAGGTGCCGCCGTAGATCCGCGTGTTGCCGTGCAGCGCGATGCCGTTCATCTCCGCGGCCATCGAGTGCTCGCGGATGCCGAAGTGGATCGTGCGGCCGTACTTGTCGGCCTCCGGCAGCGGGTTGCCCTCGGGCAGGAACGACGAGGTCTTGTCGATCGTCGTGTTGTTCGAGCCGGCCAGGTCGGCCGAGCCGCCCCACAGCTCCGGGATGACCGCGCCGAGCGCCTGCAGGACCTTGCCCGAGGCCGCGCGCGTCGCGACGCCCTTGCCGGGCTCGAAGACGGGGAGCTTCTCCTCCCAGCCGGCCGGCAGCTCGTTCGCCTGGATGCGGTCGAACTCGGCGGCGCGCTCCGGGTTGGCCGTACGCCACTCGGCGAGCGACTTCTCCCAGGCGGCGCGGTCCTCACGGCCCCGGTCGCCCAGCGCGCGGGTGTGCGCGATGACCTCGTCGGAGACCTCGAAGGTCTGCTCCGGGTCGAAGCCCAGGACGCGCTTGGTGGCCGCGATCTCCTCGTCGCCGAGCGCCGAGCCGTGCGAGGCCTCGGTGTTCTGCGCGTTCGGGGCGGGCCAGGCGATGATCGAGCGCATCGCGATGAACGACGGGCGCTCGGTCTCCGCCTCGGCGGCACGGACCGCCGCGTACAGCGCGGCCGGGTCCAGGTCGCCGTTGGACTTCGGCTCGACGCGCTGGACGTGCCAGCCGTACGCCTCGTACCGCTTCATCGTGTCCTCGGACACGGCGGTCTCGGTGTCGCCCTCGATCGAGATGTGGTTGTCGTCCCACAGCAGGATCAGGTTGCCGAGCTTCTGGTGGCCGGCGAGCGAGGACGCCTCGGCGGAGATGCCCTCCTGGAGGCAGCCGTCGCCGGCGATCGCGTAGATGCGGTGGTCGAACGGGGAGGTGCCGGGGGCCGCCTCCGGGTCGAACAGACCGCGCTCGTAGCGGGCGGCCATCGCCATGCCCACGGCGTTGGCGACACCCTGGCCCAGCGGACCCGTGGTCGTCTCGACGGCGGCCGTGTGGCCGTACTCCGGGTGACCGGGGGTCTTGGAGCCCCAGGTGCGGAAGGCCTTCAGGTCGTCCAGCTCAAGACCGAAGCCACCCAGGTACAGCTGGGTGTAGAGGGTCAGGGACGAGTGGCCGGCGGAGAGGACGAACCGGTCGCGCCCGACCCACTCGGGGTCGGCCGGGTCGTGCCGCATCACCTTCTGGAAGAGGGTGTACGCGGCGGGCGCCAGGCTCATCGCCGTACCAGGATGGCCGTTGCCGACCTTCTGTACGGCGTCCGCGGCCAGGATGCGGGCGGTGTCGACGGCCCGCTGGTCCAATTCGGTCCACTCGAGGTCTGTGGTGGTCGGCTTAGTGCTCACCCTGGGTCAGGGCTCCTCTCCACATGTTCTGAAGCCGGTGACTGAGGGTGTACCGGCGGTGTCGAGCCTACCCCCGAAGAAGCCCCCTCTTTTCGTGTGCGGGCCCCTCATATGAGCGGACAGAGCAAGACTGCCGGTGGCCGTGTGAGTTCGCCTCCCGAGCGGTGTCCACGCCTTGGGACACACCCCTCCAACACGACCCCACCCCCGCGAAGATCGGCGTCTGGGCAACGTCTACAGTGGCGTGGTACGCGCAAGCTTCACCCCGTCTTCATACGGGAAGCTTGCTGGGAATTTCTCTGTCAGGGGTGTGCGTGACGGCCGTCGAGTCCCGACCCGCAGGGGTCGTCTTGACTCCCAGCCCGGGGGGCCATCGGCCGTTCGGGGCCCGCGTCAAGGCATACGTGGCGCTGACCAAGCCGCGGATCATCGAACTGCTGCTCATCACGACCGTTCCGGTGATGTTCCTCGCCGAACAGGGCGTGCCGAACCTGTGGCTGGTGCTCGCCACCTGCTTCGGCGGCTACCTGTCGGCGGGCGGCGCCAACGCGCTGAACATGTACATCGACCGCGACATCGACGCGCTGATGGACCGGACCTCGCAGCGTCCGCTGGTCACCGGTGTGCTCACACCGCGTGAGGGCCTCGTCTTCGGCCTCAGCCTCGCGGTGATCTCCACGATGTGGTTCGGCCTGCTGGTCAACTGGCTCTCCGCCGCGCTCTCGCTCGGCGCGCTCCTCTTCTACGTGGTCGTCTACACGATGATCCTCAAGCGGCGGACCGCGCAGAACATCGTCTGGGGCGGCATCGCCGGCTGCCTGCCGGTGCTCATCGGCTGGTCGGCCGTCACCAACTCGATGTCGTGGGCCGCGATCATCCTCTTCCTCGTCATCTTCTTCTGGACGCCGCCGCACTACTGGCCGCTGTCGATGAAGGTCAAGGAGGACTACGCCCGCGCCGGCGTGCCGATGCTCCCGGTCCTCGCCTCCAACAAGGTCGTGGCCAAGCAGATCGTCGCCTACAGCTGGGTGATGGTCGCCGTCTCGCTGCTGCTGACCCCGCTCGGCTACACCGGCTGGTTCTACACGGCCGTGGCGCTGCTCACCGGCGGCTGGTGGCTGTGGGAGGCGCACGGGCTGCTCAACCGCGCGAAGGCGGGCGCGACCGGCGCGAAGCTCAAGGAGATGCGCCTCTTCCACTGGTCCATCACCTACGTCTCGCTGCTCTTCGTGGCGGTCGCGGTGGACCCCTTCCTCCGCTAGGTCCTGTCGTCGAACTCCCGTCGTCCGCCCGAAGGGCGGGCCCTGCGGCGGCAGGCGGGAGTTCGACGACAGGGCCTAGGACCCCTCCGGAGGCGGATTCCGCTCAGATGATTCGCTCGGCCGACGGCCGGGTCACGTGGGATAGGCCACGTGACCCGGCCGTCGCCAGTAGATCTACCCCTCGGTAGCATCATTTTCATGGCAGAAACGAAGCAGGAAGAGCGCAAGGCGGCCCGGCTCGCCAAGGAGATCAAGGCCTTCTCCAAGGAGCACGGCGGCACCGAGGGACACCTCGCGCACATCGGTCAGGCGGGCACCCGGATCGTCCTCGTCGGCACCGACGGCGGCTGGGGCGACCTCGTCGCGCCGACCTACGAGATCGCGAAGCAGGCCGCCGAGAAGGCCGGCCTCACGCTCCACGAGGAGTTCGACGGCGAGTTCGCCGCCAAGGTCGTCACCGGCCCGTACGAGTGGAGCCGGATGGCCGGTATCCAGATCGGCGGCCCCTCCAACAGCTGAGGCAACAACCTCGCGCGGGGCTCACCCGTTAGGACGTGTGGAGACACGGCCGCACAGGGAGCCCCCCGAGATGATCGACACGCCCAGCCTGGTGGACCAGTACTGCCACGGAGTGCTCCGTACGGAGCTCGGCCTGGGCACCTTCGAGACGCACCTCGGCGCGCACCTCGGCGACCGGCGAGGCGGTCCCTCCGGGCTGCCCGCCGCCGGGACCACCTTCTTCGACACACAGACCGGTTTCGCGGTACGGCGCTGGTGCCCGCCGCTCCTCGGCCTCGAACCGCACTGCCCGCCCGCCCGCTACCTCGCCCGCCGTCGTGAGCTCGGCGTCGTCGAGGCGGGCCGACGGCTGCTCAGGGCCTCCGGGATCTCCACGTTCCTCGTGGACACCGGGCCCGCCGGCGATCTGACCCGGCCGGCCGAGATCGCCGCCACGGCCGACGCCGAGGCCCACGAGATCGTCCGCCTCGAACCCCTCGCCGAACAGGTCGCCGACACCTCGGGCACCGTCGACGCCTTCCTCGCCAACCTCGCCGAGGCCGTCCACGGCGCCGCCGTACACGCCGTGGCCTTCACCTCGGTGGAAGGCGTTCACCGAGGCCTCGCGACGGCGACCGAGCCACCGGGACCGGGGGAGGTGCGCGGGGCCGCCGGACGCTGGCTGGCCGGACGCCCGGCGGGCGGGCCGCTCACCGACCCCGTCCTGCTGCGGCACCTCCTCTGGATCGCCGTCACCGCCGGACGCCCGCTCCAGCTCCACGCACGGGACCTGGACCCGGCCGTCCTCGGCGCCTTCGCCACCGCCACCGCCGGACTCGGCACCGACCTCGTCCTCCTGCACGCCTACCCCCACCACCGCGCGGCGGCCCGCCTGACCGTCGTCCACCCGCACGTGTACGCGGACCTGGGACCGGCCCTCGCGCACACCGGGGCCCGGGCGGCGGCCGTCCTCGCCGAGGTCCTGGAATCGGCGCCGTTCGGCAAGCTGCTGTTCTCCAGCGGCGCCCACGGACTGCCCGAGCTCCACGTGGTCGCGGCGGGCGTCTTCCGCTCGGCGCTCACCCGGGTGCTGGGGGAGTGGGTGGTGGACGGCGCCTGGTCGGCCGCGGACGCCCGGCGGGTCGCCACGATGATCGCGGCGGGGAACGCCCGCCGTGTGTACCGCCTGGGACCCGCTGTCAGTCCCGCTTGGTAGCGTGCGCAGCAGATGGAAACGATCATGGGGGAGAAGACAGCCATGGCAGAGACGACCGTGCACGAGGTCGACGGGGCGAGGACCGAGCAGGCGCTCGACGGCATCAGGAGCCGGATCTTCAGCCGCTGGCACGACCTCCGGTACGGCGGCGGCATGTCGCAGACCGGCCTCCGGGAGACCCTCGAAGAACTCCTCGACCACGTCGGGGCCCGCACCCTGGAGGACCCCGACCTCGCCGCGGAGCCGTCCCGCGCCGCGCTGCTCACCGCCGCCGAGTGCGCCCTCGGCGTCCTGGGCCTCGGCTGCTTCCCCGAGGGGGACTGGGACGTCCCGCTGCCCCTCGTCGACGAGACCCTGAGCAGCGGCGACCAGCTCTTCGACGAGGACTGGGACCCGGGACACCGGGTGCCCACCGCCCGGACCTGGACGGACGCCTTCGCGCTCTGCCTGATCAGCGGGCTCGCCTGGGAGCGCCGCCGGGTGATCGGGCCGCTGCTCCACGAGGACTACGCGCCCGCGATCCGCTCCGGCGTGCCGTACTCGCGCTTCGACTCGGTCTCGGAGCCCGCGGACCTCGCCGAGATGGACGCCCTCTGCGCCTACCTGACGATCCAGCACGGCCCGATTCCCGGTGCCGTGCCCGGCGACGTACCGGTGCGCCGGCCCGGAGCGGAGGAGCTGGCGGCCGCGGCGGCGCGACTCGACGCGGCCGGTGAGCTGAGCCCGGACCAGCGGCTGCTGCGCGTCCTGCTCGACGACGACCGCGAGGCCTTCGAGCGGGCCCTCGTGGAGCGGCTCGACGCGCACCGCGCGGGCGTCGGCGCCGATCCCGCGCCGAGGAGCCTGCTCCCGGTGGGGGCCGTCGCCCTGGCCGCCCTCGCCCACCTGGCGCACGGCTGGGAGCCGACGGTCCGCTCCGGCTACCTGCCCGGGGCGCTGCTCCGCGCACCGGTCGCCGCATAGCGGGACCGCCCGGACCCCCGGCCCCGTGGGGCGGAGGGTCCGGGCGGTCCGGGGCGTTCTCAGGCGCTCGCGAGCGCGGAATCCGTCTGGGCCGGGATCTCCGGGCTCGGGACCGGGCGCTCGCGCAGGCTCAGGGCGAGCCGCAGCACCGCGATCCACATCAGGGACGAGCCGAGCATGTGCACGGCGACCAGGACCTCGGGGACCCCCGTGAAGTACTGGACGTAGCCGATCGCACCCTGGGCGAGCAGCACGACCAGCAGCTCGCGGGCGCGGGCCCGGGTGTCGTCCGGGGCGTCCACCACGCGCAGCACCAGCCACATGGCGAGCGCGAGCGCGCAGACGACCCAGGCCGCGATGGCGTGCAGGTGGGCGGCGTTCGTCCAGTCCCACGGCATGCGCGGGACGTCGCTGCTGTCACCGGCGTGCTTGCCGGCGCCCGTCACGGTCGTACCGAGCGCGATCAGCAGGCCCGAGGCGATCGTGATCGCCCAGGACAGCTTCCGGACCGGCCCCGGCACGCGCGGCCGGGGCGCGGTGTCGCCCTCGCCGGTCCGGTGCCAGGTGATGACGGCCACGGTGAGCAGGGCGTTCGCGGCGAGGAAGTGGCCGGCGACCGTCCACGGGTTGAGGCCCATCCACACCGTGATGCCGCCGATGACGGCGTTGCTCATCACGATCCAGAACTGCGCCCAGCCCCAGCGGGTGAGGTTGCGGCGCCACGGCTTGGTCGACCGGGTGGCGATGATCGCCCAGCCGACGGCCGCCGAGAGGACGTACGTCAGCATCCGGTTGCCGAACTCGATCAGCCCGCGGTAGCCCTGCTCGGGCGTGACGATGAGGCTGTCTTCCGTGCACTTGGGCCAGGTGTCGCAGCCGAGACCGGAACCGGTCAGCCGGACCGCGCCACCCGTGACGATGATGAGGACGCTCATCACGACGGCGGAGAGCGCGGCGCGCCGGAGCGTCCGGGGGGACGGGGTCCAGCGCTGGGCGATGTAGGCGAGGGGGGTCAGCACGGGCCCCATCGTAGGACGGGGCTTGTGCACGCTTTCACGAGGGGGGTGGCTTGTCGGGAAACGTCACCCTGTGAACCGCTTCGGCTACTCCCAGCGGAAGAACTTCGCCGCCGCGCCGAGCCCGAGGACTGCCCAGACCGCCAGGATCAGGGCGTTGCCCCAGGGCATCGCCGCGCCGTTCTGGAGGACGTCCCGCAGGCCGTCGGAGAGGGCGGAGATCGGGAGCAGCTCCAGGAGCGAGCGGGCCGGCTCGGGGAACTTGTCCAGGGGGACGACGACCCCGCCGCCCACCAGGAGCAGCAGGAAGACCAGGTTGGCGGCGGCCAGGGTGGCCTCGGCCCTGAGGGTGCCCGCCATGAGGAGTCCGAGGCCCGAGAAGGCGGCCGTGCCGAGGACCAGGAGCAGCAGGACGGAGAAGGGGTTGCCCTGCGGGGACCAGCCGAGCGCCAGGGCGATGGCGGTGAGCAGCGCGACCTGGAGGACCTCGGTGACGAGGACGGCGAGCGTCTTGGCGGTCATGAGGGCCCAGCGGGGGAGCGGGGAGGCGCCGAGGCGCTTGAGGACCCCGTACCGCCGCTCGAAACCGGTCGCGATGGCCTGGCCGGTGAAGGCGGTCGAGAGCACGGCGAGCGCGAGGACGCCCGGGGCGAGGAAGTCGACGGCCTCGCCCGCGCCGGTGTCGACGATGTCGACGGTGGAGAAGAGGACGAGGAGCAGCGAGGGGATGATCACCGTGAGGAGGAGCTGCTCGCCGTTGCGCAGCAGCATCCGGGTCTCCAGCGCCGTCTGCGCCGCGATCATCCGGCCGACGGGGGCGGCGCCGGGCTTCGGGGAGTAGGTACCCGTGCTCATGACCGCAACTCCTTGCCCGTGAGCTCAAGGCTGTGTCCGCCCGGGGGGCGACCCCCGGACCCCCGGCTGATCTGGGTGTGGTCTGGCATCATCCGCGCAACTCCTTGCCCGTGAGCTCAAGGCCGTGTCCGCCCGGGGGGCGACCCCCGGACCCCCGGCTGATCTGGGTGTCGTCCGGCATCATCCGCGCAGCTCCTTGCCCGTGAGCTCAAGAAAGACGTCTTCGAGGGTGTGGCGCTCGACCGAGATGCCCTCGGGCATGACGCCGTGCTGGGCGCACCAGGTGGTGACCGTGGCGAGCAGCTGCGGGTCGACGGTGCCGGTGATGCGGTACGTGCCCGGGAGGGGCTCCGCGGCGGCCGTGCCGTCGGGGAGGGCCTTGAGCAGGGAGCCCAGGTCGAGTCCGGGGCGGCCGGTGAAGCGCAGGGTGTTCTCGGCGCCGCCGCGGCAGAGCTGTTCGGGGCTGCCCTGGGCGGCGACCCGGCCGGCGTCGATGATGGCGACGTCGTCGGCCAGCTCCTCGGCCTCGTGCATGAAGTGGGTGGTGAGGACGACGGTGACGCCGTCGGCGCGCAGCTCGCGCACGAGGTCCCAGGTGGCGCGGCGGGCCTGCGGGTCGAGTCCGGCGGTCGGCTCGTCGAGGAAGACGAGCTCGGGGCGGCCGACGACGGCCATGGCGAGCGCGAGGCGCTGCTGCTGGCCGCCGGAGAGCCGGCGGTAGGTGGTGCGGCCGCAGGAGCCGAGGCCGAGGCGCTCGATCAGGGCGTCCACGTCCAGGGGGTGGGCGTGGAGCTTCGCCATGTGGCGGAGCATCTCGTCGGCCCGGGCGCCCGAGTAGACGCCGCCGGACTGGAGCATCACGCCGATCCGGGGGCGCAGCGCGGCCGCGTCGGCGACCGGGTCGAGGCCGAGGACGCGGACGGTGCCGCCGTCGGGCCGGCGGTAGCCCTCGCAGGTCTCGACGGTGGTCGTCTTGCCGGCCCCGTTGGGGCCGAGGACGGCGGTGACGGTGCCGGCCCGTACGTCGAGGTCGAGGCCGTCGACGGCGGTTTTGCTTCCGTACCGCTTGACCAGGCCACGTACCTGGACGACGGACTCATTTCCCATGGACGGAAGTCTAGAGAGGCGGTGGAGGTCCTCCCGGCACGGGGCCCGTCGGACCAGGTCAGGCCTTGTCCCACGGGCTGAATTCGTCCTACGAATGATCATTTCCGCAGGTCAGGTAAGCCTTACCTGAGTGACGCACGGCACCGCCGCGGCCGTGGACGCGGCTTGTCAGTCCCCGATTAATTACGCAACAATGACGTTGTGAAAAACGTTGGCGCGGCTCCGGTGGAGGAACTCGCGACCCGAGAGCGTTCCACGCGCAACCGGGTCGCGCGGTCGATCCTGGATCACGGCCCCTCGACCGTCGCCGACCTGGCCGAACGGCTCCGCCTTACCCAGGCCGCCGTCCGACGCCACCTCGACTCGCTGGTCGCGGAGAACGTCGTCGAGGCCCGTGAGCAGCGTGTCTACGGCACCCGCTCCCGCGGCCGCCCCGCGAAGATCTTCGCCCTCACCGACTGCGGCCGGGACGCGTTCGACCAGTCGTACGACTCCCTGGCCGTCGAGGCGCTCCGCTGGATCGAGCGCAACGCGGGAGGGGAGGCGGCCGTCGCGGCCTTCGCCCGGGACCGCATCGAGGCCCAGGGCGACACGTACCGGGAGGCCGTCGAGACGGCCGATCCCGCCCGGCGGACCGAGGCGCTCGCCAAGGCCCTGACGGCGGACGGGTACGCTGCCACTGCGCGGAACGCGCCGGTCGGCGAGCAGCTCTGCCAGCACCACTGCCCGGTCGCCCACGTCGCCGAGCAGTATCCGCAGCTGTGCGAGGCGGAGACGGAGTTCTTCTCCCGCCTCCTGGGAACGCACGTCCAGCGTCTGGCCACCATCGCGCATGGTGACGGCGTCTGCACGACGTTCATCCCGCACGGCGCCCCACAGACCAACTCATCAGCATCTGTCAGCACGGCCGGGAGGAACCCCGCATGACCACCGAGATCAGCCACCCCGAGCTTGAGGGCCTGGGTCGGTACGAGTACGGCTGGGCCGACTCCGACGCGGCCGGTGCCACCGCGAAGCGCGGTCTGAACGAGGACGTCGTCCGCGACATCTCCGCGAAGAAGAACGAGCCCGAGTGGATGCTGAACCTGCGTCTCAAGGGTCTGCGGCTCTTCGGCAAGAAGCCCATGCCGACCTGGGGCTCCGACCTCTCGGGCATCGACTTCGACAACATCAAGTACTTCGTGCGGTCCACCGAGAAGCAGGCCGAGTCCTGGGAGGACCTGCCGGAGGACATCAAGAACACGTACGACAAGCTCGGCATCCCGGAGGCGGAGAAGCAGCGCCTCGTCGCCGGTGTCGCGGCCCAGTACGAGTCCGAGGTCGTCTACCACCAGATCCGCGAGGACCTGGAGGAGCAGGGCGTCATCTTCGTCGACACCGACACCGCGCTGAAGGAGCACGAGGAGCTCTTCAAGGAGTACTTCGGCACCGTCATCCCGGTCGGCGACAACAAGTTCGCCTCCCTGAACACGGCCGTGTGGTCCGGCGGCTCGTTCATCTACGTGCCGAAGGGCGTGCACGTCGAGATCCCGCTCCAGGCCTACTTCCGTATCAACACGGAGAACATGGGCCAGTTCGAGCGGACGCTGATCATCGTCGACGAGGACGCCTACGTCCACTACGTCGAGGGCTGCACCGCCCCGATCTACTCCTCGGACTCGCTGCACAGCGCCGTCGTCGAGATCATCGTGAAGAAGGGCGGCCGCTGCCGCTACACGACCATCCAGAACTGGTCGAACAACGTCTACAACCTGGTGACCAAGCGCGCCGTCGCCTACGAGGGCGCCACCATGGAGTGGGTCGACGGCAACATCGGCTCCAAGGTCACCATGAAGTACCCGGCCGTCTACCTCATGGGCGAGCACGCCAAGGGCGAGACCCTGTCCATCGCCTTCGCGGGCGAGGGCCAGCACCAGGACGCCGGCGCCAAGATGGTGCACATGGCCCCGAACACCTCCTCGAACATCGTCTCCAAGTCGGTGGCGCGAGGCGGCGGCCGCACCTCCTACCGCGGTCTCATCGAGATCGGCGAGGGCGCCCCGGGCTCCAAGTCCAACGTCCTCTGCGACGCGCTGCTCGTCGACACGATCTCCCGCTCGGACACGTACCCCTACGTGGACGTGCGCGAGGACGACGTCTCCATGGGCCACGAGGCCACCGTCTCCAAGGTCTCCGAGGACCAGCTCTTCTACCTGATGAGCCGCGGCCTCACCGAGTTCGAGGCCATGGCGATGATCGTCCGCGGCTTCGTCGAGCCCATCGCCAAGGAGCTCCCGATGGAGTACGCCCTGGAGCTCAACCGGCTGATCGAGCTGCAGATGGAAGGCGCGGTCGGCTAGACAGCGCCACCGCCCCCGTTCGCAGCGACCGACTTCGTACGTACGCAGGAAGAGAGCAACACGACAGCCATGGCTGAGGCTCAGAACATCCCCGCGGGCTCCACCACCGCGGGCTCGATCGCGGTGGCCGCCGAGTCCACCGTCGCCACGCGCATGAGCGCGCCCCCGTCCTTCGACGTCGCGGACTTCCCCGTCCCGCACGGCCGCGAGGAGGAGTGGCGCTTCACGCCGCTCGCGCGGCTCCGCGGCCTGCACGACGGCACCGCCGTCGCGTCCGGCGAGGGCGTCAAGGTCGAGGTCGAGGCCCCCGAGGGCGTCACGGTGGAGACCGTCGGCCGTGACGACGAGCGGCTCGGCAAGGCCGGCAAGCCCGTCGACCGCGTCGCGGCCCAGGCGTACTCCTCCTTCGAGAAGGCCTCGGTCGTCACCGTCGCCAAGGAGGCCGTCCTCACCGAGCCGATCCGCATCGCCGTGCACGGCGAGGGCGGGGTCGCCTTCGGCCACCAGGTGATCGAGCTCGGCGCCTTCGCCGAGGCCGTCGTGGTCATCGACCACACCGGTGACGCGGTGCTCGCCGCCAACGTGGACTACGTCCTCGGTGACGGCGCCAAGCTGACCGTCGTCTCCGTCCAGGACTGGGACGAGAAGGCCGTCCACGTCGCCCAGCACAACGCGCTGGTCGGCCGCGACGCCTCCTTCAAGTCGGTCGTCGTCACCTTCGGCGGCGACGTCGTCCGCATCCACCCCCGCGTGTCGTACGCGGCGCCCGGCGGCGAGGCCGAGCTCTTCGGCCTGTACTTCACCGACGCCGGCCAGCACCAGGAGCACCGCCTCCTGGTCGACCACAACACCCCGCACTGCAAGTCCAACGTCGCCTACAAGGGCGCACTGCAGGGCCAGGACGCGCACGCGGTGTGGATCGGCGACGTCCTCATCCAGGCCGCCGCCGAGGGCACCGACACGTACGAGCTCAACCGGAACCTGGTCCTCACGGACGGCGCCCGGGTCGACTCCGTGCCGAACCTGGAGATCGAGACCGGCGAGATCGCCGGCGCCGGCCACGCCTCGGCCACCGGCCGCTTCGACGACGAGCAGCTCTTCTACCTGATGTCCCGCGGCATCCCGGAGGCCGAGGCCCGCCGCCTCGTCGTCCGCGGCTTCTTCGCCGAGCTGGTCCAGCAGATCGGTCTGCCGGACGTCCAGGAGCGCCTCCTCGCCAAGATCGAGGCCGAGCTGGAGGCCTCCGTCTGATGGCCTTCGTCCGAGTCTGCGCGCTGAGCGAGCTGGAGACCGACACCCCGAAGCGGGTCGAGGTCGACGGCACGCCGGTGTCGGTCGTGCGCACCGAGGGCGAGGTGTTCGCGATCAACGACATCTGCTCGCACGCGAACGTCTCCCTCTCGGAGGGCGAGGTCGAGGACTGCGCCATCGAGTGCTGGCTGCACGGGTCGAGCTTCGACCTCCGCAGCGGGAAGCCCTCGGGCCTGCCCGCGACGCGCCCCGTGCCCGTATACCCCGTAAAGATCGAAGGGGACGATGTGCTCGTCTCCGTCACCCAGGAGTCCTGAGTCACCCATGGCAACGCTTGAAATCCACGACCTGCACGTCTCCGTCGAGGCCGAGAACGGCCCCCGGGAGATCCTCAAGGGTGTCGACCTGACCATCAAGCAGGGCGAGACCCACGCCGTCATGGGCCCCAACGGCTCCGGCAAGTCGACCCTGGCGTACTCGCTCGCCGGCCACCCGAAGTACACGGTCACCGGCGGCACCGTCACCCTCGACGGCGAGGACGTCCTGGAGATGTCGGTCGACGAGCGCGCCCGCGCCGGTGTCTTCCTGGCCATGCAGTACCCGGTCGAGGTCCCCGGTGTCTCGGTCTCCAACTTCCTGCGCACCTCCGCCACCGCCGTCCGCGGCGAGGCCCCCAAGCTGCGTACCTGGGTGAAGGAGGTCAAGTCCGCGATGGAGCAGCTCCAGATGGACCCGGCCTTCGCCGAGCGCAACGTCAACGAGGGCTTCTCCGGCGGTGAGAAGAAGCGCCACGAGATCCTCCAGCTGGAGCTCCTCAAGCCGAAGATCGCGATCCTCGACGAGACCGACTCGGGCCTCGACGTCGACGCGCTCCGCATCGTCTCCGAGGGCGTCAACCGCGTCCGCGAGACGGGCGAGGTCGGCACGCTGCTGATCACCCACTACACGCGCATCCTGCGCTACATCAAGCCCGACTTCGTGCACGTGTTCGCGAACGGCCGCATCGCCGAGTCCGGCGGCGCCGAGCTCGCCGACCAGCTCGAGGCCGAGGGCTACGACAAGTACGTGAAGGGTGGCGCATCCGCGTGACATCTGCCCATCAGGGGCTCTCCGGCCTCCTCGACACCGAGGCGATCCGCAAGGACTTCCCGCTCCTGGATCGCGTGGTCCACGACGGCAAGAAGATCGTGTACCTGGACTCCGCGGCGACCTCGCAGAAGCCGCGCCAGGTCCTCGACGCGCTGAACCAGTACTACGAGCGGCACAACGCCAACGTGCACCGTGGTGTGTACACGGTCGCCGAGGAGGCGACGGCGCTGTACGAGGGCGCGCGCGACAAGGTCGCGGCGTTCATCAACGCGCCGAGCCGCGACGAGGTGATCTTCACCAAGAACGCCTCGGAGTCGCTCAACCTCGTGGCCAACATGCTGGGCTGGGCCGAGGAGCCCTACCGCGTGGACCACGAGACCGAGATCGCCATCACGGAGATGGAGCACCACTCCAACATCGTGCCGTGGCAGCTGCTCGCGCAGCGCACGGGCGCGAAGCTGAAGTGGTTCGGCCTCACCGACGACGGCCGTCTCGACCTCTCGAACATCGAGGAGGTCATCACCGAGAAGACCAAGATCGTCTCGTTCACGCTGGTCTCGAACCTGCTGGGCACGGTCAACCCGGTCGAGACGATCATCCGCCGCGCCCAGGAGGTCGGTGCGCTCGTCTGCATCGACGCCTCCCAGGCGGCCCCGCACATGGTCCTGGACGTGCAGGCGCTCCAGGCCGACTTCGTGGCCTTCACCGGCCACAAGATGTGCGGCCCGACCGGCATCGGCGTGCTGTGGGGACGGCAGGAGCTCCTGGAGGACCTCCCGCCCTTCCTCGGCGGCGGCGAGATGATCGAGACCGTCTCGATGCACTCCTCTACTTACGCTCCGGCTCCGCACAAGTTCGAGGCGGGTACGCCCCCGATCGCCCAGGCCGTCGGCCTCGGCGCGGCCGTGGACTACCTGTCGGCGATCGGCATGGAGAACATCGCGCGCCACGAGCACGCGATCACCGAGTACGCCGTCCGGCGCCTCCAGGAGGTCCCGGACCTGCGGATCATCGGCCCCACCACGGCCGAGGACCGCGGCGCGGCGATCTCCTTCACGCTGGGCGACATCCACCCGCACGACGTGGGCCAGGTGCTCGACGAAGAGGGCATCGCGGTCCGGGTCGGCCACCACTGCGCGCGGCCGGTCTGCCTGCGGTACGGAATTCCTGCGACCACGCGGGCGTCGTTCTATCTGTACTCCACCCCGGCCGAGGTCGACGCCCTCGTCGCGGGTCTGGAGCACGTACGGAACTTCTTCGGGTAGGGGTCGGTCGTGAAGCTGGATTCGATGTACCAGGACGTCATCCTGGACCACTACAAGCACCCCCACGGGCGCGGTCTTCGGGACGGCGACGCCGAGGTGCACCACGTCAACCCGACGTGCGGCGACGAGATCACGCTGCGCGTGAAGTACGAGGGCTCCCGCATCGCGGACGTCTCGTACGAGGGTCAGGGCTGCTCGATCAGCCAGGCTTCGGCCTCGGTCCTGAACGAGCTGCTCGTCGGCAAGGAGCTGGCCGAGGCGCAGAAGATCCAGGGCACCTTCCTGGAGCTGATGCAGTCCAAGGGGCAGATCGAGCCGGACGACGCGATGGAGGAGGTCCTGGAGGACGCGGTGGCGTTCGCGGGCGTCTCCAAGTACCCGGCCCGGGTGAAGTGCGCGCTGCTCAGCTGGATGGCGTGGAAGGACGCGACCGCCCAGGCGCTGGGTGACGACGAGAAGTCTGTGAGGAAGTCGGCATGACCGAGAACGCTGGGGCCACCATGAAGCCGGCCTCCGAGGAAGAAGTCCGCGAGGCGCTGTACGACGTCGTCGACCCCGAGCTGGGCATCGACGTGGTCAACCTCGGTCTGATCTACGGCATCCACATCGACGACTCGAACGTCGCGACGCTGGACATGACGCTGACGTCGGCGGCCTGCCCGCTGACCGACGTGATCGAGGACCAGGCGAAGTCGGCGACGGACGGCATCGTCAGCGAGCTGAAGATCAACTGGGTCTGGATGCCGCCGTGGGGTCCGGACAAGATCACGGACGACGGTCGCGAGCAGCTGCGCGCGCTCGGCTTCAACGTCTGAGGTCCGACGCCTTCACGGAACGGCCGTGCCCTTCGGGGCACGGCCGTTCCGCGTACGCGGGGCCGGGTCGCGTCAGTGACGCCGGCCCCAGTCGGCGCGCGGGTCCGTGTCGGGGCCGGAGAGACCGGCGGCGCGGGCGAGGTCCGCGGCCAGGTTCTCCTTGCGGATGCGCAGGTCGACGTAGATCAGGGACGTCACCAGCGGAGGGAAGACGGAGACGACGAGCTGGCTGACCAGCTGGCCGACGAGCAGGAAGGCGATGATCACGGCGAAGGCGGCGATCATGGCGCTCTCGCCGTCGCCGGAGAAGTCGATGGCCGCGATCGGCGCCGACGCCAGCATCGAGAGCAGCTGCTGGATCACCCAGCCGACGAGGGTGGTCGCCACCGCGACGAGCAGCATGATGCCGAAGGTGCGCCACCAGAAGCCGCGGACCAGGGCCGAGGAGCGGCGCATCGAGGCGATCGCGCCCTGGCCCTCCATGACCGCGGCCGCCGGGGCCAGGCTGAACTTCACCCAGATCCAGAGCGCGAGCGGGGTGACCAGCAGGGCCAGGAGGAAGGCGAGGAAGGGCAGCAGCAGGTAGTCGCCGTCCGTGGTGCCGGTCGAGGCGGCGGAGAACATGGCCAGGAACATCCCGACCACGCCCACGAGGACGATCGCGTACGGGATCACCATGACGACGCTCGTCAGGAACACGGTGCCGAGGACGGCCGGCATCCGGGACCAGGAGCGGTGCCAGAGCGCGCCGAAGCTGGTCGGGCGGCCGAGGACGGCCTCCTGGATCACGGCGGGGCAGGCCGCCGCCATCAGCGCGTTGGCGCAGACGATCGCGATCATGGCGGCGATCCAGACGAGGACGAACGCGACGATCAGCGGCTGGACGTCCTCCCACCGCGGCTCCTGGCCCACGGGCAGGTCGAACACCGCGGGGAAGAGGTCGCTCACGGCCGCGTACGCGATGCCGACGGCCGCGCCGACGAAGAGGAGCGCCGTGCCGTAGACGGCGGCGGTGACGCCGAGCAGCTGCTTCCAGTGGCGTCCGAAGGCGGCGAAGGTGCCGGAGAGGATCGACCCGAGGGTGAGGGGTGCCAGGGGTATGACCCCGGGTCTCGGAGGCGGCGGCGGATAGCCGTAGCCGTAGGGCGGCGGCACTGGCGGGAACGTCATGCGGGACACCGTATCGGTAGCCGTTGCGCACACCTGTACGTATTTCTTGTGTACGGGTGTACACAAGGATGGGTACGCTCGTACACATGGGATACGGACTCCTGGCGGGCGCCATCGTGGCGGAGATCCTCGCCACCACCTCGATGAAGTACAGCGACGGCTTCTCCAAGCTCTGGCCCTCGGTGATCACCGGCGCGGGCTACCTGATCGCCTTCGCGCTCCTCGCGCAGGCCCTCAAGACGCTCCAGGTCGGCACCGCGTACGCCATCTGGTCCGGCGTCGGCACCGCCGCCGTCGCCGCGATCGGCGTCCTCTTCCTCGGGGAGACCCTCAGCCTCGCCAAGATCGCCGGGATCGTCCTCATCGTCGCCGGGGTCGCCGTCCTCAACCTCGGGGGCGCGCACTGATGGCCCGCGCCCGCCGCCACGACCCCGGGCGGCGCGAGCGGATCGTCGCCGCGGCCCTCCGGGTCGTCGGCCGCTCCGGCATCGCCGGCCTGAGCCACCGCACCGTGGCCGCCGAGGCGGACGTGCCGCTCGGCTCCACCACGTACCACTTCGCCTCCCTCGACGAGCTCCTCGTCGCCGCCCTCCGCGAGGCCGGCGAGGGACTCGGGCGGCTGATCCGCGAGAGCCCCGCCCTCGCCGATCCGGTCCTCGGCCTCGCCGCCGCGCTCGCCCGGCTCCTCGGGGAGTGGCTGGGCGGCGAACGCACCCGCGTGGAGCTGGAGTACGAGCTCTACCTCGCCGCCCTGCGCCGCCCCGCCCTGCGCCCGGTCGCCGCCGAGTGGACCGAGTCCGTCGTCGCCGCGCTCTCCGCCCGGACCGACGCCGCCACCGCGCGCGCCCTGGTCGCCCTCATGGACGGGATCTGCCTCCAGGTCCTGCTCACCGGCGGCGCGTACGACGAGGAGCAGACGCGCGAGATGCTGGCCCGGGTGTTGAAGGAAGCGCCCGAATCCGCGGCCCGGGCCTCGTCGGAACCGCCGACGCGCTCGACCGACCCCTGAGACCGGTTGGCCCGCGCGGGGGCCCGACCGTTAGGTTTTCCGTCATGACCACTGCTCCTCGCACCACCGGCGCCGTCGCCGCCGGCCTCGCCACCATCGCCGGTGACGGCTCCGTTCTCGACACCTGGTTCCCCGCCCCCGAGCTGACCGACGCGCCCGGCCCCGCCGGCACCGAGCGGCTCACCCCCGACGAGGCCGTCAACGCCCTCGGCGAAGGGGCCGCCAAGGCCCTCGGCGTGGACGCCCGCCGCGGCGTCGAGGTGGTCGCCGTCCGTACCGTCATCTCCTCGCTCGACGACAAGCCGCTCGACGCGCACGACGCCTACCTGCGCCTGCACCTGCTCAGCCACCGGCTGGTCAAGCCGCACGGGCAGAGCCTGGACGGCGTCTTCGGCCTCCTCGCCAACGTCGCCTGGACCTCGCTCGGCCCGGTCGCCGTGGACGACATCGAGAAGGTCCGCCTCAACGCCCGCGCCGAGGGCCTGCACCTCCAGGTGACCTCGATCGACAAGTTCCCCCGCATGACCGACTACGTCGTGCCCGCCGGGGTCCGGATCGCCGACGCCGACCGCGTCCGCCTCGGCGCCCACCTCGCCGCCGGCACCACCGTCATGCACGAGGGCTTCGTCAACTTCAACGCCGGGACCCTCGGGACCTCGATGGTCGAGGGCCGGATCTCCGCAGGCGTCGTCGTCGGCAACGGCTCCGACATCGGCGGCGGCGCCTCCACCATGGGCACCCTGTCCGGCGGCGGCAACGTCGTCATCTCCATCGGCGAGCGCTGCCTGATCGGCGCCGAGGCGGGCGTCGGCATCGCCCTCGGCGACGAGTGCGTCGTCGAGGCCGGTCTGTACGTCACGGCCGGCACCCGGGTCACCATGCCCGACGGGCAGATCGTCAAGGCCCGCGAGCTCTCCGGCGGCTCGAACATCCTCTTCCGCCGCAACTCGGTCACCGGCGCCGTCGAGGCCCGCCCGAACAACGCGGTCTGGGGCGGACTGAACGAGATCCTCCACAGCCACAACTGACGTGGTGGGCCTCCAGCACCGGCCCCGTGTGGTGACTCCGTAGCCAAAAGGGTGCGGTGACTCTGCGTCAACGCCTGACGTTAGGCAGGACGCAGAGTCACTGTACGCAGACAAGGCGAGGAGTCGACATGAGGACGAAGCCCACGGTCGCCGGGGTGCTCACGGCGGTGGCGGTGCTGCTGCCGGCCGGCGCGGCCCAGGCGGACGAGACGCACACGCACAACGGGCCGACCGTGACGAACGGCCCCAGCCTCTCCCTGCACACCGGGCAGATCGACGATCCACTGGAGGACGTGCTGGAGCACGCCGCGATCCTCGGCCGCACCTACACGACCGACTCCGCCTGAAGCAGCGCGCCGAGCGCGTCCCGCAGCCCGTCGACCGTCTCCCGGTCGGCGGGCTGCAGCGGTTCGCGCACCGGCCCGCCGAGCAGCGCCTTGGCGGTCACCGTGCCGGGCAGCCCCGAGGCCATCATCAGCTCGGCCAGCGGCAGCGCGCGGGCGTGCAGCAGGGCCGCGCCCGCGGTGTCGCCCGCGTCGAAGGCGTCCAGGACCGCGCGCAGCTGCCGGGGCGCCACATTGGCCACCGTGCTGACGTAGCCGGCGCCGCCGACCGCGTACAGCGGCAGGTTCAGCTCCTCGGCGCCCGAGTAGTACGCGAGCCCCGTCTCCGCGATCAGCCGGGCCGAGGCCAGGAAGTCGTACGAACAGTCCTTCACCGCCACGATCCGCGGGTGCGCGGCGAGCCGCCGCATCGTCGCCGGCTCGACGCGCGTGCCCGTGCGGCCGGGGATGTCGTAGACCATCACCGGCAGCTCCGTCGCGTCCGCGACCTTCAGGAAGTGCGCCTCGACGGCCGCCTGCGGAGGGCGGCTGTAGTACGGGGTGACGACGAGCAGTCCGTCCGCGCCCGCCTTCGCGGCCTGCCGGGCCAGCTCCGCGGTGTGCAGGGTGTCGGCGGTGCCGACGCCCGTGAGGAGCGCCGGGGCCGGACCCACGGCCGACCGGACGGCGCGGACGAGCGCGGACTTCTCTGCGTCGGTGGTGGTCGGGGACTCGCCGGTGGTGCCGTTGAGCACCAGTCCGTCGCAGCCCTCCGCCACCAGGTGCGCGGCCAGCTCGCCGGCCCTGTCGAGATCGAGCGCGCCGGAGGGGGCGAAGGGCGTGATCATCGCGCAGAGCGCGCGGCCGAAAGGACGTTCAGTGCTCATCCGGTCAGTCTGGGCGCGCACGACCGTGAAGGTCCACTTAGTTCTTCTTCGTCGAAGAATTCAGTGCTGCTGAAGGGTCGAGGGGTCGGGCGGCGGCCGTCTAACATGATCGGCGGGCGCGACAGGGGGAACGCTGGACCAACGTGAAGAACGTGGAGAACACCGCATGAGCGAACAGCGCGTCGCACTCGTCACCGGCTCGTCCTCGGGCATCGGGGCCGCCGTCGCCCGCCGCCTCGCCGAGGCCGGCATCCGGGTCGTCGTCAACTCCGCCCGGTCCGTCGAGGCCGGGGAACGCCTCGCCGCCGAACTGCCCGGCGCGGTCTACCTCCGGGCGGACGTCTCGGACGAAGCCCAGGCCAAGGAGCTCGTCGAGCGGACCGTGGAGCGCCTCGGCCGCCTCGACATCCTCGTCAACTGCGCGGGCACAACACGGTTCATCCCGCACCACGACCTCGAAGCCGCCTCGCCCGACGTGTGGCGGCACCTCTACGACGTCAACGTCATCGGCGTCTGGCAGACCGTCACCGCCGCCGTCCCGCACCTGCGGAAGACCCGCGGCAGCATCGTGACGATCTCCTCCCAGGCGGGCGTCCGGCCGGGCGGCAGTTCCATCCCGTACGCGGTCTCCAAGGCCGCCGTCAACCACATGACGAAGCTCCTCGCCAAGACCCTCGGCCCCGACGTGCGGGTCAACGCGGTCGCGCCCGGGCTCATCGACACCCCCTGGTTCGACGGGGTCGACGGCGCCGACGCGGCCAAGGCCCATGTCGCGGACGTCGTCCCGCTGCGCCGGGTCGGCAGCCCCGAGGACATCGCCCGGGCCGTCTTCGACCTCGCCCACGCCTCGTACATCACAGGTGAGGTGCTCCTCGTGGACGGCGGTGGGCACCTGCTCGGCTGACCCGCCTCGGAAGGGGGCTCAGAGGGGCAGCTTGAAGCCGTCGTGGCTGCGCGCGAAGCCCAGCGAGGCGTAGAAGCGGTGGGCCTCCGTCCGCCGCTTGTCGCTGGTCAGCTGGACGAGCGCGCAGCCGCGCGCACGGGCCCGCGCCACGGCCCGCTCCATCAGCTCCCGCCCGAGACCGCCGCCCCGCCGGTCGGCCCGGATCCGCACCGCCTCGACCAGGGCCCGCTCGGCGCCGCCCTTGCCGAGCCCCGGGATGTACGTGATCTGGAGGCAGCCCACGACGAGTTCGCCGTCCACGAGGACGAGCATCTCGTTGCGCGGGTCCGCCGAGATGTCCGTGAAGGCCCGCTCGTAGGCCTCGGTGACGAGGACCGAGGCGGGGTCGACGACCCGCTCCTCGTCGGCCAGCAGGGCGAGGACGGCGGGCAGTTCGACGCGGGAGGCGGGGCGGAGAATCATGCTGCCGAGTCTCACACAAGGGGATTTCATGCCGCGTTCATGGCCGAAGCGAGACGGTATGGCCAACTGAAGAGAGGGAGCCCTCCATGAACGCCGTCGCACACCCCGACGCCCGTCCCGAGATCCACCGTCCCGGCGTCGAAGCCGTCCTCGTCAGCACCTGGTCGGTCGGCACCCCCGAGCGCCAGCGCGCCGCCGTCGAGGCCGTCCGCAAGGCCTGGGAGAGCCGGGAGTGGCCGGACCCGAGGCTGCTCGGACACACCGTCTACTGCGGGGCGGACGGCGACACGCTGCTCCACTACGCGCAGTGGGCGACCCAGGAGGCCTACGACGACTTCGTCCGCACCCGCCGTGACGACCGGGACGCCGAGATCGACGCGGCCGTCCCCGGGATCGAGAGAGTCGAGCCGCACCGCTACGCGCCGCCGTACAGGACCGCCGTCCTCAACGAGGAGAGCGCGGGGGCGGTACCGGGCCTCGTCGCGGCCGTCGAGGTCGAGTTCGACGGGCCGGACGCCGGACGCCAGAGAGCCTGGGTGGACAGCGTGTTCACCGCGCTGGCCCAGGACGAGGGGTCGCAGCGGATACCGGGCGCGATCGCTGCCCAGTTCCACCTCTCCGTCGACGGCACCCGCGCCCTCGACCTCGCCGAGTGGGAGAGCGAGCAGGCCCACACGGCGTGGCTGATGAGTCTGGCCACCGGCCCGGTGGGAGAGGCCTGGGCGGCGGTGGCGAACTACCCCGGGATCGCCGGCAGCCGGGTGCGAAAGTACACGCCCGCGCTGAGCCTCAGCGCGGGCGTGTGACCGGAACGTCCGGGGGGAGCACTCCCGAGGGGCGTGCTCCCGCGGGACGTCCTACGGGCGGAAGCGCAGGACCTGCGGGTCGTGGTCGCTGTCCTGGTCGGCGAACTCGGCGTTGATGTGCACGCTGTCGTACTCGAAGTGGTGCACGCCCGGGCTCGTCAGGATCTGGTCGAGGACCTGGCTGTTGCCCTGGTAGACGTACGAGTACCGCTCGGAGCGCGGCAGCGACTTCACGGCCGGGTACAGCACGTCGCCGTCGGCCAGGGCCTCCGTGGTCCCGGAGAACTCGAAGTCGTTGATGTCGCCCACGACCAGGACGTCGGCCTGCTTCTCCAGGGCGACGATGTCCTTCACGAAGGTGTTGACGGCCTTCGCCTGGAGCAGGCGCTTCTCCTCGGAGGAACGGTTCGGCGGCTGGTGGTGCGAGACGATCGACTCGTCGCCGCCCTTCGAGCCGAAGTGGTTGGCGATCACGAAGACCGTGCGGCCGCGGAAGACGAACTCGCCCGCGAGCGGCTTGCGGCTGCTGTCCCAGGCGGTGTTCGCCGGGTCGATCCGGCCGGGGGACACCGTCAGGGCCGCGCGGCCCTTCGAGCCCGTCACGGCGGTGGCGGAGCTCGCGTCCGTGGCCGCGCGGTCCGTGAAGGAGACCCGCTCGGGGTTGAAGAGGAAGACCTGGCGGATGTTGCCGCCGGGCTCGCCGCCGTCCTTGTTGTTCTGCGGGTCGACCGAGCGCCACTCGTACGCCGGGCCGCCGGCCGCGACGATCGCGTCCGTGAACTTCTTGACCGTCTGGTCGGCGGCGACCGTGCCGTCGTTCTTCGCGCCGTTGTTGTCCTGGATCTCCTCCAGGGCCAGGATGTCGGGCGAGGCGAGGTTGTCGACGACCGCCTTCGCGAGGGCGTCGAACTTCTCCTGCGGGTCGGTCGGGTCGAGGTTCTCGACGTTGTACGTCGCCACGGCCAGCTCGTTCTTGTGCTGCTTGTCCGTGGTCTCGCGCTCCAGGCCCTTGTCCTCGACCTTGCCGAGCGTGCGGGCCGTCAGCGTGTAGCCGCCGAACTGGTTGAAGTCGAGCGGGCCCTCGGTCGTGCCCGTCAGCCAGTCGCCGACGTTCGCCTTCGGGAAGGGCTGCTGGGCGATCGGGGTCAGCGACTGGATCTGGAGACGGCCGGTGTTCTGGGACTCGTACGAGCCGTAGACCGTGCCGCCGCGCCAGTTGCGGTTCTCCCAGGGCTTCACCGTCACCCAGAGCTCGGAGTACGGGTCGGTGGCGCCGACCACCCGCGAGGTGCCGACGCGGACGTTGGTGCCCTCCAGGGACTCGTAGTAGTCCAGGGCGTACGTCTCCGGGTCCAGCGTCAGGCCGTTGATCGAGCCGCCGGCGGCCGGGTCGCCCTCCGGGGTGTACTCGTCGGGCACGGACCAGGGGGCGATCGTCACCGGGGCCGGGACCGCGTTGCCCTTCGAGACCACCGTGATCACGGGCTTGGAGAGCTGGGTCAGCGACTGGTTGCCGGAGTTCAGACCGCCCGGGACGTACTCGGTGACCGTGCCGTTCACGCTGACCGCGTCGCCGACGGCGACGGTCGGGACCGAGCTGGTGAAGACGAACAGGCCCTCGCTGGTCGCGGGGTTCTCGTCGGCCTGGGGGTCCTGGATCCAGAAGCCGCGCGAGCCGTAGGTGCGGACACCGGTGACGATGCCCGTGACGCCGGTGACCTGCTTCCCCACGAGCGGGGAGACGCGGGTCGTGCCCTGGATGTCGTGGACGCGGACGCCGGCGCCGTCCTCGGCGACGGCGCTCGTCGAACCGGCCAGCAGTCCGGCCGCGAGGGCGGCGGCGACGACGGCGGAGACTGCGGCGAATCTCGGTATGGAGGAAGACATCAAGGGCTCCGGAGGGTGCTTGGAGGATCGGCAGATGAATCTACGCGCGTCAATCTCTTGCGAGAGGGGGGAACTTGTCAAGAGTCGACGGGTGTACGAAGGCTGACGGATCGGTGAACCGGCGGACGGCCCCCCGGATGCGTCTACGCTGAGTACCGCTCTTTCCCGGACCTCCCCCTCCCTGGCGGCTCCGGGGTCCCGTTTCCGTCCCACCACCCGTCCCACCCGCACGCGTCGAGGAGACACCCCACATGTCGGAGCAGCCCACCCTTCCCCCCGTTCGGCTTCCCGCGGACGCGGAGCTGGCGCGGGACGCCCTGGCCGCGCCCCTCCTCGCCCGCGCCGTGCTGCTCGCCCGCTGGGCCGGCCCCGAGACCCGGGTCGGCACGGGCGGCGAGCTCGTCGACGAGCAACTGCCGGGCGCCGTCGAGGTCCTGGGCCTCACCGTCGAGGCGGACGAGGACACCGAGGCGTACGAGGAGGCCGTCGAGCACGCCGAGATCCTGGCGGCCGACGCCTGGCGGCTCGCCGTCGACACCGGCCTCGTGACGGTCGAGGACGGCGCGGACGACGAGACGCCCGGCGGGGCGGGGCCCGGCGAGAACCTCGCGCTGGTCACCGGCGGCTCGCCGCAGGACGTCCTCGCGATCTGGCTGGACGGCTTCGACGCGGTCTTCGCCGACGCCGTCGTGCCCGTCCTCGACGACCTGGACACGATCGTCGGCGAGGACGGCGAGATCGACCTCGCGTCCCTGGACTGGGACCCCGAGGCGGAGGGCGAGTTCCTGGAGGGCGTGCTCGGCAACCTCTACCTGCTGACCGTCAGCGAGGGCGGACCCGGCGACGGCCCGGTGCCGCTGCCCGCGCTCGCCGCCTCGATGGTCGTCCCCGACGACATGGGCGAACCGACCGACGACGTGCTGCAGCAGGTCTCGGATGCGATGATGCAGCTCGACGAGCAGTTCCGCCTCCTGGAGGCCATCGGGCTCGTCGAGTACCAGCCCGTCGACGAGGCCCTGATGGCCGAGGCGGACGACGAGCTCGCGGCGCCCGCCGCACCGCTCGACGACGAGGACGTCTCGCGCTACGGCCTGGTCCGGCTCACCCCGCTCGGCCTCCACGGCGTCCGCGCCCGGATGCTCGACGCCGGCGTGGACGCCCCCGCCGTGGGCGACCTCGCGGACAAGGGCGCCGACGCGCTCCTCGGCGGGATCGCCGGCTACCCGGAGAGCGCCGCGCGCGCCGAGACCACCGCGTGGCTCGAAGGCCGCGACGTCGAGACCGCGGCGCGGGAGCTGCTGCACGCCGCGCGGGGCTCGGACGCGGGCTCGCCGCTGCGCCGCCTCCACTGCCAGCAGGCGCTGTCGCTGGTGGGCACCGAGGCGGAGCCCGCGGTCCGGGAGGTCCTGGACGACCCGGAGCTCGGCGGTCTGGCGCGGGTCTGGCTCGCGGAGCGGGGCGCGGCGGACGTGCCCGCGCCCTCCGAGTCGATGATCTTCTGGCTGGCGATCGACACGATCGCGGCGCAGCTCGACGCGGACGGCGACCTGGCGGAGGTCCAGGAGCTGATCGAGGGGCTCACCGGCCGGCACAGCGGCTTCTTCGAGGCGGCGTGGCGGGTGGAGCACCCGGCGACGGCGGAGGTCCTGGAGGCGATGGGCCGGCTGCACCGGGACAAGACGGCCGCGAAGGAGGCCCGCAAGTCGGCCTTCAAGGCCCGCTCGCGGTCGGGCGCCTGACGGTCGGTTCCGGCCCGCTCCGGGCGATTTCCGGTCGGTTCCGGGTGATGGGCATCGGTTTCCGGACGGTGGTACCGGCGTGGTGACCGGGCTCGTTCCCGCGGTGTTTAGCTCGTGTTCGTGGGGGCACGGGAGGGTGTCCACATGATCCACCCGCAACAGGGAGACCCTTACACCATGCCGCTCAATCGCCGACAGTTCACCAGACAGTCCGCCGTCGCCGGTGCGGGGCTCGCCCTCACCGGCGTCGTCGGTGCTCTCGCCACCGCGCCCGAGGCGCTCGCCTCCGACGAGCCGGAGGCACAGGGAGCAGGGCGCGGCGAGGGCCACGGCCACGCGCTGGGGTACGGGCCGCTCGTCGCCGACCCGAAGGGCGTCCTCGCCCTGCCGGCCGGGTTCTCGTACCGCGTCGTCACCCACAGCGGCGTCACCCGTCTGGAGAGCGGCGAGTTAACCCCCTCCAACCACGACGGCACCGCGGCCTTCCCCGGCCCGCGCGGCGCCACGTACCTGGTGAACAACCACGAGCTCTACGGCCCCCGCTCGAACTGGCCCCACCCGGTCCCGCTCACCGAGGGGCTCGTCTACGACGCGACCGCCCCCGGCGGCTGCACCGTCGTCGAGGTCCACCGCGACGGCACGGTCGCGGAGTGGGTCGCCCTCGCCGGCACCTCCACCAACTGCGCGGGCGGCAGCACCGCCTGGGGCACCTGGCTGACCGGCGAGGAGAACTCCGACCTCGCGGGCGTCAACGGCATGACCAAGGACCACGGCTACATCTTCGAGGTCGACCCCTACGACCGGGACGCCAACCTCGACCCGAAGCCGATCAAGGCCTTCGGCCGCTTCGACCACGAGGCCGTCGTCATCGACCCCAAGCGCGGCCACGCCTACCTCACCGAGGACGCCGCCCTGCCCTTCGGCCTGCTCTTCCGCTGGGTGCCGCCGAAGGGCTTCGAGCACGGACGCGGAAAGCTCCGTACGCTCGCCGACGACGCCGGTGTGCTCCAGGCCTTCAAGTGCACCGACTCCGGCGGCCGCTTCGTCGCCGACCTCTCCCAGGCCACCAGGATCGGCACCGTCCTCGGCGTGGACTGGGTCGACGTCCCCGACCGCGACGCCCGCACCGTCCCCATCCGCAAGCAGTTCGCCGACAGCGCGATCACCCGCGGCTGCAAGCTGGAGGGAATGTGGTGGGCCGACGGCGGCGCGTACGTCGTCTCCTCCTTCGCGCGCACGGAGTGGAGCCCGGGCCCCTCGCACGACGGCCAGGTCTGGTTCTACGACCCCCGGCGCCGGACCCTCACCCTCAAGGTGATGTTCGGCGTGAACGAGACGCCCGGCGAGGACGGCGCCTTCGACGGCCCCGACAACATCACCGTCTCCCCGCACGGCGGGATCGTCATCGCCGAGGACGGCCGCGGCCTGCAGCACCTCTTCGGCGCGACCGACTCCGGCCGGACGTACCCGATCGCCCGCAACGAACTCAACGACGCCGAGTTCACCGGGGTCTGCTTCTCGCCCGACGGCGGGACGCTCTTCGCCAACATCCAGGAGCCGGGCATCCTGCTCGCGATCACCGGCCCCTGGCGCCGCCAGCCCCGCCGCTGATCCGCCGACGGGCCTTCCGGGGGGCTCCGGTCTGCCCTTCCGGACCTCCCGGTCTGCCCCTCTGACCCCTGGTCAGGTCCATGAGCTGACATCTAACATGTCAGCCCATGGACGCACTGCGGCCCGTGGGCCGGACCCTGCTGCGCGACCGGGCGTACGAGGCACTGCGCGAGGCCATCGTGCGCGGCGACCTCGCCCCCGGTGCCGCGCTGAAGGACGCCGACCTCGCCGACCTCCTCGGGCTCTCGCGCGCACCCGTGCGCGAGGCCCTGGCCCGGCTCTGCGACGAGGGGCTCGTCGAGACCAAACCGCAGAGCTACACCCGGGTCACCCGGCCGGTCAGCCGGGTCGTCCGGGACGCCGCCTCCGTCGTGCGCGTCATGCACGAACTCGCCGCCCGCACCGGGGTGCCGCTGCTCGGCCCGGAGGGCGTCCGGACCATGCGCGAGGCCAACGCGCGCTTCGCGGCCGCCGTCCGCGACTCCGACGTCGAGGCCGCGCTCCGCGCCGACGACGAGCTCCACCAGGTCCTCGTCGTCGCCAGCGGCAACCACGCCGCCGCCGCCACCATCGCGCGCTACACCCCGCTGATCCGCCGCGTCGAGCGGCGGCTCTTCGGCGACTCCGGCAGCTGCGGCTCGGCCGAGCTGCACGCCCGGCTGATCGACGCGTGCGAGAGCGGTGACGCGGAGGCGGCGGTCCGGATCACCACCGAGATCTGGGCGGCGCTCGAACAGCTCGCGGACGACGCCGTGGAGGTGGCCGAGGTCACCGGCATCCCGGCGCCCGCCGACCACCCGTAGCGCCCCGCGCCTGGCTCCCTGTCCGGAGCCCGGAGCCCGGAGCCCGGAGCCCGGAGCCCGGAGCCCGGAGCCCGGAGCCCGGAGCCCGACTCCCGGCGCCTTGGGTTTGACGCCCCGTGCCCGGCGCCCGCGCCTGCAGGGGCGTCGACCAGCAGCCCATCCACCGATCCACCGGGAGCCGTCTTGCCGATCACCGATTTCGCCCGCTACCCGCTCCTCTTCGGGCCCTCCCCGGTCCACCCCCTCGAACGGCTCACCCACCACCTCGGCGGCGCCACGCTCTGGGCCAAGCGGGAGGACTGCAACTCCGGAGTCGCGTACGGCGGGAACAAGACCCGCAAGCTGGAGTACCTGGTCGCCGACGCCCTCGCCCAGGGCTGCGACACCCTCGTCTCCATCGGCGGGGTCCAGTCCAACCACACCCGTCAGGTCGCCGCCGTCGCCGCCCGCGCGGGGCTCGCCTGCGTCCTCGTGCAGGAGAGCTGGGTCGACTGGCCCGACCCCGTCTACGACAAGGTCGGCAACATCCTGATCAGCCGGCTCGCCGGCGCCGACGTGCGCCTCGTGCGGGCCGGCTTCGGCATCGGCTTCAAGGAGAGCTGGGAGCAGGCCCTGCGGGAGGTCGAGGAGGCGGGCGGAAAGCCGTACGCGATCCCGGCGGGCGCCTCCGACCACCCGCTCGGCGGCCTCGGCTTCGCGAACTGGGCGTACGAGGTGGCCGAGCAGGAGCGCGAGCTCGGCGTCCGGTTCGACACGGTGGTCGTCTGCTCGGTGACCGGCTCCACACAGGCCGGGATGGTCGCGGGCTTCGCCGCGCTCGCCGAGGAGGGCGGCCCGGCCCGCCGTGTCATCGGCGTCGACGCCTCGGCGAAGCCCGGCCCGACCCATGAGCAGATCACCCGGATCGCCCGCGACACCGCCGCGCTGATCGGCGTCGAGCGCGAGGTGACGGCGGCCGACGTGGAGCTCGACGAGCGCTACCACGCGGGGGTGTACGGCCTCCCGGACGAGGCCACCCTCGACGCGATGCGGCTCGCCGCCCGCACCGAGGGCATGATCACCGACCCCGTGTACGAGGGGAAGTCGATGGCGGGCCTGATCGACCTGGTGGAGCGGGGAGAGATCGGCCGGGACTCGACCGTTCTCTACGCCCACCTCGGCGGCCAGCCCGCCCTCAACGGTTACAGCGCCCTCTTCTCGTAGGAGTGGGGGCGAGGGAAGTGGGACCGCCGCTCAGAGCGACTGGGCGGCCGGCTTCACCATGCCCCGGACCGTCCGCGACTTCACGAACTCGCCCATCGCCGTCATCTCCCACTCACCGGAGAACTGCTTGATGAGCTTGGCCATCATCACGCCCGTCTGCGGCTCGGCGGTGGTGAGGTCGAAGCGGACCAGCTCCTCGCCGGTCGCCGCGTCCATCAGCCGGCAGTAGGCCTTCGCGACCTCGGTGAACTTCTGGCCGGAGAAGGAGTTGACCGTGAAGACCAGGCCCGTGGCGTCGGCGGGCAGCCGGCCGAGGTCGACGACGATCACCTCGTCGTCGCCCGCGCCCTCGCCCGTGAGGTTGTCGCCGGAGTGCTTGATCGAGCCGCCCAGGATCGACAGCTTGCCGAAGTAGCAGCTGTCCAGGTGGTTGCGCTGCGGCCCGTACGCGATGACGGAGGCGTCCAGGTCGATGTCCTTGCCGCGGTACGCGGGCTCCCAGCCGAGGCCCATCTTGACCTGGGAGAGCAGCGGCCGGCCGCCCTTGACCAGGGACACCGTCTGGTTCTTCTGGAGGCTGACCCGGCCCTTGTCGAGGTTGATCTTGCCGGTGGAGACGGGGGCGGGGGCGGCCGGGGGAGCGGCCGGGGCCGGGGGCGCCGCGGCCGCGATCCGCGGGTCCAGCGGGGCCGTCACGGGCGGCGCGGGCGGGGCCGGCGGGGCGACGGGCGCGGCGGCGACGGGCGCGGCGGCCGCGGGCTCGTCGTCCACGGAGACGCCGAAGTCCGTCGCGATGCCGGCCAGCCCGTTCGCGTATCCCTGGCCCACGGCGCGGGCCTTCCACGCGCCGTTGCGCAGGTAGATCTCGACGACCACCAGCGCGGTCTCCGTGGCCAGCCGGGGCGGGGTGAAGGTGGCGAGGACGGAGCCGTCGTCCGCGTTCCGCACGGTCGCCGTGGGCTCGATGCCCTGGAAGGTCTGGCCGGCGGCGTCGGGGCTCGCCGTGACGACGATCCTCTCGATGCCGGCCGGGAGCGCGCCCGTGTCCACCACGATCGCGTCGGGCGCGGTGCCGCCGCCGGAGCGGTAGGTCACACCGGGCCCGGCGGGCTGGTTGTAGAAGATGAAGTCGTCGTCCGAGCGCACCTTGCCGTTGGCGCCGAGCAGCAGGCCCGAGACGTCGAGCCGCACCGGGGCGGCGACGTCCACCGCCACGCGCGCGGCGGTGAGAGGGATGTTCGAGCCGGGGGTCATAGCGGTCATGCCAGGGGTAACGATCCGGACGGCTTTGCCGTTCCCTTACCCTCGCCGGGTTCGGCCACCCTGGTTACGCGGATGGTTCCTGGCCTGCCGCTCGTTGCCGAAGCGGTACGCGCCCGTCCACCGCGCCATGACCAGCTGGGCGTCGCCCTCCTCCACCTCCGCGAGGAACTTCTCGGCCCGCCCGCCGCGCAGCACGCCCGCGGCGCGTCCGTGGTGGGTGAGGACGACGGAGCCGTCGCGGCGGCGCTCGTAGGTGAATCCCTGGGGTCTCGGCATGCCGGGCATCCTGCCGTTCCCGGTCAGATCCGTCATATGAATATTCTTTCGACCCATGGGGACAGTGGGCGGGAGTTCGTTCCGCACGGAGGACGTCGACGAGGCGCGCGAGGAGCTCGACGCGCGCTACTACGCGAACCGCATGGACGTGACCGACCGGCTGAGGCCCTTCGCGGCGCGCTTCGACACCGTCGCGCTCGGACCGCTCGTCATCGGCGACCTGAGCTGCGGGGCCGACGTGCGGATGAGCTTCGGGGAGCTCGGCGCCTACCACCTGAACGCGCCGCTCGGCGGCAGGATGGAGATGCGTCAGGGCAGCCGCACCGGGATCGTCGCGACGGCCGGCGAGGCGCTGCTCCTCGACCCGGCCGGGGACACCTTCCTCGACCGCTGGAGCGGGGACTGCCGGACGCTCTCCGTGAAGATCGGGGCGGCCGAGCTGCGCGACCGCCTGGAACGGCTGCTCGGCCGCCCGGTGAGCGGGCCGCTCGCCTTCGAGCCCCGCCTGGACATCTCGCGCGGCCCCGGCCTGAGCTGGGTCCGCTTCGCCCGCCAGGTCGCCCACGAGGCGCTCGCGGGGGAGGGGCTCGCCCACCACGAACTGGTCGCGCGGCCGCTCCAGGAGGCGCTGCTCAACGGGCTGCTGCTGGCCGCCGAGCACCCCTGGCGCGAGGCGCTCGCCCATCCGGCGGAGGCGCGCCGCCCGGCGCCGGTCAAGCGCGCGATGGACGCGGTGCGGGAGCGCCCCGAGCACCCCTTCACGACCACCGAACTCGCGGCCCTGGCCCGGGTGAGCGTGCGCCGCCTGCAGGAGTCCTTCCGGGAGTACGTGGGGATGTCGCCGATGGCGTACGTGCGGGAGGTCCGTCTCGACCGGGTCCGCGAGGAGCTGCGGGCGGCTTCACCGGACGAGGTGACCGTGAGCGAGGTGGCCTGGCGCTGGGGCTTCGCCCACCAGGGCCGGTTCGCCGCGCGCTACCGCGAGAAGTACGGCGAGTCCCCGTCCGGCACCCTGCGGGCGTCGGGGTGATCAGGGCGTCCGGGACCGGGGCGCCGGGTGCGGCGCGTCCGGGGAGGTCGTGCAGGTGAGGGGTGTTCGGGCAGCCGTGCGAGCGGGCCGCGCAATCCGGACAGGGGCCGCGTTCAACGGCTCGCGATGATCTTCGAACGCGCTTACCGTGGACGAGTCCGGTCTGCCAGCGCGCGACCCGTGACCCGGGCCCCGGCCGGCTCCCCCGTTTAAGTCCGGCCGGGTCCTGCGTACGTACTTCTTCACCCGCCCGCGGCCGTCGGTCCGTCCCTGCTCGCCCGTCAGTGCGGCCAGCGCGGCGGGTCCACGCAGAAGTGGCCGCCCAGGTAGAGGTCGTCGGCGCTGCCCTGCTGGGGAAGCCCCTTGTCGGCGATGAGCTTCTCCGCGTGGACCTCCGAGTCGTCCTGCGGTTCAAAGCCGAGGGCCCGGGCCGCCGAGAGGTCCCACCACACGCGCGTGTTGGCCGAGGAGCCGTACACCACGGTGTGGCCCACGGACCCGGCGGTGAGCGAGGCGTGCAGGAGACGGGCGCAGTCCGCGGGGCTGAGCCACATCGAGAGCATCCGCACCGAGGTGGGCTCGGGGAAGCAGGAGCCGATGCGCACGGAGACCGTCTCGATGCCGTGCAGGTCCCAGTAGAGCTGCGCCAGGTCCTCGCCGAAGCACTTGGAGAGGCCGTAGAAGGTGTCGGGGCGGTGCGGGGTGTCGACCGGGACGAGCGGCTCGCCCTCGCGCGGGCGGCGGGTGAAGCCGACGGCGTGGTTGCTGGAGGCGAGGACGACGCGCCGGACGCCCTCCTCGCGGGCGGCCTCGTAGAGGTGGTACGTCCCGGCGATGTTGGCGGCCATGATCCTGTCGAAGTCGGCCTCCAGGGAGATCCCCGCCAGGTGCACGACCGCGTCGACGCCCCGGACCGCCTCGCGCAGCGCCGCCCGGTCCGCGAGGTCGGCGACGATCGCGTCCGGCGCTCCCGGCACGGGGGCGACGTCGAGCAGGCGGAGCTCGTAGCCGTACGGGGGCAGCAGCTCCCGCATCAGCGTGCCGACGCCGCCGGCGGCGCCGGTGAGGAGGACGGTGAGGGGTGCGGACATGGAGTGGCTCTCCTCCGTCGGATGGATGTTGTTCACAACCGTGGACACGGTAGGGAGCGGTCCGACGGGGCGTCAAGACTCCGTCATGCGGCGCGCTTTCTTCTTGACCGGCCCTTCCGGGCTGTTCTAGCGTGCAGCACATTGGTGTTCAAGAATATGGATGACGGTCAGAACTGTGCACGACTGTGCAGGGGGACGGCTGTACGCGACGGACTTCCTGGGAGCGCCCGTGACCACTGCCCCGCTCGCCGGCCGGCTCGACGGCCTGCTCTTCTTCCCCGTCACCGCCTTCGGGCCGGACGGCTCCCTCGACCTCGACGCCTTCCGCGCCCACGTCCGCGCCGGCGTCGACGCGGGCGCCGCGGCCGTCTTCGCCTGCTGCGGCACGGGCGAGTTCCACGCCCTCACCCCGGAGGAGTTCCAGGCCTGCGTCGCCGCCGCCGTCGAGGAGGCCGCGGGCCGCGTCCCCGTCGTCGCCGGAGCCGGCTACGGCACCGCGCTCGCGATCCGGTACGCGCGGCTCGCCGAGGAGGCCGGCGCCGACGGCCTCCTCGCCATGCCCCCGTACCTCGTCGTCGCCGACCAGGCCGGACTGCTCCGCCACTACACCGAACTCGCCGCCGCCACCTCGCTGGACGTCATCGTCTACCAGCGCGACAACGCGATCCTCACCCCCGGGACGGCCGTCGCCCTCGCCCGCGCCGACGGCGTCATCGGCATCAAGGACGGCCTCGGCGACCTCGACCTCATGCAGCGCATCGTCAGCGCCGTCCGGTCCGAGGGCCTCGACCTGCTCTACTTCAACGGCCTGCCGACCGCCGAACTCACCTGCGCCGCCTACCGGGGCATCGGCGTCACCCTCTACTCCTCCGCCGTCTTCTGCTTCGCCCCCGACCTCGCCCTCGCCTTCCACAGCGCCCTCGCCTCCGGCGACGAGGCGACCGTGGACCTGCTCGTCGACGGCTTCTACCGGCCGCTCGTCGAACTCCGCTCCCAGGGCCGGGGATACGCCGTCTCGCTCGTCAAGGCGGCGGTGCGGATGGAGGGGCTGGACGTCGGAGGCGTACGGCCGCCGCTCAGCGAGCCCGCCCCTGAACACCTCGCCGAACTCGCCCGGCTCGTCGAGCGCGGCCGGGCCCTCCTGAAGGAGGCCGGGGCGTGAGAGCGGCGGCCTTCCTCTACCCCTGGGACGTCGACGGCGACCCCGCCGCGCCCGGGCTCCTCGCGGAACTGGGCATCGCGCAGGTCACGCTCGCCGCCGCCTACCACTCCACCCGGGCGCTGAGCCCCCGCCACCCGGCCCGCCGGATCGTCACCGCCGAGCACGCCGCCGTGCTCTACCCGCCGGACCCGGACCGCTGGGCGGGCCGCGCGCTCCGCCCGTACCCGGCGGGGGAGTGGGCCCCCGGCGACTCCTACGGCCGGGCCGCCGAAGCCCTCGCCGGCACCGGGCTCGACGTGCACAGCTGGGTCGTCCTCGCCCACAACTCCCGGCTCGGCGCCGAGCACCCCGAGACCTCCGTCGTCAACGCGTACGGCGACCGCTACCCCTGGGCCCCCTGCATCGCCCGCCCCGACGTCCGCGCGCTGCTCGTCGACCTGGCGGCCGAGGCCGCCGTGCGCCCCGGCGCGGCCGGCACCGAGCTGGAGTCCTGCGGCTGGTACGGCCTCGCCCATCTGCACGCCCACGACAAGACCTCCGGGGTCCCGCTGGGCGACCGCGAGCAGTACCTCATGTCCCTCTGCTTCTGCCCCTCCTGCCGCGAGGGGTACGGGAACGGCGGCGCCGACCCCGACGAGGTGGCCGCCGCAGTCCGCCGGGCCCTCGCCCCCGTCTGGGCCGGCGCCGGCCCCGCGTCCGGCCTCGGAGATCTGGAGGCGCCCGTCCTGGCCTGGCGCGCCGGGACCGCCCGCTCCTTCCAGGAGGCCGCCGTGGCCGCCGTACGGGCCGCAGCCCCGCCCGGCTTCCGCGTCCTGCTGCATGCCGACCCCGACCCGTACCGCTGCGGCGCCGACGCCGGTACGGACCCGGCCCGCGTCCTCGCCCTCGCGGACGGCGTGGTCGCACGCCCCCCGAAGGTCGCCGCCTTCGCGGCCCACGCCGGCCCCGGCACGGTCGTCGCCGCCAACCTCTCCGTCGTCACCGGCATGGGCGGTGCCCCCGGCCGCCTGGCCCACGACGCCGGACGGGCCCGCGACGCGGGGGCGACCGAACTGCGGCTCTACCACGCGGGACTGGCCTCGGACGCGGACCTGGCAGCGGTCCGCGCGGCCCTGCACAAGACGGGCCCGGACCTGTCCTAGGGCGTGTTGTGAAAGTAGCGCCGACCGCCCGCAGGGCGGGCCCGACGGCGTCTGGTGCGTGCGATCGCAAGGCGGAGGGTCGCCCCGATACTGGACGTATCGGGGCGATCCCGACAACGCGGCGAGCGTGCGTGCCAGACGCCGTCGGGCAGGCGGGACTTTCGCAACACGCCCTAGGGGGTGCCCTTGCAGGTCAGCGGGTGTCCGGCCCGGCCGTCAGCAGGCGCCGGGCCAGGACGCGGGTGTCCGCGACATGGGCGCGGGCCAGCGCCTCCGCGCCGTCCTCGTCCCGGTCGCGGACGGCCGCGTAGAGCCGCTCGTGGGCCCCGCACATCGGCTCGCCGTCCGACCGGTCCGAGGTCAGCCGGAAGAGCCGGCGCAGCCGGGAGTCGAGCGGGGTCATCAGGTCCACCAGGAGCGGGTTGCCGGAGAGCTCGACGATCCGCCGGTGGAAGTCGGCGTTGAGGGAGACGGTCTCCCGGAGCCGCCCCGCCTCCGCCGCCCTCCGGGCCCGGGCCAGGAGCCGCTCCAGGTCGCGCAGCCGCGCGGGGTCCGCGTTCCGGGCGGCGAGCCGCGCGGCCAGGCCCTCCAGGTTCTCCCGTACGTCGAAGAGGTGCTCGGCGTCCTCGGGCCCGAAGTCCGCCACCACCGAGCCCCGGCGCGGGCGCACGGAGAGGAAGCCCTCCGACTCCAGCCGCTGCATCGCCTCCCGCACCGGCACCCGGGAGACCCGCAGCTCGTCGGCGACCTCCCGCTCGACGAGCCGCGTCCCCGCCGGGTACTCCGCCTCGATGATCCGCTCGCGCAGCTCCACGTACACCCGCTCCCGCAGGGACAGGGGGGTGTCCCCGGCGGCGGGGCCGAGGGCGGCGGGGCGGGGGGCGGTCATGGGGAGGGCTCCAGTCCGGCGGGGTGGGGGCGGCGGCCGTCGCACGATCTTCGCAGACGGCCGGGGCCTTGCCGTCAGACCAGGCGCCCGTCCCTCGCCACCACCCGGCCCGCGCGGACCACCAGCTCGCGGCGGGGGCGGTCGACCACCACCTGGGGCAGGCACTCGCCGTCGACGAGCATGAAGTCGGCGGGGGAGCCCGTGCGCAGGTCGGCCTTCGGGAGGCCGAGGAGCTCCGCGCCGCCGTCGGCCGCGAGGCGGAAGCAGGCCTCCAGGTCCTCGTCGAGCCGTGCGTCCACGGCCCAGCCCGCGAGCCAGGCGCGGTGCAGCATGTCCGCGTCGCCGAACGGGCTCCAGCTGTCCCGCACCCCGTCCGAGCCGAGCCCGACCCGCACCCCGCGCTCCGCCAGCCGGCGGAAGGGCAGGATCGTCGTCTCCGACAGGGCGACCGTGGTGAGGGAGATCCCGGCCCCCGCGAGCAGGTCCGCCGTCTCGTCCAGCTCCCGAGCGGAGAGACCCGCGACCGCGAAGGCGTGGGCGACGCCCACCCGGCCCTGGAGGCCGAGCGCCCGGGTGCGGGCGGCGATGTCCCGCAGCGGGGCGAGGCCGGTCTCGCCCCGGTCGTGGAGGTGGATGTCGAGCCCGAGGCCGTGGCGCTCGGCGAGCCCGAAGACCGTGCCGAGCTGATCCCCCTCCCCGGCGCCCTCGGCGTCGAACCCGGCCGGGTCGATGCCGCCGATGTGCGTGACGAGACCGCTCGCGGCGGCCTCCGCCAGGAGCTCGGCCACCCCCGGGGTGCGGACCACCCCGTGCTGCGGGAAGGCGACCAGCTCGACGTCGACGACCCCGGCCAGCTGCGCGGCCGCCGCGGCGACCCCCTCGATCCCGGAGAGGCCGTAGGCCGGGGCCACGTCGGCGTGGGCGCGCATCGCCCGGGTGCCCTGGGCCGCCGCGTGCGACATCAGCCGCAGCGCCCGCTCGGCCACCGGGGTGGGGAGCGCCCGGGCGAGCTCCACGTCCCCGGCGACGTACTCGGCGATGCCTCGCGCCGGCCGCCTGCTGTGCCAGGGCTCGCCCCAGGACGTCTTGTCGGGATGGATGTGGGCGTCGACCAGCGTCGGCAGGGCCAGCCGGCCGCCCCCGTCGACCCGCTCGACGACGGCGCCCGGCGGGACCGCGTCCACGAGCAGACCGTCCACGGCGATCAGCTCGCCGGCCGGGCCGCCGGAGGGCAGCCGTACGTCGTGGAACACGGTCGCGGTGCCGGTCGGCTGCGTCGGGGTCGTCACGGGGTCTCTCCTCGGGCTCACGGCTGGGGCGTCCAGGCACCTGGTATACCACTGCTTGGTATACCAGAGGGCGGGCAGGTGGACGTCGGCCTGCCCCTCGGGGGGCCGGCTCGGGCGCCGGCCCGCTCCACACCGGCCCGCCTCACCGGCCCGCCCCTCGCCGGGCGCCGCCCCCTCACAGGGCGTCGGCCGCCCCCTCACCAGGCCAGGTCCTCCAGCGCGTCCAGGTCCGGCACCACCGTCGCCGCCATCGGGCCCGCGTCCGTGTCGTCCACCCGCAGCTCGGCCCAGATCGTCTTGCCGCGGCGGCCGTACCGCGTGCCCCACCGCTCCGCGTACTGCGCCACCAGGTACAGCCCGCGGCCGCCCTCGTCGGTCGTCGTCGCGTGCCGCAGGTGCGGGGACGTGCTGCTGCCGTCCGAGACCTCGCAGATCAACGTGCGGTCGTGGAGCAGCCGCACCCGGACCGGATCGGCGCCGTACCGCACCGCGTTCGTGATCAGCTCGCTCAGGATCAGCTCCGCGGTGAACGCGAGTCCGTCGAGCCCCCACTCCGACAGCTTGGCCGCCGCCGCGTTCCGTACGGGCGAGACCGCCGACGGGTCCCGCACCACCTCCCACTCCGCGATCCGCTCCCGGTCGAGCAGCCGGGTCTCCGCCACGAGCAGCGCGATGTCGTCGCTCGGCGAGGAGGAGAGCAGCGTCGCCAGGACGTCCGCGCAGGTCTGCTCCGGGCTCCGGTCCCGGCGGGCGAGCGTGGACCGCAGCAGTGTGAGACCCGTGTCCAGGTCCCGCGCCCGGTCCTCCAGGAGCCCGTCCGTGAAGAGGACCAGCTTGCTCCCCTCCGGCAGCACCAGCTCCGTCGTCTCGAAGGGCGCGTCCCCCAGTCCCAGCCCCAGCGGCAGCCCCGGCGCCAGCTCGGGGAACTCCACCTTCCCGTCCGGGCCGACGAGCGCCGGCCCCGGGTGCCCCGCGCTCGCCACCGCGCACCGCCCGGAAGCCGGGTCGTAGATCGCGTACAGGCAGGTCGCGCCCGTGATGCCCTCCTCCCGCCGCCGCCCCTCGGCGTCCGGGCCCTCCGACTCGCGGTGGTCGATCCGGCCCGTCAGCTCGTCGAGATGGCCCAGGAGCTCGTCCGGGGGCACGTCGAGCGTCGAGAAGTTGTGCACGGCCGTCCGCAGCCGTCCCATCGTGGCCGCCGCGTGCAGCCCGTGCCCCACCACGTCGCCCACCACCAGCGCCACCCGCGCCCCCGGCAGCGGGATCACGTCGAACCAGTCGCCGCCCACCCCCGCCTTCGCCGGGAGGTAGCGGTACGCCACCTCCACCGCGCTCTGGTCCGGCAGCACCCTCGGCAGCAGGCTCCGCTGGAGCGTCACCGCCATCGCGTGCTCCCGCGTGAACCGCCGCGCGTTGTCGATCGCCACCGCCGCCCGCGCCGCCAGCTCCTCCGCGAACGACAGGTCCTCGTCCCCGAAGGGCTCCGGGGTGTCCGCCCGCCAGAAGTTCGCCATCCCGAGGACCACCCCACGGGCCAGCAGCGGCACCGTCAGCAGCGAGTGCATCCCGTACGCGAGGGCCTGCGCCGCCCCCTCCGGGTCCTGCGCCCGCCAGGCCTCCGCCGCCGCCAGCTCCGGCTGCGCCACCGCGTGCCCCGCGGCCAGTGCGACCGCCATCGGGGCGCCGGTCACCTCGAAGCGGATGGTCTCGCCGACCGGCTGGAGCGGCTGGTCCGGCCGCAGCCCGCTCATCGCCGTCCGCCGCATCTCCGTCATCGTGCCCGCGTCGGCCGGGGGCTCCTCCCCGCGCAGCACCGGTTCGAGGAGCTCCACGGTCGCGAAGTCCGCGAACCGCGGCACCGCCACCTCCGCCAGCTCCTCCGCGGTCCGTACGACCTCCAGCGTCGTCCCGATCCGCACCCCCGCCTCGTACAGCAGCTGGAGCCGGCCGCGGGCCACCGCCGCCCGGCCGGTCACGGCGGCCAGCTCGGTGGTGTCCCGCATCGTCATGACGCTCCCGGAATCGGCGCCGCCGGTCAGCGTCGGGCGCACGCTCACCGCGAGCAGCCGGTCGCCCGCCCGGTGCACCTCGTCGGTGGCCGCCCGCCCCGAGGTGAGGAGCTCGACCGTACGGGGATCGAGGCCGAGCTCCGAGACGTGCCGCCGCTCCGCCTCCGCCGACAGACCGAGCAGCCGGCGCGCCTCGTCGTTGGCGAGCAGCAGCCGGTGGTCGGGGCCGACGATCAGGACGCCCTCGCGCACGGCGTGCAGGACCGCCTCGTGGTGCTCCTTCATCCGGGTCATCTCGGCGGGCCCGAGGCCGTGCGTCTGCCGCCGCAGGCGCCGGCTCACCAGTCCCGCCCCGCCCACGGCGAGCGCCAGCGCCCCGGCCGCCGCGCCGGCCAGGAGCGGCAGCCGCCCCCGCAGCGCGTCCGAGATGCTCTCCACCTCGATGCCGCTGCTGACCATGCCGACGATCTTGCCCTGCTCGTCCACCACCGGGACCACGGCCCGTACCGCGTCGTTCGGCGCGCCCCGGAAGAGCTCGGTGAAGGACTCGCCGTCGACCGTCGCGCGCGTGAGGTCCCCGGTGGCGACGCGGCCGATCAGCTCCGGCTGCGAGTCCGTGAACCGCACCCCGGCCGGGCTCAGGACCGCGATGAAGTCGACGCCCGTCGCCAGGCGGGTGGCCTCCGCCCGGGCCTGGAGCAAGGCCGTCGGATCCGGCGAGGTCAGCGCCTCGTCGACGCCCGGCGCGTGCGCGAAGGCCTCCGCGACCGAGAGCGACCGGATCCGGGCGTCCCGCTCGGTGTCCCGCTGCGCCTGGTGGAAGACGACGAAGACCGCCGCCGCGATGACCAGGAGGGCGATCAGCGCCTCCAGGGCGAAGACCTGGCCCGCGACGCTCCGCAGCCCCGTCGTGCCGTCCCCGGACTTCCGGGCCTTCCGCGCGCTCATGCCGTGCTCCGTGCGAGGAGCAGCGCCACGTCGTCCGCCGCGCCCGGCCGCCGCAGCGCCGTGAGGAGCATGTCGCAGGTCTCCTCCAGGGGGCCGCGCGCTCCGTCGAGCAGTCCCACGAGCACCGCGAGCCGGTCGTCGATCGCCGCGTCACGGGTCTCGACGAGGCCGTCCGTGTAGAGGACGAGCACGTCCCCGGGGCGGAAGGGGATCCGGGCCGTCCGGAAGGTGCCGCCGCCCACCCCCAGCGGCACCCCGGTCGAGAGCCGTACCAGCTCGGCCGGGCCGTCCGCGGGGATCCGCACGGGCGGCAGATGGCCCGCGTTTGCGATCCGGCACCGGCCCAGGCGCGGGTCGTGCACCGCGAAGAGGCAGGTCGCGATGTAGTGCTCCAGGCCCGCCGTGATCCGGTCCAGGTGCCGCAGCACCTGCGCCGGCGACAGGTCGAGGTCCGCGAACGCGCAGGTGGCCGTGCGCAGCCGCCCCATCGTCGCCGCCGCGTCGATCCCGCTGCCCATCACGTCCCCGACGACGAGCGCCGTCTTGTCGTCGGGCAGTCCGATCACGTCGTACCAGTCGCCGCCGACCTCGCTCGACGCCTGCGCGGGCTGGTAGCGGGCGGCGACTTCCAGGCCCGCGCGCTCCGGCGGGGTGCCGGGCAGCAGGCTGCGCTGGAGCGTCACCGCGGAGTTCCGCACGCTCTGGTACCAGCGGGCGTTGTCGATGCTGACCGCGGCGCGGGCGGCGAGCTCCGTGGCGAGCAGCACGTCGTCGCCGTCGAAGGGCAGCGGATTGCGGTCCCGCTTGAGGTCGAGCGCGCCGAGCACCTCTCCGCGCGCGATGAGCGGCACCGCCAGGTAGGAGTGGACCCCGGCCCGGCGGAGCTGGGCCGCGGCCTCCGGGCTCCGGGCGATCCGGGGCAGGTCACCGGGACCGACGTGCTCGACGAGGACCGGCAGCCCCGTGTGCACGCAGCGGGTGACGAGCCGGTCCGCCCCGTACATCGCCACCGCCCCGGGAGGGTCCGCGGCCGGCAGCGCCTCCGTCGGCCCCGAGGCCTTCACCGCGAGCGCGCGGAACAGCTCGGGGCCCGCCTCGGGGGCCCCGGGCCTGCGCAGGGCCAGGACGGAGTCGAGGACGTCGACGGCCGCGATGTCCGCGAGCTCGGGCACCACGACCCCGGCGAGCTCGTCGGCCGTACGGTCCACCTCCAGGGTGGTGCCGACCCGCGCCGAGGCGTCCGCGACGAGCGCGAGCCGCCGCCGGGACCGGTCCGCCTCCGCGTCGGCGTCCTGCCGCTCGGTCACGTCGATCACCGAGACCGCGACCCCCAGGACCCTGCCCTCGGGCCCGTCCAGGCGGTAGAAGGACACCGACCAGGAGTGCTCGTGCTCGGGGTCTGCCGGGGTCCGCCCGGACGTCGGCCGGTCGAGCAGCGGCCGGCCCGTGGCGAGGACCTCGCGCAGTGCCTTCTCCAGCGCCGCCGCGTCGACCCCCGGCAGCATGTCGGAGATCCGGCGCCCGATGTGCAGCTCGGCGGTGACGCCGTTGATCCGCTCCAGGGCCGGGTTCACGAGGACGTACCGCAGGTCGGTGTCGAGGACGGCGAGACCGATGGGCGACTGGGAGACGAGCCGGTCGGAGAGGGCGAGGCCGGTCTCGACGCGTTCGACGACGGCGCGGTCGGCGGCGATCCCCAGCGCGTACAGGCCCCCCAGGTCGTCGGTGAGCCGCATGTTGCGGAACTCCACCTCGCGGGTGCTGCCGTCCTTGAGCTGTACGGGGAAGGTGCCCGCCCAGGTCGCGCCGCCGTGCAGCACCTCGCCGAAGAGCCGCATCGCCTCCTCGCGGTGCTCGGCGCCGACGATCAGCCGGGCCACGTACCGGCCGAGGGCCTCGTCCGCGCGGTAGCCGAAGAGGGCCTCCGCCTGCGGGCTCCACAGCACGATCCGGCCGCGCGCGTCGATGACGACGGCCGCGACCCCGAGGATGTCGAGGAGCCCCTTGGCGTCGAACGGCACACTCGCCCGCCCCGCCGTCTCCGGGAAGGAACCGGCCGTCACACTGCCCTCCTCCCGCCGCCCTACGCGCCTCCCTCCATGCTCCCCGCCCCCTGCCCACCCCGCACCGCGAGCCCGTCCACCCGGCCGTCCCCGGCGCCGTCGCCCCGCCAGGGTCCGTCGTCGCCCCGCCCGGGTCCGTCGTCGCCCCGGCCGGGTCCGTCGTCACCCCGGCCGGTCCCGGGGCGCCCGTCCCGCCGCCGGCCCCGCACCGCGAGCCCGGCGGCCCAGGCCGTTCCCGCCAGTGCCAGGACCGGCAGGAGGATCCGTACGTCGACCACCGCGACCAGACCGGCGCCGAACGCGATGGACAGCGCGTTCGGGGCGAAGACCAGGGTGTGCGCGGTCGCCGCCACCCGGCCCACCGCCTCCGCCGGGGCCTCCCGCTGGACCGCCGTCATGACGGCGACGAGGACCCACGGCATCCCCAGGCCGATCACCGCGCTCGCCACGAGGGCCGTCACCCCGTACGGCAGCGCCCGCACGCCCACCGCCACCGCGAACACCGCGAGACCGACGGCCGCCACCTCCCGCTCCGGGACCCGGCGCAGCAGCGGCCCCGCGAACAGGCCCGCGAGGACCGAGCCCGCGCCCTGCACCGCGTACAGCACGCCGGCGTACGCGGGGGAGCGCCCGAGCCCGCCGTCCACCACGGCGTAGATCGCGGCCCCGTTCACCCCCGCGAGCAGCATCGTGAACCCGCCCGTCGCCACCAGCGGCCGGAGCACCGGCGAGGCCCGCAGCAGCCGTACGCCCCCGGCCGTCTCCCGCCACCAGTTCCGGCGCGCGGGCCGCGCGGGCCGCTCCTCCCGGACCGGCATCAGCGCGAAGAGGACCGCCGCGAGCGCGAAGCTCGCCGCGTCGAGGAGGGCGACCGGGCCGCCCCCGTACCGGGCGAAGAGCCCCGCCGCCACGAGCGGCGCGATCAGCTTCGTCGACTCGTTCGCGGTCATCCGGAGCCCGTTGAAGGTGCCGAGCCGCGCCTCGTCGAGCGTCGTCGCCACGAGCGCCTGCTCGGCGGCCTCGTGGACGGCGCCCTGGGCCCCGTACAGCACGAGCACCGCGAACAGCAGCCACACCCGGTCCGCCGACTCCACCCACAGGAGCACGGGCAGCAGGAGCGCCGTCGCCGCGTTGAGGACGACGAGCAGGGGCCGTCGGCGCACCCGGTCGGCGAGCGTGCCGAGCAGCGGACCGACGAGGACGGGCGCCCACAGGGCGAAGGCGGCGAGCGCCGCCAGGCTGTCCGAACCCGTGAGGGACTTGACCCAGATCCCGGAGACCAGCCACATGGCCGTCGAACCGAATCCGGACACGACGATGCCTGTCAGATACCAACGCATGCCCGCAGCCTGACCTCTGAGGAGGCCCCGACGGATCGGGCACCTGCCCTATTCCGTCGCCGCGGCGGCCCGCCCCTCGTACCGCAGCGCCGCCCCCGTCACCACGGCGCCGAGCCCTTCCCAGAGGCCCACGCCGAGGAAGCCGGCCGGGGCGCGGCCCGTGACGACGGCGAGGGTGAAGACCGCGCAGGTGAGGAGGCGGAAGGGGACCGTCCAACGGAAGAAGGGCTTCCAGTCGGCGAGCGCGGCCAGGACGTAGTAGACGCCCATGTTGAGCGCGGCCATCGAGGAGGCCGTCAGGAAGACCAGGGTGTGGTCGCCGTCCGCCCGCTCGCCCTCGGGCACCGGGGCGAAGCCCATGACCGTGAGCAGGGCGTCCGGGGCGACCAGGCCCACCACGCCGAGCGCGGCGGCGAGCACGCCGAAGACCGCCATGGTCCAGCCGGACAGGGAACGGGGCAGGCGCACGGCGGTCCTCCGCGAGGGGAAGCAGGGTCAGCGACTCGATGGCGTTCGAATGCGTGCTCGGACGGGCGAGCGTGACCTTGCATATCGTGTGACGGGGGCCCAGAGCCAATCGGGCCCCCGTCCCACGTCACTTCAGCGCCGCGGCCATCATCTTCTGCGCCACGGGGGCCGCCAGGCCGTTGCCGCTGACCTCGGAGCGGGCCGCGCCCGAGTCCTCGATCATCACCGCGACGGCGACCTGCTTCCCGGGCTGCTTCCCGTCGGAGGGGGTCTTCGCGTAGGAGGTGAACCAGGCGTACGGCGTCTTGCTGTTGTTCTCGCCGTGCTGGGCCGTGCCCGTCTTGCCGCCGACCTCGGCCCCGGAGATCGCCGCGTTCGTGCCGGTGCCCTTCTCCACGACCGTCCGCATGGCGCTCCGCAGCTGCTCCGCCGTCGAGGAGGAGACGATCCGGGTGGTGTCCCCGTCGTCGAAGGAGGTGAGGGCGTCGCCGTCGGAGTCGACGACCTCCGAGACCATGTGCGGGGCGGCCAGGAGGCCGTCGTTGGCGATCGCGGCCGACACCATGGCCATCTGGAGCGGGGTGGCCGTCACGTCGAACTGCCCGATGCCGGTGAGCGCCGTCTGCGCCGCGTCCATGCCCGAGGGGTAGACGCTCGCGTAGGCGCGGACGGGGACGTCGAGCTCGGCGTCGTTGAAGCCGAACTTCTCCGCCGTCGCCTTCACCTTGTCCTGTCCCAGGTCGGCGGCCATCTTGGCGAAGACGTTGTTGCAGGAGTACTGGAGCGCGGTACGGATCGTGGCGTTCTCGCACGGCGCGGAGGCGTTCTCGTTCTTGAGCACGGTCCGGGTGTTCGGCAGGGTGTACGGGTCGGGGCTCTTCGTCGCCGTGTCGACCGAGCCGTACAGGCCGTCCTCCAGGGCCGCCGCCGCGACGACCAGCTTGAAGGTGGAGCCGGGCGGGAGCGGCTGGCGCAGGGCCCGGTTGACCAACGGCTTGTCCTCGTCGCTCATCAGCTCCTTCCAGGCGGCGCCGTCGGCCGTCCCGGCGATCTTCGACGGGTCGTACGAGGGGGTGGACACCATGCCCAGGATCCGGCCGGTGGCGGGGTCGACCGCGACGGCCGCGCCCTTCTTGCTCCCGAGGGCCTCGTACGCGGCCTTCTGCACGTCCGGGTCGATCGTGGTGACGACCGTCCCGGGCTTCTGCTGCGAGCGCGTCACCGCGTCCACCGGGTTCTTCAGCCGGTCGTCGGTGCCGTCGAGGACGTCGTCGTAGATGCCCTCCAGCTGCGTGGCGCCGTACGCCTGCGAGCTGTAGCCCGTGACCGCCGCGTACAGCTCGCCGTCCGTGTAGGTGCGCTTGTACGCGAGATCGCCTCCCTCCGTCCTCTTCGAGCCGGTGACCGGCGAACCGGCCACGACGATGTTGCCCAGCGGCTGCGCGTACTGCGCGATGGTCTTCCGCCGGTTCTTCGAGTCGTCCGCCAGCGCCTGGCCTTCGTAGAACTGCACCCAGGTGGCCCGCCCCAGGAGGGCGAGCACCAGGACCAGCACGAAGACCGACGTGTGCCTGATCGTCTTGTTCATCGCACCAAGGGGGACGAACAAGCCGGTGGCGGACGTTCCGGATGTGTGCGGTTTCTCAGGGAACCTTCATGCAGGTCCGTCCCGGCAGCCGGGCCGCACCGGTGCCTCACCCCGTCCGCACGAACCCCGACTCGTACGCCAGGATCACCGCCTGCGTCCGGTCCCGGGCGCCGAGCTTCCCCAGGACCGCCGCCACGTGCGACTTCACCGTCGCCGGACCGACGCCCATCCGCTCGGCGATCTCGGCGTTCGTCAGGCCCGTCGCCACGTGCCGCAGGACCTCCGCCTCCCGCTCGGTGAGCCGGGCCGCCCAGGGAGCGGGGGCCGGAGCGCGCCGGGCGTGCTCGGCCGCCAGGCCCCGGACCGCCGCCGGGTAGAGCAGCGAGTCGCTCCGGGCGACCAGCCGGACCGCGCTCACCAGCTCCTCCGCCGCCGCCCGCTTCAGCAGGAAGCCGGCCGCGCCGACGCGCAGCGCGTCGTACACGTAGGAGTCGTTCTCGAAGGTCGTCACGACCACGACCCGGGGCGGCTCCGCCATCCCGGCGAGGATCTGCTCGGTCGCCCGGATCCCGTCGATCTCCGGCATCCGCACGTCCATCAGCACGACGTCCGGCCGCGCCGCCCGCACCACCGACACCGCCTCGGCGCCCGTCGAGGCCTCGCCGACGACCTCCAGATCGGGCTCCGCGTCCAGGATGACCCGCAGGGCCGTCCGCACCATCCGCTCGTCGTCGGCGAGCACCACGCGAATCGCCGCGCTCACCGGGGGATCCTCACCGCGAGGCGCCACACGCCGTCCACCGGGCCGGCCTCGACGGTGCCGCCGAGCAGCCGGGCCCGCTCGCCGACCCCGAGCAGGCCGCGCCCGCCGTCCGGACGGGCGACCGGGGGCCGCTCGGGCAGGGGGTTCTCCATGGTGATCTCCAACTCCTCGGTACGGGCGTCGAGCCGAACGGTGACGGGCGTGCCGCCCGCGTGCCGGGCCGCGTTCGTCAGCCCTTCCTGGACGATCCGGTACGCCTCGCGGGACAGCGCCTCCGGTACGGGGCCGAGCACCCCGTCCACCGTCAGCGCCACCCGCGGTCCGGCGCCGCGCACGAGCGCCTCCAGGGCGTCGAGCCCGGGACCCGCGCCCTCCTCGACCTCTCCGCCGCGCCGCAGCAGGCCGAGGACCCAGTCCAGCTCCCCGACCGTGCGCCGGGTGGTCTCCTCGATCGCGGTCAGCGCCTCCCGGACGAACTCCAGATCGGCCGCGTCGCCCGAGTCGAGGATCCGGCGGGCCGCGCCCGCCTGGAGGGTCACCGCGCTGAGGGCGTGGCCGACCGAGTCGTGCAGCTCGCGGGCGAGCCGGTTGCGCGACTCGGCCTCCGCCGCGCGCCGCTCGGCCGCCAGGAGCCGGTCCGTCGGGCTCGGCCCGAGCAGCCGGGGCGCCAGCCGGGCGAGCAGCGCCCCGCTCGCGGCGGCGGTCGCGGCGAGGGCGAGCAGCATGAGCAGCCCCCCGGGGAGCGCCAGCCAGAGAAGCCAGGGCCGGTCGAGCCCCCAGAACCGGCCGAGCTCCGACTCCCGCAGGGCCGGCGAGAACGGCAGCGCCCCCAGCGAGACCGCGAACGGGGGCAGGGCCAGGGACGCCCCGCTGATCAGCGCGCCGACGCCCACGTGCAGCGTGAACCAGCCGGCCGTCCGGGCCTTCGCGGCGCGGCCCCGGGCCGGACCGTCCGCGAGGCGGTCCGCCGGAACCCCGCACAGCGCCCGCGCCACGGCCACCGACATGGGCCGGGCCAGCGGGAACAGCGCGGTGACCGCGGCGAGCGGCAGCCCGACCGCGTACGCCCCGAACTGCACGGCCAGGCTGCCCCCGAACATCCCCGGGGAGTCGAGCCACGCCGCCAGGAAGACGGTGCCGACGAGCCAGTACGGCATGAACAGGGCACCGCCGAGGACCAGATGGAGCCAGCGCAGCCTGGCCCGCTGCCCGAACAGGGCGACCGCGCACCGTCTCACGCCGCGGCGCTCCGCCGCCGCAGGAACAAGGCCACGCACGCGGCCAGCAGGAACCCGGTGATCATCTGGCCAGCGTAGGACAGCTGTGCGAGGGCCGGGACCTGCTTGGCGACATCGGTCTCGGGCTGGAGCGCGACGAGCGACATGTAGGCGCCCCAGCAGCCCATCGCGCCGGTGGAGACCCAGGCCAGGGCGAGGACGGGCCGCACGCCCAGCCGCGTGGGCCGGCGCAGGACGAGGAGGAGGGTGAAGACGACGGCGGCGACGAGGAAGGCGAGGTGCACGGCGCTCAGGACGTAGAAGTCCGGGTCCCGTTCGGCCGCCCGCCGGGCGGAGAGGCCCGTGGTGGAGCCGGAGAGCCAGATCAGCTGGACCGCCGCGGGAAGGAGCGCGACCACGGCGCCGGCGAGGGCGACGGCCCGCACGCCGGGCCCGGAGGTGCGGGCGGACAGCTCGCCGAGCCGGCCGCGCCAGACGCGGCCCCAGCGGTCGCGTGCGTACAGGACGAAGAGGGTGCCGAGGGTGAGGCCCTGGAGGATGAAGCCGCCGTAGACGACCGCGAAGACCCAGTCGTCCAGGAAGGGCTCCTTGGGGGCGGCGGCCCGCTCGTCGCCGGTGAACAGCGCGACCGCGAGCTGCGCCGGGTACCCGGCCACGATCGGGGTGAGGAGTCCGGTCGCCGCCCACATGGGGAAGGCCAGCAGCCAGGCCCGTACCCGCAGTCCCCATTCCTGGGTGAGCAGCAGGGCGAGGACGACCACGACGACGTCGGCGAGGACCGAGAGGGAATTGGCGACCGCGAGCAGCGTCGGGTGCTCGAGGAGCTCGCTCCCGGCCGGGATGCCGAGCTCGCCGCCCGCCACCCAGGCGACCTTGAGCGAGATGTACGGCAGGCAGGCGACGATCGCGAGGACGCGCAGCACGCGGCGCAGCAGGGAGGGTCGGAACCCGGTCGGTGTCATGGCTCCACGCTCCCGCGAGGGGCCCCGGGGGCACGTCCTGCGGGGTGGTGAACCGTCTCCGCCGCGCGGGGGAGAGGCCCTCCGACCCGCGGCGGAATTGACCCATGATTCCGGTGATCGATTGACCCCTTCCCGGCGGTCAATGGCTCTCTAGAGTGGTGATCATGAACGAGAACGCGACCTTCGCCCCCCTCCTGACCCGCGCCGCCACCGCCGAGACCACCGCGGACCCGAGCAGCGTGATGACGCTCCTCGCCGACTCGGACACGACCGGCGGGCAGCTCACGAGCTACCGCTCCTCCTTCGCGAAGGGCGCGGTCGGCGCCCCGGCGCACTTCCACACCAAGGCCTCGGAGATGTTCTTCGTCCTCGGCGGTGCGCTCCAGGTCCTCGTCGGCGAGGAGCTGACCGTCCTGGAGGAGGGCGACTTCCTGCTGGTCCCGCCGCACACCCCGCACGCCTTCGCGGCGGCCCCCGGCGCCGAGGCCGACGTCCTCTTCGCCTTCACGCCCGGCATGGCCCGCTTCGACTACCTGCGTCTGCTCGGCCGGGTCATGCGCGGCGAGGCGAGCTTTGAGGAGATCAAGGCGTCCTCGGAGCAGTACGACAACCACTACGTGGACAGCCCGGTGTGGCAGGCCGCCCTCGCCGAGCGGGGCTGACGTCAGAGGCGGCGGGTCGCGAGCGTCAGCCGGTCCCGCGCGTCGAAGAGCGCATCCTTGATCATCTGCTCATGGGCCGGGGTGAGCCGCGCCACCGGCACCGAGCAGCTGATCGCGTCCCGCGCCGGGGTCCGGTACGGGATCGCGATGCCGAAGCAGCGCAGCCCGAGCGTGTTCTCCTCGCGGTCCACCGAGAAGCCCTGCTCGCGGATGACGCGCAGCTCCTCGATCAGCTCCTCGCGGTCGGTGATCGTGTGCTCGGTCAGCGCCGGCAGCGTCTCCGGGAGCAGCTTGCGCACCTGCTCGTCGGTGTGGGTGGCGAGCAGCGCCTTGCCGAGCGAGGTCGAGTGCGCGGGCAGCCGGCGCCCGACCCTGGTGAACGGCCGCAGGTAGTGCTGGGACTGACGGGTCGCCAGGTAGACCACGTTGGTGCCGTCGAGCCGCGCGAGGTGGATCGTCTCCGTGGTGTCGTCGGAGAGCCGGTCCAGCGTCGGCCGGGCGGCGGCCACGACCTCGTCGCCGTCGATGTACGAGGTGCCCACGAGCAGCGCCCGCACCCCGATGCCGTACCGCGTGCCGGTGGCGTCCGTCTCCACCCAGCCCAGCTCGACCAGGGTGCGCAGCAGCATGTAGAGGCTGGACTTGGGGTAGCCGACGGCCTCCTGGACGGCGGCGAGCGAGTGCATCCCGGGGCGTCCGGCGAAGTACTCCAGCAGCTCCACGGTCCGCACCGCGGACTTCACCTGCGCCCCACCCGCGTCGGCAGTCGCCATGACCCTCGCCCCTTTTTCCGTTGTCCGGTCGTCCCGGTGCCCGCCCCGGCCCCTTGTGGAGACGGTCGGGCCGTCAATAGAGTCCCCCGCAGACGCGTTCATCTACGAGAACGCTGTTCAGAATAGCGAACAGGGGCGTGGCGGTGGCGGCAGAACCAGTGTGGAGTGTGGACCCCCGGACGGGGAAGCCGCGCGAGCAGGTTGCGGTGGAGGCCACAGCGGAGGAGGTCGACCGCGCGGTCAGGGCGGCGCACGGCGCCCGGTCGGCGCTCGCCGACCGCACGGTGCGGGCCGCCTTCCTCCGTACCGCGGCCGACCTTCTCGACGCGGCGCGCGACCACGTCATCGAGGCGGCCGACGCCGAGACGGCCCTGGGACCCGTCCGCCTCAGCGGCGAACTCGCCCGCACCACCGCCCAGTTGCGGAGCTTCGCCGAGGTCGTCGCGGAGGGTTCCTTCCTCGACGTCCGGATCGACCTCCCCGACCCGGACGCCACCCCGCCCCGCGCCGACCTGCGCCGCTGGAAGATCCCGCTCGGCGTCGTCGCCGTCTACGCCGCGAGCAACTTCCCGCTCGCCTTCTCCGTCCCCGGCGGCGACACCGCGAGCGCCCTCGCGGCCGGCTGCCCCGTGGTGGTCAAGGCCCACCCCGACCACCCGGCCACCTCCGAACTCTGCGCCGCGCTGCTGCGCCGGGCCGCGGCCAAGGAGGGCCTCCCCGAGGACGTCCTCGTCCTCGTCCACGGCTTCGACGCGGGCGTGGAGCTCGTACGCCACCCGCTCGTCGCGGCGGCGGGCTTCACCGGCTCCGTACGCGGCGGCCGGGCGCTCTTCGACGCCGCCGCCGCCCGCCCCGCACCCATCCCCTTCCACGGCGAACTCGGCTCCCTCAACCCGGTCGTGATCACCCAGGCCGCCGCCGAGCAGCGCGCCGAGGAGCTCGGGGCCGGCCTGGCCGCCTCCATGACCCTGGGCGCGGGCCAGTTCTGCACCAAGCCCGGATTCGTCCTGGCGCCCCGGGGCGAGGCGGGCGACCGCTTCCTCGCCGCGCTCACCGCCGGGGTCAGCGAGACCGAGCCGGCCGTGATGCTCGACCACCGCATGCGGGACGCCTTCGTCACCGGGGTCGCCGAGCGCGGCGCCCTCGACGGGGTGCGGTCGCCGGTCACGCCGGGCGCGGGCGGCGAGCACACGGTCAGCGCCGGCGTCCTCGCCGTCGACGCCGACCGGCTCACCGGGGGCGGCCACGGCCTCCTCCTGGAGGAGTGTTTCGGACCCGTCACCGTCGTCGCCCGCTACTCCTCGCAGGAGGAGGCCACCACCGTCCTCGGCCTGCTGCCGGGCAACCTCACCGCCACCCTGCACAGCGCGGAGGAGGACGAGGCCGCGGCGCCGCTCCTCGCCGAACTCACCCCGCTCGCGGGCCGCGTCCTCGTCAACGGCTGGCCCACCGGGGTCGCCGTCGCAGCGGCCCAGCACCACGGCGGCCCCTACCCGGCCACCACCTCCACCTCCACCTCGGTCGGCGCGACCGCGATCGAGCGCTGGCTCCGCCCGGTCACCTACCAGTCGACCCCCGGCCACCTCCTCCCGCCGGAGCTCCGCGACGGCAACCCGCTGGGAGTGCCGAGGCGCTGACCCCGCGCCGGAGCGTGATCGGCCGGGCCTGGCGAAGGTCCCGGCCGATCACCGGCGCCCGGGGCTTCCGCGGCCCGGCAGGCGCAGTGACGCCAGTGTCGTCAGGGTCATCAGCCCCGCGCAGATCAGCAGGCTCGTCCGCAGGGCCGTCGCCATGCCGGCCGTGTCCCGGGCCGCCAGTGAACCGAAGACCGCGATGGCGAGTGCGCCCGCCGTCTGCCGGATCGCGTTGAGCAGGCCCGCCGCCGTGCCCGCGCGTTCGGCCGGCACCGCCTCCATCATCGAGGCGATCAGCGGCGGCAGCGAGAAACCCGCGCCCAGGGCCAGCGGGACGAGCAGCAGGGCCTGCGCCACCAGCGAGGTGTCCGCGTCCACCACGAGCAGGCCGAGCAGGCCGACCACCGCGACCGCCTGGCCCACCACGATCGGCATCCTCGCCCCGTACCGGGCCGCGGCCTTCGCCGACAGGAGGTTCACGCCGGCGAGCAGCCCCGTCATCGGCAGGAACATCAGCCCCGCGTCCAGCGCCGAGAGGCCGAGCACCTGCTGGAAGAAGAGACTGAAGACGAAGATCATCCCGTAGAAGGCCACACTGTTCGCGGCGCCCGCCGTCACCGCCACCGCCACCGTCGTGTTCCGGAACAGCCCCAGCGGCACCATCGGATGGCGCCGCCGCGCCTCGATCAGCAGGAAGGCCGCCAGCGAGACGGCCGCGACACCCAGCGCCCACCAGGCCTCCGCACCGCCTTCGATGGCCGCGAACGTCAGCGCCCCGACCGCGGCCGCCGCCGTCAGCTGCCCCGGCAGGTCGAGCGGCGCGGGCCGCCGCTCCGAGCGCGCCACCCGGGTCAGCAGCGCAAGGGCGAGGAGCCCGAGCGGCAGGTTGACGAAGAAGATCCCGCGCCAGCTCCAGGCCGTCGTCAGGGCTCCGCCCGCGACGGGCCCGAGCGCCACCGCGACCGTCCCGCCCGCCGCCCACAGCGAGACCGCCCGGGCCCGCCGCCCGGGGTCGCCGTACGCCTCGCGCACCAGGGCGAGCGAGGCCGGCAGCATCACGGCCGCCGCCGCGCCCTGCACCGCCCGGGCGGCGAGCAGCGAGGGGAGGCCGGGGGCGAGACCGCAGGCGGCCGAGGCGAGGGTGAAGACGACGACCCCGACGCCGTACGCCCGGCCCGCCCCGAACCGGTCGGCGAGCGCCCCGCTGGACAGCAGGAGCGCGGCGAAGACCAGCGTGTACGCGTCGACCACCCACTGCAGGCCGGTCATGCCCGTGCCCAGGTCGGCGCCGATCGCCGGCAGGGCGACGTTGACCACCGAGGTGTCCAGGGTGATGAGCGCGAAGCCGAGCGTCGCGGCGGCCAGCGCCGGGGCGGGGGAGGGGGAAGGGGAGGAGGAGGGACAGGTCCGGGTGACGTGGGGGACGTCGGGGGCTGCGGTGAGTTCGGGCGATGACATGCCCACCACTCTGGTGACCGGCGCGGACGTAGAGTAGTGGCCCGAATGCCATATGCCCGGAGGTTCTGGCCATGCCGGCCCCGTCCCGCGTCCCGTCCGGTGTCCCGTCCCGCGTCCCGTCGCGTGCTCCGTCCGATGCCCCACCCGGTGTCCGGTCGCGCGTCACGTCCGATGCCCCGTCCGGTCTCCCGTCCCGCGTTCCGCCCGTCCGGCGGGTCGCCGTGATCGCCGCCCCGCCCGTGTCCCTCTTCAACCTGGCCATTCCCGAGATGCTGTTCGGGAAGGTCGAGCTCGACGGGCGCCCGGGGTACGAGACCGTCGTCTGCACCCCCGACCCCGGCCCCGTCGCCACCACAGGCGGCCTCGACCTGCTCGTCCCGCACGGCCTCGACGCCGTGGACGCCGCCGACACCGTGGTCCTCGCGGGCAGCGGCTCGTACACGGACCCCGACCCCCGCATCCTCGACGCGCTGCGCCGCGCCGCCGCCGCGGGCAGGCGGATCGCCTCCATCTGCACCGGCGCCTTCGCGCTCGCCGAGGCCGGACTGCTCGACGGCCGGGCGGCGACGACCTACTGGGCGTACCGGGAGCTGCTCGCCGAGCGGCACCCGGCCGTCGACCTCCAGGACGACGTCCTCTTCGTCCAGGACGGCCCCCTCCTCACCTCCTCCGGATACGCGGCGGGCATCGACCTCTGCCTCCACGTCATCCGCACGGACCACGGCGCCGCCGTCGCCAACACCGTCGCCCGCCTCGCCCTCGTCGCGCCCGTACGGCCCGGCGGCCAGGCCCAGTTCACCGAGACCCCGCTGCCGCCCGAGCGCGGCGTCTCCTTCGCCGACACGCGCGCGTGGGCCATGGGCCGCCTCGACGAGCCGCTCACGCTCACCGACCTCGCCCGGCACGCCGGGACCTCCGTCCGCACCCTTTCCCGCCGCTTCCACGCCGAGACCGGGGTCAGCCCGCTCCAGTGGCTGCTCCACCAGCGCGTCGAGCGGGCCAAGGAGCTCCTGGAGACCACCTCGCTCGGCATGGAGCGGGTGGCCGGGGCGAGCGGCCTCGGTACGGGGGACTCGCTGCGGCAGCACCTGCTGCGGCGCACGGGCCTCACCCCGAGCGCGTACCGGGCGTCGTTCAGCCGCGTGACGGCGGGTGCTCCGCCTCACACCGGCGGTTGAAACGGAATGAACCGGACCGGCGGCGGCGTTTCCGCCGACGAACACCCGTACAGGCAACCCCCTCGGAGATCCCTCACATGCGCGTCGAAATCTGGTCGGACATCGCTTGCCCCTGGTGTTACGTAGGCAAGGCCCGCTTCGAGAAGGGCCTGGCGGCGTTCGCGCACCGCGACGACGTCGAGGTCGTCCACCGCTCCTTCGAGCTCGACCCGCACCGCGCCAAGGGCGACACCGGCCCGGTCCTGGAGATGCTGGCGAAGAAGTACGGCCGGACCCTCGACGAGGCCCGCGCCATGGAGCAGCACGTCGCCGACAACGCGCACGCCGAGGGCCTCGGATACCGCACCGACGGCCGCGACCACGGCAACACCTTCGACATCCACCGGCTGCTCCACCTCGCCAAGGCGCGCGGCCGCCAGAGCGAGCTGCTCGACCTGGCCTACCGCGCCAACTTCGCGGAGGAGCGCTCCGTCTTCGACACCGAGACCCTGGCGGTGCTCGGCGTCGAGGCCGGCCTCGACGAGGCCGAGGTACGGGCCGTCCTCGCCGACGAGTCCGCCTACGCCGAGGCCGTCCGGGAGGACGAGCGCGAGGCCGCCGAACTCGGCGCCAACAGCGTGCCGTTCTTCGTCCTGGACCGCCGCTACGGCGTCTCCGGCGGCCAGCCCGCCGAGGTCTTCACGCAGGCCCTGGAGCAGGCCTGGCAGGGCCGCGCCCTCCAGCCGGTCGGCGCCGACGCCGACGCCGAGGCCTGTGGCCCGGACGGCTGCGAGGTCCCGCGCGCCTGACGGCCCCGGGCCGGTGGGCCCGACGGCCAGGGGCCGGTCCGATCGTTCGTGACCACGCGTCCCTGACGGTCCGAGAACCCTCCGGTCTGACGGTCGTACTTGCTCTGACCTGCGGAGATAAGCGCGTCTTGGGGATTCCCCACGGTCGAATCGCCATTGACGGGTGATCGTGGGGAATCCAGGGTGGGCACATGGATTCCCTGCACCAGCCGCTCGGCGGCGCCGAGTTCGCTCCGAAGAAGACCTACCTCAACACCTCCGCCTGCGGATTGCTGCCCCGCCGGACGATCGAGGCAGTCACGCTCCTCGCGGAGGAGACCGCCGACGGCCGCTCCGACGGTGCGGGCAGCTTCGACGTCGTCGAGGAGGCCAGGGCGGCCTTCGCGCGGCTCGCGCACGTTCCGCACGAGCGCGTCTCCGTCGGCAGCTCCGTCGCCGTGCACTGCGGAATGATCGCCCAGTCGATGCCCTCGGGCTCCGAGATCCTCTTCCCCGAGGGTGACTTCTCCTCCGTCATCACCCCGTTCACGATCCGCGGCGACCTCAAGACCCGCTTCGTGCCGTTGGAGCTGCTCGCCGAGTCCGTCCGCCCCGAGACCGCGCTCGTCGCGTTCTCCGCCGTGCAGTCCGCGGACGGCCGGACGGCCGACTTCGCGGCGGTACGGGCGGCGGCGGCCGCCCACGGCGCCCGGACGCTCCTGGACGCCACGCAGTCGGCCGGCTGGCTCCCGCTGCACGCGGGGGACTGGGACTACACGGTCGCCGGTGCCTACAAGTACCTGCTCTGCCCGCGCGGGGCGTCCTTCCTCACGGTCACCGAGGAGGCGCAGGACTCGCTGCTCCCGATCCACGCCAACTGGGTCACGGGCGAGGAGCTGTGGGTGAACAGCTACGGCCCCGTCCGCGAACTGGCCCGCTCCGCGCGCCGCTTCGACGAGCCCGTGGCCTTCTTCTCGTACCACGGGGCGGCGCAGTCGCTCGCGCTGCTCGAAGAGGTCGGCATCGACCGCATCGAGGCCCACGACAAGGGGCTCGCGGCCCGCTTCCGCGCCGGACTCGTCGAGCTCGGCCACGCGCCGGTCATGGACGACTCGACGGTCGTCGCGGTCCCCGGCCTCGGCGACCGCGCGGACGCGCTGCGCGCCGCGGAGGTGCTGCTCTCCGCCCGCGCGGGCAACCTGCGGGCCTCGTTCCACCTCTACAACACGGCGGCGGACGTCGACCGGGCCCTGGACGTCCTGGCGGGCTGACCACAAGGCCACGCGAGGCCACCGCGGGGTCACCCGCGAGGCCACCGTGAGTGTCCGCAGGGTCACCTGCGAGGCCACCGCGAGGCGACCGCAGGGTCACCCGACAGGCCACCGCGAGGCGACCGCAGGGTCACCCGCGAGGCCACCGCGAGGTCACCGCAGGGCCGTAGCGAGCCCCCGGGGCGGGGGCCCGGCTCCCGCCCCGCCCCTCAGCAGCTCTTCGGCAGGTTCGGGCAGTCGCCCTCCTCGCCCGCCTCCGCGTACAGGTTCTCCGCGACGAGCCCGAGCAGGCGGGCCAGCTCCGCGCGGTCGGCCGGGGCGAGTCCGCCCAGCGACAGCTCCTCCAGCCCCTGCCAGGCGCCCTCGACCCCGGCGCGCAGCGCCAGGCCCTCGTCCGTCGTCTCGACGAGGACCGCGCGCCGGTCGGCGGGGTCCGGGCTCCGGCGGACGAGTCCGCACTGCTCCAGGCGCTGGAGCATCTTCGTCACCGTCGAGGCGTCGAGCCCGAGGGAGTGGATCAGCTCGGACTGGCGGACCGGCCCGCAGTCCCACAGGCGCATCATCATCAGTTCCTGGCCCGGGTAGAGGCCGAGCTCCCGCAGCCGCCTCCCCATGGCGATCCGGTGCATCCGGGCGACGCGCGCCAGGGTGTGGCTGACCGGGCCGCCACGCGCGGCGGTGGGCGGTTCGCCGCAGACGCCGGTGCGCGCCGTGGCGCGCGGCTCGGTACAGACGGGGTCGGTGGTTCCGGACATCGGGACTCCTCGGGACGGCTCTCCCAGAAGATTACCTTGGTCGGCCAATGAATGGGTTACAGTGACAACGGCCCAATTAGTTGGCCGACCACATATTGATGTGAGGGAACCGCCATGACCACTGCCTTCGACCCCGTCGACCTCGCCGGCACCCGTCTCGCCAACCGCATCGCCATGGCCCCCATGACCCGCAGCCGGGCCGAGGCCGAGGGCCGCACCCCCACCGCGCTCGTCGCCGAGTACTACGCCCAGCGCGCCTCGGCCGGCCTCATCATCACCGAGGGCGCCCAGCCGACCGCCGTCGGCCAGGGCTACCCCAACACCCCCGGCCTGCACAGCGCCGAGCAGATCGCCGCCTGGCGCGAGGTCACCGACGGCGTCCACGAGCGCGGCGGCCGGATCTTCGTCCAGCTGATGCACGCCGGCCGCATCAGCCACCCCCAGGTCCTCGGCGACGGCCTCCACCCCGTCGGCCCCTCCCCGGTCACCCCGGCCGGACAGCTCTTCGCCGGCTCCGGCCTCATCGACTTCGTCGCCCCGCGCGAACTCACCGCCGAAGGCATCCGGGAGACGATCGCCGGCTTCGCCGCCGCCGCCCGCAACGCGGTGGAGGCCGGCTTCGACGGCGTCGAGATCCACGGCGCCAACGGCTACCTGATCCAGCAGTTCCTCGCCTCCGGCTCCAACCACCGCACCGACGAGTGGGGCGGCCCGGTCGAGAACCGCATCCGCCTCGCCGTCGAGGTCGTCAAGGCCGTCGCCGCCGAGATCGGCCCCGAGCGCACCGGCCTGCGGATCTCCCCGGCCAACACGTACAACGACATCGCCGAGACGGACACCGCGGAGATCTACCCGGCCCTCGTCGCCGCGATCGACCCGGTCGGCATCGCCTACCTGCACGTCACGGAGCCCGCGCCCGAGGTCCGCGAGCTGACCCTCGCCCTGCGCAAGACCTTCTCCGGCACCTTCATCCTCAACCCGGCCACCGAGGGCCCGACCGGTCCCGACGCCCTGGCCCTGATCGAGGACGGCACCGCCGACCTCGTCGCCTACGGGGCGCTGTTCCTCGCCAACCCCGACCTGCCGGCCCGCCTCAAGGCCGGCGGCCCGTACAACACCCCGGACACCGCCACGTTCTTCGGCGGCGACCACCGCGGCTACACGGACTACCCCGCGCTGTGACGGACGCGGGTACGCGAGAGGGGCGGGACCCGGCCACGGATCCCGCCCCTCTCCCGCGCCCTACTTCCAGGCGTCCGTGACCGCGCGCCGCGCGCCCTCCAGGTCCACCGTGCGGCCCGTCTCGCCGAGCGCCGCGCCCAGCGCCGCGAGCGAGGACTGCACCGCGCCCGGAGTCGCGTCCACGCCGTAGTGGTTGACCCGGATCATCTCCTTGGCCAGCGCCCCGCCGCCCGCGATCAGCGGCAGCGACGGATCCGCGGAGAGCGCCTTCGCGACCAGCTCCGAGGCGTCCACCCCGGCCGGCGCGCGCAGCGTCGTCGCGACCGGGGCCGCGTCCTTCGCCTCGTACACGTACGGCTCCAGACCGCCGCCCAGCGCCAGCGCGCCCGCCCGGGTCGCCGCCGCGGCCGAGGCGTGCCGGGCCATCAGCGCGTCCAGGCCCTCCGCCTCGATCCGTTCCACGCACGCTTCGAGGGCCAGCATCTCCAGCTGCGCCGGAGCGTGCAGCAGCGCCTTCCGGCCGCCGTCGATCCACCGCTCCTTCCAGTCCAGGAGGGAGAGGTACGAGCGGCGCGGCGCGGCCGGGTTCGCGGCGAACCGCTCCCAGGCCCGCGCGCTCACCGAGACCGCCGAGACGCCCGCGGGGCCGCCCATCGCCTTCTGCGCGCCGATGATGCACATGTCCACGCCCCACGCGTCCGGCAGCACCGGCTCCGCGCCGATCGACGCCACCGCGTCCAGGTAGAACAGCGCGCCGTGCGCCCGGACGACCTCGCCGATCTCCGCGACGGGGTTGGTGTTCCCGGTCGCCGCCTCCGCGTGCACGAGCGACACGAAGTCGATCTCCGGGTGCGCGGCGAGCGCCCGCTCGACCTGCTCGGCCGTCACCGCCGTGTGGAAGGGCACCTCCAGGTCGACCACGGTCGCCCCGCAGTCCCGCAGCCAGTTGCCGAAGGTCTGCCCGTACGGACCGGTGACGATGTTCAGTGCGGTCGAACCGGCCCGCGCCCCGCTGCGGATGCACCCCTCCAGCGGAAGGAGCGCCTCGCCCTGGGTGATCACCACGTCCTGCTCCGTGGAGAGCAGCGCGGCCACCCGCCGCTCGATCGACGCGAAATGCGCGGCGGTCAGCGGGGCCAGGTCCAGGAGCGGATGTGTCACGGTCACGGGGGTGCCTTCTTCGACTCGGTGCGGTGCGGGTGGAGCTCCGGATCAGCGTACCCAGCGGCCCCCCGGGAGCCGGGCACGGGCGGACTCCCGGCCGGGGCGCGCGCCCTCGTACAGTGCAGACATGAGCGATCACGCGGTGCTGCATGTGAAGGGGCGGGTGCTCGTCGGCCCTGAGGACGTACGGGACGAACTCTGGTGCGTCGACGGGCGGATCACCTACGACCGGCCCGCCGTCGAGGCGGTGACCGTCGAGGGCTGGGCGCTGCCCGGCCTGGTCGACGCCCACTGCCACGTCGGCCTCGACCGGCACGGCCCGGTCGACGACGCCACCAGTGAGAAGCAGGCCCTCACCGACCGGGACGCGGGCACGCTCCTGATCCGGGACGCCGGTTCGCCCTCCGACACCCGCTGGATCGACGAGCGCGAGGACCTCCCGAAGATCATCCGCGCGGGCCGGCACATCGCCCGCACCCGCCGCTACATCCGCAACTACGCCCACGAGATCGAGCCCGCCGACCTTGTCGCGTACGTCGGCCGCGAGGCGCGGCGCGGCGACGGCTGGGTCAAGCTCGTCGGCGACTGGATCGACCGCGAGGCGGGCGACCTCACCGCCTGCTGGCCGCGCCCCGAGGTCGAGGCGGCCATCGCCGAGGCGCACCGGCTCGGCGCCCGCGTCACCGCGCACTGCTTCGCCGAGGACTCGCTCCGCGATCTGGTCGAGGCGGGGATCGACTGCATCGAGCACGCCACCGGCCTCACCGAGGACACCATCCCGCTCTTCGCCGAGCGGGGCGTCGCCATCGTCCCGACCCTGGTGAACATCGCGACCTTCCCGCATCTCGCCGACGGCGGCCAGGAGAAGTTCCCGCGCTGGTCGGCCCATATGCGCCGGCTGCACGAGCGGCGGTACGACACCGTCCGCGCCGCCTTCGACGCGGGCGTGCCCGTCTTCGTCGGCACCGACGCGGGCGGCTCCCTCGCCCACGGGCTCGTCGCCGAGGAGGTCGAGGAGCTGACGAAGGCCGGCATCCCGCCGCTCGACGCGCTCTCGGCCACGGCCTGGGGGGCCAGGGCCTGGCTGGGCCGTCCCTCCCTGGAGGAGGGCGCCCCCGCCGACCTCGTCGTCTACGGCGAGGACCCGCGCGCGGACGTCCGCGTCCTCGCGGCGCCGCGGCGGGTCGTCGTCAACGGCAGGGTGGTCGGCTGAGACCCGGCGGACCCTCCTGGCCCGTGTCCGGCCCGGTCGGCCGGACCTTCCTAGACCCTGTCGTCGAACTCCCGCCCGCCCTGCGGGCGGACGACGGGAGTTCGACGACAGGACCTAGGTGTATTGACCTGCAGGGTTGTTGACTCGGGTGATGGGTGGGTGTCCGTCGAGTGCGGTGTGGCAGCGGTGGTGGTTGTAGGTGTGGAGGAAGTCT
>NZ_JBIBVC010000001.1:616319-692752 GCF_043080005.1 Streptomyces sp. NPDC015130 | reverse complement strand
GCTCGCCGCGTTGTCGGGATCACCCCGATACATCCAGTATCGGGGCGACCCTCCGCCTTGCGATCGCACGCACCAGACCCCGTCGGGCCCGCCCTGCGGGCGGCCGGCGCTACTTTCACAACACGCCCTAGGGCGTGGAACGCGTACGACGGTGGGGCCGGCCCTTTCGGGACCGGCCCCACCGTCGTACACACGCAGCTCCCCGTGTCCGAGGACCCGGTGATCAGACCGTCTCGGTCGCCTTCGGCTCCGCCGGGCCGGCGCCGCGCAGCGCCACCTCCTTGACGAAGAAGGCGAGGGCGAAGCCGAGGACGGAGACCGCCGCGGCGACGAGGAAGGCGGAGTGGGTGCCGACGGAGACCGCGTACTGGTAGGCCTCGCGCAGCGGCTCCGGCAGCTTGGCGAGGCTCGCCGCGTCGAGCTGCGCGGTCCGCTCGGTGAGCCCGGACCCGCCGCGCGCCGCCATCTCGTCCTGGACGCGGCTCGTGAAGAGCGCGCCCATGATCGCGACGCCGAAGGAGGAGCCGAGCGTCCGGAAGAGGGTGGTGGACGAGGAGGCCACGCCCATGTCCTTCATCTCGACGCTGTTCTGCGCGACGAGCATGGTGATCTGCATCAGGAAGCCCATGCCGGCGCCGAGGACCGCCATCCAGACCCCGGAGACCAGCCGCGAGGTGCCGGTGTCCATGGTGGAGAGCAGGAAGAGGCCGGCCACCATGAGGGCGCCGCCGACGATCGGGAAGATCTTGTACTTGCCCGTGCTGGTGGTGAAGCGGCCGACGAGCAGCGAGACGACCATCATCGACATCAGCATCGGCAGGAGCAGGAGGCCGGAGTTGGTCGCCGAGGCGCCCTGGACGGACTGCTGGAAGATCGGCAGGTAGAGGACCGCGCCGAACATCACGAAGCCGGTGATGAAGCCGATCAGGGACATGAGGGTGAAGTTGCGGCTGCGGAAGATGTGCAGCGGCATGATCGGGTCCTCGGCCCTGGTCTCGACCCACAGGAAGGCGGCGAGGGCGGCGGCTCCGCCGACCGCGAGGCCGACGATGGTGGCCGAGCCCCAGGCGTACTCCGTACCGCCCCAGGTGGTGACGAGGACGATCGCGGTGATGCCGGCGGTCAGGAGTCCGGCGCCGAGGAAGTCGATCCGGGTGCCCGTGGCGCGCTGCTTCTTCGGCAGGTGCAGGACGGTGGTGACCATGGCGAGGGCGACGGCGCCGAGCGGCAGGTTGATGTAGAAGGACCAGCGCCAGCCCCAGTGGTCGGTGATGGTGCCGCCGACGAGGGGTCCGCCGATCATGGCGAGGGCCATGACGCCGGCCATCATGCCCTGGTACTTGCCGCGCTCGCGGGGCGGGATCAGGTCGCCGATGATCGCCATGACGCCGACCATGAGGCCGCCGGCGCCGAGGCCCTGGATCGTGCGGAAGCCGATGAGCTGGCCCATGTCCTGGGCCATGCCGCTGAGCGCCGAGCCGATCAGGAAGATCACGATCGAGGTGAGGAAGACGCCCTTGCGGCCGAACATGTCGCCGAGCTTGCCCCAGAGGGGGGTGGAGGCGGCGGTGGCCAGGGTGTAGGCGGTGACGACCCAGGAGAGGTGCTCCAGGCCGCCGAGCTCTCCGACGATCGTCGGCATCGCGGTGCCGATGATCATGTTGTCCAGCATCGCGAGCAGCATCGCGATCATCAGGGCGAGGAGGACGACACGGACGCTGCGCGCCGGCGGTGCCGCCTTCTCCTCCGCTGCTTGCACGGTCACGCTCGTCGCCATCCCAGTCCCTTACTTGCCGCCCGGCTAGTTACTACACTGGGGACGGTAGGCGCGTAACTTGCCGGTCGTCAAGTAAGTTTTCTGGAAAGTGGAGAGCAGCCATGGCCCGAGGCAACACCCGCCAGCGCATCCAGGACGTGGCACTGGAGCTCTTCGCCGAGCAGGGGTACGAGAAGACCTCGCTACGGGAGATCGCCGAGCGGCTCGATGTCACCAAGGCGGCGCTGTACTACCACTTCAAGACCAAGGAAGACATCATCATCGGCATCTTCCAGGACCTCACCCGGCCCGTGGACGAGCTGATCACCTGGGCGCGGGAGCAGCCGCGGACGCTGGAGGTCCGGGAGGAGATCCTGCGCCGCTACCAGGAGTCCCTGATCAGCGCGTACCCGCTGTTCCGCTTCATGCAGGAGAACCAGGCGGCCGTCCGCGAGCTGAGCATCGGCCTGACGTTCAAGGAGCGGATGCTCGAACTGAGCGGGCTGATCCAGGAGCCGGACTTCGGCGTCCGCGACCGGGTCCGCTGCGTGAGCGCGATCTTCACGCTGCACGCGGGCATGTTCTTCATGGAGAACGTCGAGGGCGACCCCGAGGAGAAGCGCGAAGCCGTCCTCGAGGTCGCCCTCGATCTGCTGAACCAGGCCCACGGGGCCTAGGGCGTGTTGCGGGGTGAGCTCAGATGCTCACGCCGTGGGACCGCAGGAAGGCGGCCGGGTTGACGGCGGAGCCGTAGTTCGGGGTCGTACGGATCTCGAAGTGCAGGTGCGGGCCGGAGGAGTTGCCGGTGTTGCCCGAGAGGGCGATCTGCTGACCGGCGGCGACCTTCTGGCCGACGTTGACCTTGATCTTCGACAGGTGAGCGTACTGCGAGTACGTGCCGTTGGCGTGCTTGACGACGATCGCGTTGCCGTACGCGGGGCCGTCGCCGCCGCCGTTGGGGCCGGCCTTCACGACGGTGCCGAAGCCCGCGGCCTTGACCGGGGTGCCGACCGGCACGGCGAAGTCCTGGCCGGAGTGCTTGTGGGCCCACATGGCGCCGCCCTGGTTGTAGCTGGCGGTCAGCGTGTACGTGGCGACCGGCTTGACCCAGGAGGGGGCGGCCTTCTTGGCGGCCTTCACGGGGGTGGCCTTCACGGCGACGGTCTTCGCGGCGGCGGCCTTCGCGATGGCGGCCTTCTGGGCTGCGGCCTTGGCGGCGGCGGCCTTCACCTGGGCGGCGACGTGGGCCTGGGTCTCGGCCTGGGCGGCGACGGCGGCGGACGCGGTCGCGGCGACCGGGGCGACGGCCTTGCCCTCGGCGGCGAAGGCGGACCCTGCTCCGGCCACCAGCGACGCTCCCAGACCCGCGGCGGCGAGGGCGACGGCGGCGGTACGGGTGGCGGGGTTCATGACGCGCTTCGACATACGGGGGAAAACCTCCGGGAAGTACGGGACCCGACGCGATCGGTGCTCCGCGTCGGGCTTGCTCATCCTTGGTAACCCGGACCCCCGGCCATCCCAAAACACCCCATCTACGACATTGCGTCGTAGCGATCTCCGGGGGAGATCGACCCTTGACGGCCTTGCCTTCAACTCCTGAAACCGGACATACCGACACAAGAGAAGCGGTTTATCCGCACGTCACGAGGGGCCGGAACTGCCCGAAAGGCCACGCGGCGCCCGGTTCGGGACCCCCGGGGACCAAAGTCCCGGCACTTGATCACTAAACGTCCCGAATCACCACCAAAGGTCGCCACTATTCCGGTTAGTACCGCCCGAAACGCCTGTGCGCCTTGTCACCCGGCACCGGCCGCGAAAGCGACCTGGGTCACGCAACCGGCCCGCCGGAAAGGCCGTCCCGCACTACGCTGGCGGATTCGGCGATCTTCGGGGGGACATCCATGGAACCGGCACTCATCGGCACCCGGCTCGCCTCGGCGGCGATCGGCCCACTCCTGAAGAAACTGCTGGTCAGCGACGGCCCGGGGGCCGGACTCACGGGCGGGGCCCGCGCTGTCCGGCTCTCCTCCCTGGTCTCCTTCCGCGGCGAGAAGCGCACGCTCACGGAGAAGGACGTCCGCAAGCTCGCCGCCGCCCTCGTCGAGCGCTCGGGCGGCGGGCCCGGGGAGGCCCCGTTCCCCGCAGACGAGACCGAGGCCGTGGTCCACACCCTGGGGACGACCCTCCTCGCCCTCGGCGACCTCGACATGGACGACGTGCAGGCCGTCCGCTTCGGCCACCGGGCCCTCGCCCGCCGCCTGCGCGCGGCGGCCCCGCCGCCCGACGGCCTCTCCACGGACTCGGTCCTCTACCTGGAGTCGCTGACCGAGTGGGCCTGCCTGCACATCCTGGAGTTCTTCACCCAGCGCTCGACCTTCGTCGCCCGCAGCCTGGTGGAGCAGACCCGGGGGCAGGCGGAGCTGATCGCCAAGGTGGACGCGCTGCTCACCGGGACCGCGACCACGACCACGCAGGACGCCGCCTTCGAACGGCGGTACTTGGCGCACCTGGCGAAGAAGCACGGCAGCCTGACGATCTACGGCATCGATCTGCACCACTCGGCGAAGGAGTGGCCGCTGGACGTGGCGTACCTGTCCCTTGAGGCGGCGGGACCCGCCGCTGAGCCGACGACGCCCGCGCCCGTACGGCAGGAACGCTCCAAGGCCCACCTCCGCGCCGACCACGCCCTCGCCCGCCACGACAAGGTCCTCCTGCGTGGCCTGGCCGGCTCGGGCAAGACCACCCTCGTCCAGTGGCTGACCGTTTCCGCCGCCTCGGACGATCGCGCGGACGGCATGGCGTACCTCTACGGCCGCATCCCCTTCGTTCTCCCCCTCCGTACCCTCACTCGCCACGGCGAGCGGCTCCCGGGCCCCGACCGCTTCCTCTCCGCCGCCGGCTGCCCGCTCACCGCACCCGAGGGCTGGGCCGACCGGGTGCTGGCCGCCGGGCGGGGCCTGGTCCTGGTCGACGGCATCGACGAGATCCCCGAGAGCGAGCGCGGCCGGGCCCGTGAGTGGCTCCGCGACCTGCTCAGCGCGTACGAGGGCAACCGCTGGCTCGTGACCGCCCGCCCCACCGCCGTGGGCAACGACTGGCTGGCCCGGGACGGCTTCACCGACCTGGCCCTGTCCCCCATGTCCCGCACCGAGGTCGCCACCTTCGTACACCGCTGGCACCGGGCTGCCGGGCCCGAGGCGGAGCCGTACGAGCAGCAGCTCCTCGACGCGCTCCGCACCACGGAACACGTCGCCCAGCTCGCCACCAACCCCTTGATGTGCGGCCTCGTCTGCGCCCTGCACCTCGACCGGCGCGGCTACCTGCCCCAGGGCCGCAAGGCGCTCTACGAGTCCGCGCTGTCGATGCTCCTGTCCCGCCGCGACCGGGAGCGGGGCATGGCGAACCCGTACGGGATCACCCTGGACGCGGCCCCGCAGATCCAGCTGGTCCAGAGGCTCGCCTACTGGCTCACACGGAACGGCCGGCTCCAGATGGACCGCGCCCACGCCGAGTCAGTCATCGCGGAGGCCGTCCCCGCCATGGTCGAGGCGTCCGGCTACGCCCCGGATCGGGTCTTCGCCCACCTGCTCCACCGCAGCGGCCTGCTGCGCGAGCCGACCGCCGACACCATCGACTTCGTCCACCGCACCTTCCAGGACTACCTGGCCGCCAAGGCCCTGGTGGATCACTGGGACATCGGCGTCCTGATCCAGCACGCCAAGGACGACACCTGGGAGGACGTCATCCGCATGGCTGTGGGCCATGCCCGCCCCCACGAGTGCGCGGAGATCCTCCGCGAGCTCCTGAAGGCGGCGGACGCCGCCGAGGACCGCCGGGACCAGCTCCGCCTCCTGATCCTGGCGGCGACCGCTCTGAACCACGCCACTGAAGTGACACCTGCGGTACGGGAGGGGGTGCTGGCCCGTGCCGCGGAGCTGATCCCGCCCCGCACGCCCGACGAGGCCCGCGAGCTGGCGACGGTCGGCCGCATGGTGCTGGACCTGCTTCCGGGCCCGGAAGGGCTCGGGGACGAGGAGGCTCTGATGGCGGTGACGACCGCGACCCACATCTCCTCGGACGCCGCCATCCCCTACCTGGCCCGCTTCGCCCGTGGTTCCACGCTCGGCGTCCGCTCCCAGCTGGTCTGGGGGTGGCAGCGCTTCGATGCCCGCGCGTACGCAGAGGCGGTCATCGCCGTCATCGACCCGACCGATCTCCACTTCAGCGTCCTGAACGACGACCAGGCGGCCGAACTGGTGCGGCTCGGCATCGCCCCGAACCGGCTGGAGATCGGCGCCGGTGTCTCGACGGAGGCGCTGCGCGGCCTCCTGGCCGCCTGCGACCCGCGCACGCTGTTCCTGGCACGCGACGGCGACGAACCCGATCTCACCCCGCTCACCGACCTCACCCGGCTCGACACACTCTCCTTGGACTTCCCCTACGCCCCCTACTGGCGCGCCTGCGCCCTCCCCTCCCAGGCTCCCTTGCGGTCGCTCACCTTCGGCGCCTGGCCGAAGGAAGGCATCGCCGCCCTGCGCTCCGCCTCCCAGCTCCGCCAGCTCAGCCTCTGGGACGCCCACCCGCTCACGGCCCACGACTGGCGGGAGGTGACCTTGCTGACGCAGGTCTGCCAGCTCGCCGTCTCCATCGTGGATCTCGAAACGATCCCGGAGGATGTCGTCCTCCCATGGATCAGCGAGCTCGTGGTCTCCTCCTACGACGACGAGACACCACGGTTCGAGAAGACCGTGCGGGCCTTTCCCGGTCTCCGGCAGCTCGCACTCTTCTCCGACCCCGGGCACGAGGTGGACGTGGCCTCCTTGGCGGGGCTGGAAGGCCTGACGGAGCTCCACGCCAACGAACTGAGCCTGACGGGCACCGAGCACCTCGCGCCCACCGTACGCATCCGCACCTGAGCACAACGAAAAGGGGCGGCCCCGGAACCAGCTGGTTCCGGGGCCGTCCCTTTTGCTCAGGCGCTACGCCTTACGCGTCCTTCGAGAGGTTCGGGCCGGTGCCGCCCGTGGCCTCGATCGGCGGGGCGTCCGGCAGGGCCGACTTCTCCTCGCCGCGGAAGGTGAAGGTGCGCTCCTCGCCCTCGCCCTCCGTGTCCACGACCACGATGTGACCGGGACGCAGCTCGCCGAAGAGGATCTTCTCCGAGAGCGTGTCCTCGATCTCGCGCTGGATCGTCCGGCGCAGCGGCCGGGCGCCCATCACGGGGTCGTAGCCCTTCTTGGCCAGGAGCTCCTTCGCGGACTGGGAGAGCTCGATGCCCATGTCCCGGTCCTTCAGGCGCTCGTCCACGCGGCTGATCATCAGGTCGACGATCTGGAGGATGTCGTCCTGCGTCAGCTGCGGGAAGACGATGATGTCGTCCACACGGTTGAGGAACTCGGGGCGGAAGTGCTGCTTCAGCTCGTCGCTGACCTTCGCCTTCATCCGCTCGTAGTTGGACTTCGTGTCGCCCTGGGCCGCGAAGCCGAGGTTGAAGCCCTTCGAGATGTCCCTGGTCCCGAGGTTGGTGGTCATGATGATGACCGTGTTCTTGAAGTCCACGACCCGGCCCTGGGAGTCGGTCAGGCGACCGTCCTCCAGGATCTGGAGAAGGGAATTGAAGATATCGGGGTGGGCCTTCTCGACCTCGTCGAAGAGGACGACGGAGAACGGCTTGCGGCGCACCTTCTCGGTGAGCTGGCCGCCCTCTTCGTAGCCGACGTATCCGGGCGGCGAACCGAAGAGACGGGAAACCGTGTGCTTCTCGCTGAACTCCGACATGTCGAGGGAGATCATCGCGTCCTCGTCGCCGAAGAGGAATTCGGCGAGGGCCTTCGAAAGCTCGGTCTTACCGACACCGGACGGACCGGCGAAGATGAACGAGCCACCGGGGCGCTTCGGGTCCTTCAGGCCGGCCCGCGTGCGGCGGATCGCCCGCGAGAGGCCGATGACGGCGTCCTTCTGGCCGATGACGCGCTTGTGGAGCTCGTCCTCCATGCGGAGCAGACGCGAGGACTCCTCCTCGGTCAGCTTGAAGACCGGGATGCCGGTGGCGGTCGCGAGGACCTCGGCGATGAGCTCGCCGTCGACCTCGGCGACGACGTCCATGTCGCCGGCCTTCCACTCCTTCTCGCGCTTGGCCTTCGCCGCGAGGAGCTGCTTCTCCTTGTCGCGGAGCGAGGCGGCCTTCTCGAAGTCCTGCGAGTCGATCGCGGACTCCTTGTCCCGGCGGACACCGGCGATCTTCTCGTCGAACTCGCGGAGGTCCGGCGGCGCGGTCATCCGGCGGATGCGCATCCGGGAGCCGGCCTCGTCGATCAGGTCGATCGCCTTGTCCGGGAGGAAGCGGTCCGAGATGTACCGGTCGGCCAGGGTCGCGGCCTGGACGAGGGCCTCGTCGGTGATGGAGACCCGGTGGTGGGCCTCGTACCGGTCGCGCAGCCCCTTGAGGATCTCGATGGTGTGCGGCAGCGACGGCTCGGCGACCTGGATGGGCTGGAAGCGGCGCTCGAGGGCCGCGTCCTTCTCCAGGTACTTGCGGTACTCGTCGAGCGTGGTGGCACCGATGGTCTGGAGCTCACCGCGGGCCAGCATCGGCTTGAGGATGCTGGCGGCGTCGATCGCGCCCTCGGCGGCGCCCGCACCCACGAGGGTGTGGAGCTCGTCGATGAACAGGATGATGTCGCCGCGGGTGCGGATCTCCTTGAGGACCTTCTTCAGGCGCTCCTCGAAGTCACCGCGGTAGCGGGAGCCGGCGACCAGCGCGCCGAGGTCCAGGGTGTAGAGGTGCTTGTCCTTGAGGGTCTCGGGCACCTCGCCCTTGACGATGGCCTGCGCGAGGCCCTCGACGACGGCGGTCTTGCCGACGCCGGGCTCGCCAATGAGGACCGGGTTGTTCTTGGTGCGGCGGGACAGCACCTGCATGACCCGCTCGATCTCCTTCTCGCGCCCGATGACCGGGTCGAGCTTGGATTCGCGGGCCGCCTGGGTGAGGTTCCGGCCGAACTGGTCGAGGACCAGGGACGTCGAGGGGGTGCCCTCGGCAGGGCCGCCGGCCGTGGCGGCTTCCTTGCCCTGGTAGCCGGAGAGCAGCTGGATGACCTGCTGCCGCACCCGGTTGAGGTCGGCGCCCAGCTTCACGAGGACCTGGGCGGCGACGCCCTCGCCCTCGCGGATCAGGCCGAGCAGGATGTGCTCGGTGCCGATGTAGTTGTGGCCGAGCTGGAGGGCCTCGCGGAGCGAGAGCTCCAGGACCTTCTTGGCACGAGGGGTGAAGGGGATGTGCCCGGACGGGGCCTGCTGGCCCTGGCCGATGATCTCCTCCACCTGCTGGCGGACCGCCTCGAGCGAAATCCCGAGGCTCTCCAGGGCCTTAGCGGCGACACCCTCACCCTCGTGGATAAGGCCCAGAAGGATGTGCTCGGTGCCGATGTAGTTGTGGTTGAGCATCCGGGCTTCTTCCTGAGCCAGGACGACAACCCGCCGCGCGCGGTCGGTGAACCTCTCGAACATCGTTAATCGCTCCTCAGAGCGGTCAGTCAGTTAGGGGTCGATCCCCTCCCTGTCCTTCCGCAGCTTAGTCCCGCAAGCGGGGACCGCTCATTCCAACTGCCGACATCCGTCCGGATCACCCCTCTTCCGCGGGGAGACCTGCCGCCGAACAACCGACAAATGCTCCAACCCGATGGTGCGAGACGATGTTCCCGCAGGCCAAGTAGTTACCCGCGCCTTGAGTACGCCGATGGCGAACGTGAGACGCCGAAGCCCGCGAGTCGCCCCTCTCCACTAGGAATGTCTTACCCGTAAGGACTGACACTCCATGCGGCACACCCTGGTTCCCTCCGCTACCAGCGAACAACCTTGCGCTGCCGAATGCGCCCGTACGCCTCATCACGGACACCTTGCGCGTCCGGAAGGGAACCGTCCGTCACGCCGGGCGGACCGGACGTGCGTCCCGGGCGTGCCGCGGGCGTAACCAAGAGGGGTGCGTGGGAGTTGCGCCGGGCATGGCCTTCACCGTCCCGTGTCCCCGCTCGCCGCTCGACAGCGACCGCGGTCTGGCGCGGTGGTACGAGCACGAGCTCGGCTGGGCCGCGGTGCCCGGCCCCCCGGTGCAGCTGGTCACGGGGCTGCGCTTCGACGTCCTGGAGCTGCCCGCCACGGCCGGTCGGGGCGTCCTGCGCCGGATGGGCGCGGGGACGGGTCCGGTGGCCCTGATGGGGCGCCGGATGCGGCTGCTCGTGGCCGCGGGGAGCGCCGAGGAGCTCCCGGGGCTGCTCGACTGGCTCGAATGGGGCGGGATCTCGCTGGATCTCGCGATCCTGGGCACCGACGGCCGGATGACCGCGCCCCTTCCCCCGGGGCGGGGCGGTTCCGGCACGCCGGGTGCCGCGGTCTGGCTGCGGGCGCCCGTACCGGGGCGCGAGGTCGAGACCTCGCTGCCGGCCTTGCGGTCCGCACCCTGGGGCGGTGCGGAAGCCCCGTGCCTGGTGCGTCTCGTGGCGGCCGCCGCGGCGGAGTGCCACCGGGTGCGGCTGCTGAGCGCCCGGACCGGCGGCCCGGCGCCTCAGCAGCTGCCGCCTCAGCGGTTCGCGTCCTCGTAGGCGGCCTTGACGGTCGCGGGCACACGGCCGCGGTCGTTCACGTCGTAGCCGTTCTCCTTGGCCCAGGCGCGGATCTTCGCCGTGTCGGGGCTGCCGGCCGCGACACGGCCCTTGCCGCGCCCGCCGGTGGTGCGGCCACCGGTACGACGGCCGCCCGCGGTGTACGGCTCGAGCAGGCCGCGGAGCTTTTCCGCGTTGGCGGTGGTGAGGTCGATCTCGTAGGTCTTGCCGTCCAGCGCGAACGTCACCGTCTCGTCCGCCTCGACGCCGTCGAGGTCGTCGACAAGAAGGACCTGAACCTTCTGTGCCACCGGATTTCCTTTCATCGAAAATGCAGTACGCGGAAAGGAAACCGCTTTTCCCGGAAAAACACAAACCCCTGGGAGAGGTTCAGAACCCCGACGGTGCGGGAAACGTGCGCGATTCGGACATAGGGATCCTGTTCGGGATCGACGCGGGGTTCCGGGTCACAGGTGCAGAAGCATGCGGCTGTTGCCCAAGGTGTTCGGCTTCACTCGTTCGAGACCGAGGAACTCGGCGACACCCTCGTCATAGGAACGGAGGAGCTCGCTGTAGACATCTCCGTCGACCGGGGTCTCACCGATCTCGACGAAGCCGTGCTTCGCGAAGAAGTCGACTTCGAAGGTCAGGCAGAATACCCGCCGCACCCCGAGCCATCGGGCGGTGTGCAACAACTTGTCCAGCACCTGATGACCGACGCCGGCGCCCTTGAACTCGGGATCGACGGCAAGTGTGCGGACTTCCGCGAGGTCTTCCCACATGACGTGCAGAGCACCGCAACCGACGACTGTGGCGTCCTCGTCACGTTCCGCGACCCAGAACTCCTGGATGGACTCGTAAAGGGTCACGGTCGCCTTGTCGAGAAGGATGCCGCGCCGGACGAAAGGATCGACGAGTCGGCGGACCGCGGCCACATCACTGGTGCGGGCCCGGCGTACGGTGACGGCTTTGGCGGAGGCCGCTGAAGCGGCCGGAGAAGCAGACGGCGACATGGGGGGACGCTATCGCTCCCCGGCCTCGGATCCCTCGGCCCCCTTGCCGGTCGCGGCCTCTTCGGGCGGGGCGGGGAGCGGGTTGTCGCGCTGGACGATACGGATGGCGTCGTTCAGCGCCTCGCGCTGGTCCGGCGACATCATCCCGAAGAAGGCGACGAGGGCGGCCGCGGGGTTGTCGCTCTGCGCCCAGGCCTCGTTCATCAGTGCGGCCGAGTAAGCGGCGCGGGTGGAGACCGCCGTATATCGATAGGCGCGACCGTCGACTTCCCGGCGCACCCAGCCCTTCTGATGGAGATTGTCCATGACGGTCATGACGGTGGTGTAGGCGATGGACCGTTCCTGCTGGAGGTCTTCCAGAACTTCCCGGACGGTCACCGGACGGTTCCATTGCCAGACGCGCGTCATGACGGCGTCCTCAAGCTCTCCCAATGGACGGGGCACAGTGCCACCATAGTTCGCAAAGGGTTGATAAGCGGCTATTTGCATGGGGAAACACAACAAAAAGGACGCGCGACCTGGGAAGGTCGCACGTCCCGGTGATGCGGGGCGCCGGCGGCGGGGCCTTTGGTGCGGCGGGGGCCTTCGGCGGGGTGCCGTTCGGCGCGGGCCTCAGGAAGAGGGAGTGCCGTCCGCCTGGCGGGTGGACTCGGCGCGGGCGAGGGCGGCGTCCACGACCGCGTCCTCCTTGGCCTTGTTCGGGCCGCCCTGGCTCTTGACGATCACGACGACGAGGGCGGTGAAGAACGCGGCCATCACGACGGGGGGCAGGAGCGCGGATACGTAGTCCATGCCGTCCAGAGTAGCTATCCGGCGGCCCGCTCCTCGGGCGGGGGCGGGGGTACGGGGCGTCGGCGTGGCGGGAAGACCTCGGAGGGCTTGGGCACCGGCCGGTCGCCGGGCGCGGGGCCGGACGGCGGGTTCGGCTTCGGCTCGTCGCCCGCCGCGCGTCCGCCCGGGAGGGCGAGCAGGCGCGTCCGGGGGGCGAGGGCCGCGGCGGGGGCCGGGGAGCCCGTCGCCTGGGAGACCCGGGCGAGGCGGGTGCGTACGGAGCGCTCGGCGAGGATCTGGCAGTGGGCGAGCAGCTCGGCGGCGGCGGGGTTGGCGCGCAGGGCCCGCAGGGCGGCGAGGTCGTCGACCCCGGGGTCGTACCCGGCGGTCAGGGCGTCCCGCAGGAGGCCCAGATAGCCGGTGACCGAGCCGGGGAGGGCCCCCCGGTAGCGGGCCAGGTCGTCGAGGAGGAAGGCGCGCAGCCGGCCGGCCTCGCGTACCGCCTCGTCCACGGATTCGGCCAGGCGCAGGCAGTCCTGGACGTCCTCGTCCTGGAGGGGGGCAGGGTGGAGGGCGATGGCAAGGGCACCTCGGAGCACACGCAGCTCGTCCGCGCTGAATGCCATGCCGCCGCGAGATCCGTATGGCGTGGGCATGGGCCGACGATACGCGCTAATCGGACAATTTTCTCTTAGCGATCATTCCGGCGCGCCGGAATGATCGCTACCGCGCGGGCGGTCACATCCTGGAGACGTTCCGCTCGTACACCAGCCGCAGGCCGATCAGGGTCAGCCAGGGCTCGTGCTCGTCGATCTCCGCGGACTCGCCGAGGACCATCGGGGCGAGACCGCCCGTGGCGATGACGGTGACGTCGGACGGGTCGCCGTTCGGGCCGACCAGCTCGCGCTTCATCCGGGCGACGACGCCGTCGACCTGGCCCGCGTAGCCGAAGATGATGCCCGACTGCATCGCCTCGACCGTGTTCTTGCCGATCACGTTCCGCGGGCGGGCCAGCTCGATCTTGCGGAGCATGGCGCCCTTCACGCCCAACGCCTCGACCGAGATCTCGATGCCCGGCGCGATCGCCCCGCCCGCGTACTCGCCGCGCGCGGTGACCGCGTCGTACGTCGTCGCCGTCCCGAAGTCGACGACGATCGCCGGACCGCCGTACAGCTCGACCGCCGCGGCCGCGTTGATGACGCGGTCCGCGCCGACCTCCTTGGGGTTGTCGGTGATGACCGGGACGCCCGTCTTGACGCCCGGCTCCACCAGGACCGCCGGCACGTCCCCGTAGTACCGGCGGGTCACCTCGCGCAGCTCGTGCAGCACCGAGGGGACCGTCGCGCAGATGGCGATCCCCTCGATGCCGTCGCTCAGTTCGACGCCGAGCAGCGGGTGCATGCCCATGAGGCCCTGGAGCAGGACCGCCCACTCGTCGGCGGTCCTGCGCGGGTCCGTGGAGATGCGCCAGTGCTCCACGACCTCCTCGCCGTCGAAGAGGCCGAGGACGGTCTGGGTGTTGCCGACGTCGATGGTGAGCAGCATCAGACGGCCGCCTCGCGCAGGTCGAGGCCGATGTCGAGGATCGGGGAGGAGTGGGTGAGCCCGCCGACCGCCAGGTAGTCGACGCCCGTCGCCGCGTACGCCGCCGCGTTCTCCAGCGTCAGCCGGCCCGAGGACTCCAGGACCGCGCGGCCCGCGACGATCGCGACGGCCTCCTCGGTCTCGATCGGGGTGAAGTTGTCCAGCAGGATCAGATCGGCGCCCGCGTCCAGGACCTCGCGGACCTGGTGCATCGTGTCGACCTCGACCTCGATCGGCACCTCGGGGAACAGTTCCCGCACGGCCTTGAAGGCCTGCGCCACGCCGCCGGCCGCCACCACGTGGTTGTCCTTCACGAGGGCGGCGTCGGAGAGCGACATGCGGTGGTTGACGCCGCCGCCGCAGCGCACCGCGTACTTCTCCAGGGCGCGCAGGCCCGGGGTCGTCTTGCGGGTGTCGCGGACCTTGGCCCGCGTGCCCTCCAGGGCGTCCGCCCACGCGCGCGTGGCGGTGGCGATACCGGAGAGGCGACAGAGGATGTTGAGCGCGCTGCGCTCGCCGGTGAGCAGGTCGCGGGTGCGGGCGGTGACGCTGAGGAGCTTCTGCCCGGCCTCGACGCGCTCGCCGTCCTCGACGTGCCGCTCGACCTCGAACTCGTCCGTGCAGACGATCGACAGGACGGCCTCGGCGACCCGCAGACCGGCGACGACACCGGCCTCGCGGGCGGTGAAGTCGGCGGTGGCGACGGCCTCCTCGGGGACGGTCGCCACGGTCGTCACGTCCACACCGCCGTCGAGGTCCTCGGCGATCGCGAGGTGGGCGATGTCCTCGACCTGTACGGGGTCCAGGCCGGCGGCCGCGAGCAGCTCGGCGAGCGCGGGGTCGAGCCCGCACTCGAACTCCTCGGCGCCGCCGCAGCCGCAGCCGTCGCCACAGCCGCCGGCCTCGGCGTCCGCGGTGGGGGCGGCGCTGATCTGGATCAGAGGGACGTCCACGGGCTCGGGACGGCTCTCCTCGGGCGTGCTGGGCGTGGTCACTTGCGGCTCCCTGGGGCGTCGGCGGTCGGGGGGAAGTCAGCGGTGTCGGTGGTGCGGACGTCCAGGGTCCGCTCCGGGGTGAGGCGGACGACGAGGTGCCGCCGCCAGGCCGTGTCGTCCCGGTCGGGGTGGTCCTCGCGCCAGTGGCAGCCGCGGGTCTCCTCGCGGCGGCGGGCGGCGGCGACCAGGACGCGGGCGACGCACAGCAGGTTGGTGGTCTCCCAGGACTCGACGCCGGGCTCGGCCGACTTCGCGTCGTCGCCGCCGCCCGCCAGGGCGTCGCTGTGCAGGGCGTCGAGGGCCTCGGCGGCCTCCCGCAGGCTGCTCTCGGAGCGGAGCACGCCCGCGCCGGCCGTCATGACCCGCTGGATACGGGTACGGGCTCCGGCGACCGGCAGCGGCAGGGTCACCGGGGCCGGGTGCGGCACGGCGGCGCCGGGCACGCGCGGCGCCGCGGCCGTGATCTCCTCGACGATCCGCTCCGCGAAGACCAGGCCCTCCAGGAGCGAGTTCGACGCGAGCCGGTTGGCGCCGTGGACGCCCGTGCAGGCGACCTCTCCGCACGCGTACAGGCCCGGGACCGTGGTCCGGCCGCGCAGGTCCGTGCGGATGCCGCCGGAGGCGTAGTGCGCGGCGGGGGCGACCGGGACGGGCTCGGTCACCGGGTCGATGCCGTGCAGCCGGCAGGCGGCCAGGATCGTGGGGAAGCGCTCCGCCCACATCTCGGCGCCGAAGTGGCGGGCGTCGAGGTACATGTGCTCGGTGCCCTGCTCCTGCATCCGCCGCATGATCGCCTTGGCGACGATGTCGCGGGGCGCGAGCTCGGCCAGCTCGTGCTGCCCGACCATGAAGCGGACCCCGTCGGCGTCGACCAGGTGGGCGCCCTCGCCCCGGACCGCCTCGGAGACCAGTGGCTGCTGGCCCTCGGAGTCGGCGCCCAGGAAGAGCACCGTCGGGTGGAACTGGACGAACTCCAGGTCGGAGACCTCGGCCCCGGCGCGCAGCGCGAGCGCGACGCCGTCGCCGGTGGAGACCGCCGGGTTGGTGGTGGCGGAGAAGACCTGGCCCATGCCTCCGGTGGCGAGGACCACGGCGGGGGCGTGGACGGCTCCGACGCCGTCGTGCTGGCCCTCGCCCATGACGTGCAGGGTCACGCCCGCCGTCCGGCCCTCGGCGTCCGTCAGGAGGTCCAGGACGAGCGCGTGCTCGATGGTGCGGACGCCCCGGTCCCGTATCGCCTCGACCAGGGCGCGGGAGATCTCGGCGCCGGTCGCGTCGCCGCCGGCGTGCGCGATCCGGCGGCGGTGGTGGCCGCCCTCGCGGGTCAGCGCGATCTCGCCGTCGGCGGTCTTGTCGAAGTCGGCGCCGGTCGCGATGAGCCGGCGCACGGCCTCGGGGCCTTCCGTGACGAGCAGCCGTACGGCCTCCTCGTCGCAGAGCCCGGCACCGGCGACGAGGGTGTCGTCGAGGTGCTGCTCGGGGGTGTCGCCCTCGCCGAGCGCGGCGGCGATGCCGCCCTGGGCCCAGCGGGTGGAGCCGTCGTCGAGCAGGGCCTTGGTGACGACGACGGTACGGAGCCCGGCGGCCGTGCAGCGCAGGGCGGCGGTGAGGCCCGCGACGCCCGAGCCGACCACGACGACGTCGGCGTCGATGGCCCAGCCCGGCGCGGGCGCGTGCAGCCGTATTCCGGTCACTTGGTGGCTCCGAAGGTCAGGGGGATGTTGTCGATGAGCCGCGTGGTCCCCACGCGCGCGGCGACGGCGAGGATCGCGTCCCCGTCGTGGTCGTCGGCGACCTCGGTGAAGTCGGCCGGGTCGACGAGGGCCAGGTAGTCGAGGGTGAGCGGCGGCTCGGCCCTCGTCGCGCCGTCGAGCACGGTCCGGGCCGCGGCGCGGACGGCCTCGGCGCCGCCGTGCTCGGCCGCCCGCGCGACCGCGTGGGCGTCGGCGGCGGCCCGGGCCTCGCCGAGCCGCGAGAGCGCCTCGGCGCGGTTCTCGGCCCGGCCCTGGGCGCCGGGCAGGGAGGTGGCACGCGCGCGCAGCGCCTCCTGGGCGGCGAGCCGGTCACGGGCGGCGAACAGCGCGCCGGACAGCGCGAGGGCCGTACGTCGCTCCCCGGCCGACAGGTAGCGGTTGCGGCTGGAGAGGGCGAGGCCGTCGGTCTCGCGGACGGTCTCCACGCCGACGATCTCGACCGGGAAGTTCAGGTCGCGCGCCATGCGGCGGATGAGCGCCAGCTGCTGGGCGTCCTTCTGGCCGAAGAAGGCCAGGTCGGGCGAGGTCAGGTGGAGGAGCTTGGCGACGACCGTCAGCATGCCGTCGAAGTGGCCGGGCCGGGAGGCGCCTTCGAGGCGCTCGCCCATGGGGCCGGCGGTGATCCGGACCTGCGGCTCGCCGCCCGGGTAGACCTCGTCGGCGGAGGGCGCGAAGACGACGCTCGCACCGGCCTCGAAGGCCAGCTCCAGGTCGGCTTCGAGGGTGCGGGGGTAGCGGTCGAGGTCCTCGCCCGCGCCGAACTGGAGCGGGTTGACGAAGACGGTGACGACGACGAAGCCCTCGGCGCCGACGCGCGCGCGGGCGGCGCGGATCAGCGTGGCGTGGCCGTCGTGGAGGGCGCCCATGGTCATGACGACGGCGTTGCGGCCGGGGGCGCCGTGGTGCACGCGGGCGTACTCCAGGTCCTCGACCGTGGGGACGAGCTCGGTGGGCTCGTAGCGGGCGGACCGGCCGCTCTCGGCGCTCTTCCGGGCGAACAGGGTCATCGGTCGTCTCCTCGCGGCCCCTCGGCTGCGGTGGTGCTGTCGGCGGCGAGCACGCCCAGCAGGTCCTCGGCCAGCTCGGGCTTGAGCAGGCCGTGCGCGAGCGCCCGGTCGGCGGTCGTGCGGGCCATCGCCAGGTAGCCGGCGACGGTGCCGGGCGCGTGCTTGCGCAGCTCGGCGACGTGTGCGGCGACCGTACCGGCGTCACCGCGCGCGACGGGTCCGGTCAGGGCCGCGTCCCCGGACCGCAGGGCGTTGTCCAGGGCGGCGCCGAGGAGCGGGCCCAGCATGCGGTCGGGCGCGCCGACGCCGGCCTTGCGGAGCAGCTCCATCGACTGGGCCACCAGGGTGACCAGGTGGTTCGCGCCGAGGGCCAGGGCCGCGTGGTAGAGCGGGCGGGCGTCCTCGGCGATCCACTCGGGCTCGCCGCCCATCTCGATGACCAGGGCCTCGGCCGCGAGCCGCAGCTCCTCGGGCGCGGTCACCCCGAAGGAGCAGCCGGCCAGCCGCTGGACGTCCACCGCGGTGCCGGTGAAGGTCATGGCGGGGTGCAGGGCGAGCGGAAGGGCGCCGGCCCGGCGGGCGGGGTCGAGGACCCGTACGCCGTACCGCCCGGAGGTGTGGACGAGCAGCTGTCCCGGCCGTACGGCTCCGGTGTCGGCGAGGCCCTCGACGAGACCCGGCAGCGCGTCGTCCGGGACCGTCAGGAGCACCAGGTCCGCGAGCGCGAGGACGCGGGCGGGCTCGACGACCGGGACGTCCGGCAGGAGCTCGGCGGCACGACGCCGGGAGCGGTCGGAGACCGCCGAGACGGCGACGGGGCGGTGGCCCGCGAGCTGGAGCGAGGCGGCCAGGGCGGGGCCCACTCGGCCCGCGCCGACCACTCCGACGGTGAGCCGGGCCGGGCGGTCCTCGGGGCGGGGCTCCGGTCGTGGCTCTGGCGCTGCTGGTGCGTTCACGATGGGTACGGCCTTCCGTTCCAGTCCTCGGGGGGTACCGGACGATTTCTGGTCATGCTACGCCAGCGTTTCGTGCTGCTCCCGTGGCTGTCCACAGGGTGTGGGCAGCGGTGTGATGATCACCCCATGGACGTGAACACCGATGTGGACGCCGCCGAACCCGCGGACGAGCAGGCACTCCGGCTGTACCGGGCGAAGCTCTGGGCCGGCGCCGAGCGGAGACTGTGGCACAGCTCCGCCGAGGGGACGGTCGGGCAGCTGCTGCGCGAGCTCGTCGACTGGGCGGAGGCCGAGGGCCACGGCGACGCTCCCGTCGACATGTACGGCAGCGGACTGGTGGAGGAGGTCGAGCGGCGCGTGGCCGAGGAGCTCGGCCTGCCCGCCGCCGTGTTCTTCCCGACCGGCACGATGGCCCAGCAGGTCGCGCTGCGCTGCTGGGCCGGACGCACCGGCAGCCCGGTCGTCGCCCTCCACCCGCTCGCCCACCCCGAGGTCCACGAGGGCGGGGCCCCCGCGGCCGTCTCCGGGCTCCGCACGGTCCACCTGACCGACGCGCCCCGGCTGCCGACGGCCGAGGAGGTGCGCGACCACCCGGAGCCCTTCGGGACGCTGATGCTGGAGCTGCCGCTGCGCGACGCCGGCTTCGTCCTGCCGTCCTGGGACGAGCTGACGGAGGTGGTCGAGGCGGCCCGCGAGCGGGACGCGGTCGTCCACTTCGACGGGGCGCGCCTGTGGGAGTGCACGACGCTTTTCGGCCGCGGGCTGCGGGAGATCGCGGAGCTCGCCGACAGCGTGTACGTGTCGTTCTACAAGTCCCTCGGCGGGCTGTCCGGGGCCGCGCTCGCGGGTCCCGAGGACGTCATGGAGGAGGCGCGGGTCTGGCGGCACCGGTACGGCGGGCTGGTCGCCCAGCAGTACCCGGCGGCGCTCTCCGCGCTCCGCGGCCTCGCCGTCGAGCTGCCGCTGCTGCCCTCGTACGTGCGCCACGCGCGCGTGGTGGCCGAGGCGCTGCGGGAGGAGTTCGCGGCGGCGGGCGTGGGCTGGTTCCGGGTCCACCCGGAGGTCCCGCACACCCATCAGTTCCAGGTGTGGCTCCCGTACGACCCCGACGTCCTGTCGGCCGCCGCCGCCGAGCAGACCGAGGCCACCGGAACCGCGCTCTTCCGCCGCTGGTTCGGCCCGGGCGCGGGCGGCCCGCCGGGGGTCGCCGTGACGGAGCTGACCGTGACGCGGCCCGGCCTCTCATGGACGGCGGCGGACGTACGGGCGGCGGCACGGGACTTCCTGTCCCGGATCGCGGCCTGACCGTCCCGGGTCGGGGCCCGACCGTCGCGGACCCGCCCCCCCGCCCCGTCAGCAGGAGCGGGGGCGCGGCCGGCGTCGCAGGGCCGTACGAAGGGCCGTACGAAGGGCCGTGCGCAGGGCCGTGCGCAGGGCCCCGCGCGCCGGGCGGCCCGCGACCACCCGCTCGAAGCGGCGACGGTCGCGGACCGCCCGCAGGACGGCGACGTCGTGGGTGCCGGGTGCCGGCGGCACCGGTTCGCCGAGCCGGGCGGCGCGGTACGTGTCGAAGAGGTACTGGTGCAGCGCGTTCATGCCTTCACCGTGCGCCGCGCCCCGGCGGTCCGGCGCGCGGATTGACGGTCCTCGTCAAACGGGGCGGCACCACCCCCGCCACACCCCGCACCATGGGGGCGTGAGCGTGACGATCGACATCACCGGACTGCCGCAGGAGCTCATCCTCTTCTGCCCCTCGCCCCTGGCCGAGCTGGGCGCCGCCCTGCACGCCCTCTCCGAGCCCGCGCACCACCCGCGGCTGCACGCCTGGACGACCACGACCGCCGCCGCGCTCCGGCCCGAGCTGGCCGACCGGCTCCACGAGGCCGACTTCATGTGGAACTCCACGCGCGCGGACATCCTGCTGCCGGCGCGGCCCCGGGACACCCTCGCCGAGGAGCTGGACGACCTCGACCTCCTGGACGACGAGACGTTCGTGGGCGCGGCCCTGGAGATCTCCTGCAACAGCAAGTACAAGAACGGCGCGCCCTCGCCGCTCGTCGACGAGCGGATGCGCCGCCGCGCCCTCGACCTGGCCGCCGCGCGCGGGCCCCGGCAGGCGGCCTTCGTGGAGCGGATGCTCGCCGACCCGCCCGGCACGCGCGCGTGGATCCGGCGGCTCCTGGAGGACTGCGACGAGGCGTTCTTCGCCGACACGTGGCGCCGGGTCGGCGTGCAGCTCGCCGCCGACGCCCGCCACAAGACGGAGCTGATGCGCCGCAAGGGCCTCGCCGAGGCCGTCTCCGCCGCCTCGTCGGCGATGACCCTGGAGGAGGACGAGCGGGGTTCCCGGATCGTCGTCGACAAGCTGGTCCAGGGGCGCACGAGCGCCGAGGGCTCGGGCGTGACGTTCCTGCCGACCGCCTTCGGCTGGCCGCACCTCTTCGCTCCGTACGCACCCGGCTGGCACCCGGTGGTCCAGTACCCCGTGCCTGCCCGCGACCTCGGCGGCGCCGCCGGGACCGAGGAGGTCAAACTGCGCCTGGAGGCCATCGCCCACCCCATGCGGATGCGGCTCTGCCGCAGCCTGGCCCGCAGCTCCAGCACGACGAGCGAGCTGGCCGACGCGTACAACATCACCGCCCCGGAGGTCTCCCGGCACCTCGCCGTCATGAAGAAGGCCGGGCTGATCACCACCCAGCGCCGCGGCCGGTACGTCCTCCACCAGCTCGACGTGTCCGTCGTCGCCCGGCTCGGCAGCGACTTCCTGGAGAGCGTGCTGCGCTAGGAGGTGTCCCCGCCCGATCCGCCGGGCCGGCCCCGACGGGACCCGCTCAGGCCGCCCCGCCGCCCGCGCGGACCAGGCCCGACTCGTACGCGAGGACCACGACCTGGACCCGGTCGCGCAGCCCCAGCTTGGTCAGGATGCGGCCCACGTGGGTCTTGACCGTCGCCTCCGAGAGGACGAGCCGGGCCGCGATCTCGCCGTTCGACAAGCCCTGCGCGACCAGCATCATCACCTCGCGCTCCCGGTCCGTGAGCCGCCCGAGCGCGCTGTCGACGGCCCGCGTCTCCGTGCCCGTCGACGGCAGCATCGGCGAGAAGCGGTCGAGGAGCCGACGGGTCGTCGAGGGCGCCACCACCGCGTCGCCGCTGTGCACCGAACGGATCGCGCCCAGCAGCTCCGCCGGCGGCACGTCCTTCAGCATGAAGCCGCTCGCGCCCGCCTTCAGCCCCGAGAACGCGTACTCGTCGAGGTCGAAGGTGGTCAGGATCAGCACCTTCGGCGCGCCCGGCTGCGAGCAGATCCGCCGGGTCGTCTCCACCCCGTCCAGCTTCGGCATGCGCACGTCCATCAGAACGACGTCGACCGCCGTGGAGCGCAGCACCTCAAGGGCCTCGACCCCGTCGCCCGCCTCCGCCACGACGTCCATGTCCGGCTGGGCGGCGAGCACCATGCGGAATCCGGTACGCAGCAGCACCTGGTCGTCGACGAGCATCACGCGGATGGACATGTCAGGAAGATCCTCTTCTAGTGAGCGGGCTTGAGAGGGAGCAGGGCGCTGATCCGGAAACCACCGCCGGGGCGCGGCCCCGCGTCCAGCGTGCCGCCGACCATGCCGACCCGCTCGCGCATCCCGATCAGACCATGGCCGCGCCCGTCGGCGCCGCCGTCCTCGTACATCTCCTGCGGCGCGCCGCGGCCGTCGTCCTCGACGAGCAGCCCGAGGCCGTCGTCGAAGTAGACGAGGCGGACGCTGGCGCCGACGTCGGGACCGCCGTGCTTGCGTGTGTTCGTGAGCGCCTCCTGCACGATCCGGTACGCGGTGAGCTCGACGCCGCTGGGCAGCGGGCGCGGGCTCCCCTCGATCGCGAAGTCGACGGTGAGGCCGGCGCCCCGGACCTGCTCGACGAGGTCCTCGATCTGCCGCACGTCGGGCTGGGGCACGTACTCGCCGGCCTCCTGGTGCTCGCCGGTGCGCAGGATGCCGAGCAGACGGCGCATCTCGGCGAGGGCCTGCCGGCCCGTGGTGGAGATGGTCTCCAGGGCCTGCTTGGCGGTCTCGGGGGACGAGTCCATGACGTAGGCGGCGCCGTCGGCCTGGACGACCATCACCGACACGTTGTGCGCGACGACGTCGTGCAGCTCGCGGGCGATCCGGGCCCGCTCGGCGGCGACCGCGACCTTCGCCTGGGCCTCGCGCTCCTGCTCCAGGCGGAAGGCACGCTCCTCCAGCTGCGCGAAGTAGGCGCGGCGGGTGCGGAGCGAGTCGCCGAGGACCCAGGCGAGCGCGAACGGCACGGTCATGATGACGGTGAAGAAGATCGTGGCCGCGACGGACTCGATGCCGTCCATGGGCCATCTCAGCGCCGAGAGCGTGGCCGCGCTCAGTCCGCCGGCGAGGGCCAGGCGGGAGGCCCAGCGGGGTCCGTCGTGCGCCGCGACCGTGTAGACGATCACGAGCATGGCGAAGTCGGCGATGAACGGTTCCAGGCCGAGGGCGAGCTGGACGAGGCCGAGGGCGACCGTCAGCAGCAGCATCTTCTCCGGGGCGCGCCGGCGCAGGGCCACGGCCAGGGAGAGGAGCACGGCGACGCCCCCGAAAGCGAGGGGGTGGCCGACCGTCACGGAGGCCGTCCCCACCCACAGCAGGGAGATCCCGAGGAGGACGACGGCCCAGAAGGTGTCGACGCCCGTCGGGTGTCTGCGGATGAAGTCGTAGAGGCGCTGCACGTCACCCAGAGTAGGGAAGTCGGATAGGTGCAGGGATCAACCGTTGGGCCGATCCTTGACGAGGGGCCCGTACTCCCCGAGGTGGAGACTGGGGCCCGTGACGGATGACGTGACGGGTGAGACGTGTCAGTGGCAGGGGTGGCGCGAGGCCACGGAGCGGGCGCTGTACGGCCCGGGAGGCTTCTATCTGCGGCCCGAGGGGCCCGCGGGGCACTTCCGTACGTCGGTGCACGCCTCCGCGCTCTTCGCGGGGGCCGTGGCCCGGCTGCTCGGCGAGGTCGCGGAGGAGCTGGGGACGGCCGAGGTCGATCTCGTGGACGTGGGCGCGGGCCGGGGTGAGCTGCTGACGGCGGTGCTGGCGGCGACCGCGGCGACGGACCTGAGGGTCCGGGCGTACGCGGTGGAGCGCGCCGCCCGGCCGGCGGGGCTCGACGGGCGGATCGTCTGGACCGACCGGCTGCCGGAGCCGGGGAGCGTCCGCGGGCTCCTCTTCGCGAACGAGTGGCTCGACAACGTGCCGGTGGACGTGGCCGAGGCCGACGCGGCGGGCGTCGCCCGGTACGTGGAGGTCCGCGCCGACGGTACGGAGCGGCTGGGCGCGCCCGTCGCGGGCCCGGACGCGGAGTGGCTGGCCCGCTGGTGGCCGCTGTGGGAGCCCGGTGCGCGGGCCGAGATCGGGCGGCCCCGGGACGAGGCGTGGGCGGCGGCGGTGGGCTCGCTCGCGGCGGGGCGCGCGGTGGCCGTCGACTACGGGCACGTACGGGACTCCCGGCCGCCCTTCGGCACCCTGACCGGCTTCCGGGCGGGCCGCGAGGTGCCGCCGGTGCCGGACGGCGGCTGCGACGTGACGGCCCACGTGGCCGTGGACGCGTGCGCGGCGGCGGGGGGCGCGGGTGGCGGCACCGATGCGCGGGGCGCGGGTGGCGGCACGCAGACGGGCGCCGCCGGCGGCGTCGAGCTGCTTTCGCAGCGGGACGCGCTGCACCGGCTCGGGGTGTCCGGGGGGCGGCCGCCGCTCTCCATGGCCTCGGCCGATCCCGCCGGTTACCTCCGCGCGCTCTCCTCCGCCGGTGAGGCGGCCGAGCTGACCGCCCGCGGCGGACTGGGCGATTTCCACTGGCTGGTCCAGCGGGTGCGGTCCGCCGCCGGGTGACCCGTGGGCCGGGGACGCGGGGCAGGGGATACTGTCCCGCATGACGGAGACGACGGTCGGAATCGGCGGCGCGGCGGAGAGCACCGACATGGTGCTGAACATCGGCCCGCAGCATCCCTCGACCCATGGCGTGCTCCGCCTGCGGCTCGTGCTCGACGGCGAGGTCGTCCAGAAGGCCGAGCCGGTGATCGGCTACATGCACCGCGGGGCCGAGAAGCTCTTCGAGGCGCGCGACTACCGGCAGATCATCATGCTGGCCAACCGTCACGACTGGCTGTCCGCCTTCTCCAACGAGCTCGGCGTCGTCATGGCCGTCGAGCGGATGCTGGGCATGGAGGTCCCCGAGCGCGCGGTGTGGACCCGTACGCTCCTCGCCGAGCTGAACCGGGTCCTCAACCACCTCATGTTCCTCGGCTCGTACCCCCTCGAACTGGGCGGGATCACCCCCGTCTTCCACGCCTTCCGGGAGCGCGAGGAGCTCCAGGCCGTGATGGAGGAGGTCTCCGGCGGCCGGATGCACTACATGTTCAACCGGGTCGGCGGTCTCAAGGAGGACCTGCCCGCCGGCTGGACGGGCCGGGCGCGGCAGGCCGTCGCGGACGTCCGCTCGCGGATGGACGTGTACGACCGGCTGGTCCTCGGCAACGAGATCTTCCGGGGCCGTACGCGCGGGGTCGGCGTCCTGTCGCAGGCCGCGGTCCACGCGTACGGGGTGTCGGGGCCGATCGCCCGCGCCTCGGGCGTCGACTTCGACCTGCGCCGCGACGAGCCGTACCTCGCCTACGGGGAGCTCCAGGACACGCTGCGGGTCGCCGTGCGCGAGGAGGGCGACTGCCTGGCGCGCTTCGAGTGCCTGCTCGACCAGACGCACAACGCCCTGGACCTGGCGGACGCCTGCCTGGACCGGATCGCCGAGCTGCCGCGGGGGCCGATCAACCAGCGGCTGCCGAAGGTCCTGAAGGCGCCGGAGGGGCACACGTACGCCTGGACCGAGAACCCGCTCGGCGTCAACGGCTACTACCTGGTCTCCAAGGGCGAGAAGACGCCGTACCGGCTGAAGCTCCGCTCGGCGTCCTTCAACAACATCCAGGCGCTGGTCGAGCTGCTGCCGGGGACGCTGGTCGCCGACATGGTCGCGATCCTGGGCTCGCTGTTCTTCGTCGTCGGCGACATCGACAAGTAGGCCGGCCCCGCCTGCCTGCCAGGTCAGGTCAGGTCAGGTCAGGTCAGGTTCGGCGCATCACGACGTAGTCGCGCTCTTCCTTGCCGGGGCGCAGGCGGTCCACGACCTGCCAGCCCCAGCGCGTGTACCGGTCCGTCAGCTCCGGTACGTCCAGGGTCATGAGCAGCGCCGGTCCGGGTGACCCGGCCGCGAGGAGCCGGTCGTGGAGGGCGCGGCCGATGCCCCTGCCCTGGCTGCCGGGCGCGACGACCAGCTCGACGAGTTCGAACGTGGGCCCGTCACCGGACAGGGCGGTGTCGGTCCAGCCGGCCGTGAAGCCGAGCAGGGCGTCCTCGCCGCCGTCCGCGGCCTCCGCGTCGTACGCGCCCACTGCCCGGAAGTCGGGCTTCCGCGCGGCGTTGCCGAGCAGCCGGTCCACCGTCCGTACGGCGCCGAGCGGGGGCTCGTGCCAGGGCGGCCCGCCGAAGGCCTGGGCGCACAGGGCGATCAGTTCGTCGCGGCGGCGGACCGCCTCGGCCGCCGCCAGCGGGGCGAGGCGGTACGTCACGAGTTGACGGCGCCGCGCAGTTCGGCCACGTCGAGCTGCTCGGTCTCGTCGTGCGCGGTCAGGTCGATGACCTCGCCGATCACCCGGGGCGCCGTCGGTGCCGGCGGCGCGAGGGGGGCGAGCGGGACGAGGAACGGCGTCTCGGCGGCCAGGGCCTCTCCGAGGACCTCCTCGCCGACGACGTCGGCGAGGTCGGTGTTCTGCACGGCCTCGATGGCCGCCGCCACCTTCTGCGTACCGAAGAAGTCGAATCCGCCCTCGGGGCGCGGGGTCTGCCGGCGGGCCGGGACGATCGCCGCGGCCACCTGGACGGCGGGCACGCGCGCGATCCCGGTGGGCGGGACGGGCCTGGGCGCGGTGGCGGGGGTCTCGGCGGTCTGCACGGCCTCGTCGGCCTTCACCGCATCGGCGGCGTTCCCGGTCTCGGGGCCGCCCGTCTCGGAGGCCGTCGCGGGGTTCGTCGCCGGGTCCGTCGTCGAGGGCGCGGCGGGCAGGGCCGCCGGTTCGGGGGCGGGCCCGAGGGCCGGAGCGGCCGTACGGCTGTGCTGCTCGGTCCCGGCGGCCGCCGCGTGCTTCCCCCGCGGCTCCTCCGTCTCGTCGGCCCGCTCGGCGAGGTCCCGCGCGCGGGCCGCCTCGGCGGTGCGCCGGGCCTGCTGGGCCGCGGCGTTGCGCGGGAGGTCCTTGAGGGCCTGCGCGGCGCGGCGGTACGCCTCCGGGGTGGGCGTGGAACCGGCGGCGGGCAGGGCCTTCGCCTCCGCGTCGGCCGCCTCGGCGGTGGTGGTCGCCTCCAGGGCGAGGACGCGGCGGCCCTCCAGGGCGCTGGCGCGCTCGGTCTCCGCGGTGGCGTACCGGCGGAGGAGGTCGGCGTGCTCGCCGCGCAGCGCGGCGAGTTCGACGCGCTTGGCGCGGAGCTTGGCGTCGAGCCGGGTCCGCAGGCCGCGGGCCTCCTCCAGGTCGGACTCCAGCTCGGCGACCCGCTCCTCGGACTTCCACTGGTCGGCGGTGCGGGCGCGGTCCAGCTCGGCGACGCGGGCGCCGGCGCTCCGGTCCCAACTGCGCATGAGGACGGCACCGGTGACGGCGGCGGCCGCGGCGGCGACCGCGAGCAGGCGCACGACCAGGAGGTCTCCGGGCAGCCAGACGACCGCGGCGCACACGACCGCGGCGCCTGCGACCGCGGAGGGCGGCAGCAGCTTGTGCAGAGGCGGGGAATGGCGGTGGCGTCCACGTGGCATGGCCTGAAATTTACCGTGCGTAGGCGTCATGTGGGGTGTCGGCCCGGCAATCTCTTGGCCACTTCTCGCCAGAAGAAGTGGTGCCGAAGCCTTCCGGTTCCGTTTCGGGCCGACTCCCCCCGCCCGGGACCTACTTGTTGAGCAGCCCCTTCGCCGTCAGATAGTCCTTGGCGACGTCTTCCGGCTTCGCCCGCTCGGCATCCACCTTGCGGTTGAGTTCGGCGAGATCCGCTGTCGTCAGAACCTTGGTGATCTTGTCGAGAGCGGCCGCTATCTCGGGTGCGCCGGCGTCCTTGGCGTTGACCACGGGCAGGACGTTGTCCGCGTTCTGCAGCTTCTTGTCGTCCTCCAGGAAGACGAGCCCGAAGCTGTCGATCGTGGCGTCCGTGGTGGTCGTCAGGACCAGCTGGTCCACCCCGTCCTTGACGGCCTGCTTGGCCTGCGGGGTCCCGACCCCCTTGGGGTCGATGCCGGCCACGTCGATCCCGTACGTCTTCTTCAGACCGGGCGCGCAGAACGGCCGCACCGCGCATTCGTCACCGGCCGCGATCTTCACCTTGATCTTCGCGCGGCCCAGATCGGAAAGGGTCGTCAGCTTGTTCTTCTCGGCGAATTCCTTGGTCACCGCGAAGGCGTTCTGATCGACCGCCCCGCCGACCGCGAGCACCTTCAGCCCGCGCGGTTCGGCGAGCTTCCGCAGCGCCTCGACCGTCGCGTCCGCGTCACCGGAAGCGACCGGCTTGTCCTCGGGCGCCTTCGGGCCGTTCACCTTCGCGTTGAGGAATTCCGCGATCGTCGCCGCGTATTCCGGTACGACGTCGATCTCGCCGCTCTCCAGGGAGGGCTCGTACAGCTCGCGGTTCTTCACGGTGGTGACCGATACGGAGTATCCGGCGGCCCGCAGCGACTGGGCGTACAGCTCGGCCAGCACCTTCGACTCGGTGAAGGCCGCGGCGCCCACGACCAGCGAGCCCTTCTCCGCGGACGCGCCGCCGGAGCCGCCGGAGTCCTTCTTCCTGCCCGCCTCCAGGCTGTCACCGCCGCACGCGGCGAGCGCGACGGCCAGCGCCGTCGTCCCCAGCACCGCACCCGCGATACGCGAGACCCTGTTCACAAGACCACCCATCTCCGTCGTCGACTTCAGAAGTTCGTCAGGTCGTTCGACCGTCGAGGTGCCGGCCGCCCGTACCCCGGCGCAGGAGCCGGTCCGCTCCCGCGAGCACCGCTTCCACCAGGAGGGCGAGCAGGGCCACGAGGACGGCGCCCGCGACCACCTGCGCCGTGTCGTAGAGGGCGAAGCCGGCCGTGATGATCCGGCCCAGGCCGCCCTGGCCGACCATCGCCGCGACCGTCGCCGTGGCGATGACCTGCACCGCCGCCGAGCGCACCCCGGTCATCACCACCGGCCGTGCCAGCGGAAGTTCGACGCGCAGGAAGACCTGCCCACCGGTCATCCCCATGCCCCGCGCCGCCCGCACCGCGGCCCGGTCCACCTCACGCACCCCCACGTACGCGTTGGTGAGGAGCGGCGGTATCGCGAACAGCACGAGGGCGACGACCGTCGGCACGTACCCGGCGTTCCGCAGGGGCGAGACCATGAACAGCGCGAGGACCGCGAAGACGGGGACCGCGCGGCCGACGTTGGACACGTTCACCGCGAGCGCCCCGCCCCGGCCGAGATGGCCGAGCCACAGCCCGAGCGGCAGCGCGAGGGCCGCGGCGATCAGCAGGGCCGCCCCGCTCACGTACACGTGCTCGGCGAGCCGCTGCCCGATGCCCTCCTCGCCGGTCCAGTGCGCCCCGGTGGTGAGCCAGGCCCAGGCGCCCGTCACGATCTCCATCTCACGCACCCCCCGGCGCGGTCCGTATCCGGGCCCACGGCGTGAGGAGCCGCTGGAGCCCCAGGAGCAGCAGGTCGGCGGTGACGGCGAGCAGTACGCACAGCACGGAGGCGGCGAGCACCTGCGCCTTGAAGAAGGTCGGCAGCGCGTCCTCGATGAGGTTGCCGAGCCCGCCGCGGCCGACGACCGAACCGACCGTCGTCAGCGCGATCGTGGAGACCGTGGCCATCCGTATCCCGGCCATCAGCACCGGCAGCGCCAGCGGGAGTTCGACCTGCCAGAGCAGCCGCCACGAGCCGTACCCCATGCCCCGGGCGGCCTCGCGGGTCTCGGCCGGGACGGCGTCGAGCCCGGCCAGGGTGTTCCGCACGAGGATCGTCAGCGCGTACAGCACGAGGCCGGTCACGACGAGCGCGGCGGAGAGCCCGAAGACGGGCAGGAGCAGCGAGAACATCGCGAGCGAAGGCACCGTGTAGAGCAGGGTCGTCAGCCCGAGGACCGGGCCCGCGAACCTGGGCCGCGCCCGCACGAGCAGCGCCAGCGGCACCGCGACGAGGAGCGCGAGGAGCACGGACACGACCGTGATTCCCACATGCTGGAGGGTCGCGTCCGTCAGCTCCTCGCTGCGCGTGCGCAGGTACTCCCCGCATATCCAGTCGTTGGTGACCAGACAGTTCGGCGTGCTCATCCGCCCCTCCCCCCGGGTCGTCCGCTCGCTCCGAACGTATGTCTGACGACCCTAACCCCCGGCACCGACAATCACCGGGATCCGCCACAATGCGGCAACACGCCCTTCACACACCCCCGGTGGCCAGGGGCCAGAATGGGGAACCATGATCCGGTTCGAGCACGTGACCAAGCGGTACGCGGACGGCACCACGGCCGTCGACGACCTCTCCTTCGAGGTGGCCGAGGGCGAACTCGTCACCCTGGTCGGGCCGTCCGGCTGCGGCAAGACGACCACGATGATGATGGTGAACCGGCTCGTCGAACCGACCTCCGGCCGCGTTCTCGTCGACGGCCGCGACATCGCCGGGGTCGACCCGGTCGCCCTGCGCCGCAAGATCGGCTACGTCATCCAGCAGGTCGGACTCTTCCCGCACCGCACGGTCCTCGACAACACCGCGACCGTCCCCGCCCTGCTGGGCTGGAAGAAGGCCGCCGCACGCGCGCGTGCCGCCGAACTCCTCGACCTCGTGGGCCTCGACCCGGCCACGTACGGCCCCCGCTACCCCGCGCAGCTCTCCGGCGGACAGCGCCAGCGCGTCGGCGTCGCCCGCGCGCTCGCCGCCGACCCGCCCGTCCTCCTCATGGACGAGCCCTTCGGCGCCGTCGACCCCGTCGTCCGCGAGCGCCTCCAGAACGAGTTCCTCGCGCTCCAGGCCACCGTCCGCAAGACCGTCCTCCTCGTCACCCACGACATCGAGGAGGCCGTCCGGATGGGCGACCGCATGGCCGTCTACGGGCAGGGCCGCATCGAGCAGTTCGACACCCCGGCCACCGTGCTCGGCTCCCCCGCCACCCCGTACGTCGCGGACTTCGTCGGCAGCGACCGCGGGCTCAAGCGGCTGGCCGTCACGCCCGTCACCGAGGCCGACCTCGCCCCCGTCCCCGAAGGGACGCCGGCCGACGAGGACGGCGCCCCCGCCCCCGTTCCCCTCGGATCCTCCCTCAAGGACGCCCTCGCCCTGCTCCTCCAGCACGACGCCGGCCGCCTCACGGTGACCGACGCCGCCGGCCGCCCCGTCGGCGTCCTCACCCCGGAGGGAGTCCACCGCGCCCTCCGCAGGGCCACGGCGGACCGGCCGTGAGAGGCGCCGGCGGCGGGCCGGACGCCGGAAGCGGGCCGGACGCCGGAAGCGGGCCGGGCGTCGGCGGCGACACCGGTCCGAACACCGGCGGCCACGTCGGCCCGAATGCCGGCACCGGCGTCAGGTCGCGCTGAGCCGCCCGGCCATCCAGACCATCCCCGGCGGGATCTCCCGGTTCCACGTGTTGAAGTTGTGGCCGCCGCTCTCCAGCGTGATCGACGAGACCCGCGCCGGGCTCCTCACCTTCTTGATGAAGTCGAGCGTCCCCTTCAGGTTGCCCTCGCCCTGCTTCGACGTCGTCACCAGGAACGAGGACTTCCCCTGCGGCAGGTGGTCCAGGCTCCACAGCAGGTTCCCCCGCTTGCGCAGCTTGTCGTCGCCGTGGAAGAGGTCGCCCGTCGTCACGTCCTCGGCCGCCTTGTAGTACGCCGAGAACCCCGCCCCGGCCGCGTACCGGTCCGGGTGGTGCAGCGCGATCTTCAGCGCGCAGTACCCACCGGTCGAGTTCCCCATGAAGCCCCAGTTCCGGGCCTTCGTCCCCACCCGATACGTCTCCGAGACCGCCTTCGGCAGGTCCTCGGCGAAGAAGGTCTCCGTCTGCGGGCCGCCCGGGATGTCCACGCACTCGGTGTCCCGCGGCGGCGCCACCGTCGGACGGAGCATCACAAGGATCATCGGCTGCATCTTCCCGGCCTTCGCCTGGGTGTACGCCGTCCTCGGGTACTTCAGCCCTTTGATCAGGTTCTCCGCCGTGCCCGGGTAGCCGGTGAGCACCACCGAGGCCGGGAACGTGCTCTTCGCGTACTTCTTCTGGAAGTACTCCGGCGGCAGGTAGACGTAGGCCGGCGAGGTGATGCCCGACCGGTCGCCCGCTATGACGACCTTCTGTATCTGTCCGCCGACCTCGGGCCGCGAGCCGCCCGGCACGTTCAGCCCCTTCGTCTCCACCACCCGCACGTCCTTCGCGGCGGCCGAGTGGTCGACGACCACACCCATGTCCTGCTGCTGCCCGAACAGGTCGGCCCAGGAGCCGTAGAAGAGGAAGGAACGGTTCGCCGCGAGACCCACCGCCGCGAACAGTGCCACCTGGGTCACGAGCAACAGCCCCACCCGCCCCAGGACCGCACGCCAACCGCGCCGCGCGAGCCGCGGCCAGAGCCAGACCGTGACGAGGAACAACGCCACGGCCAGCACGACGGCCAGCACGAGGACTTTGTTGCTGATGAGCCCCATGAGACGACCGAGCCTTCTTTCCAAGAATTTCCTGTGAACCGATGAACCCGGCTCCACGCGACTCCGTCCTAGAGAGCGCACCAGCCGGTACGGCCCGCCGAACGCGCCGCAGGGCCCGGCCGGAGTCAGAGACCCCTTGCAGGACCACGGGAAGTACGGGAAGCCATGTCTGTCACGGTAGATGGGGACAAATCGCGATTGGTTCCGGTTCGGGTACGCCGGATTCTGCGCGGCCCCCGCCCCGAGAAGGTCCCCGCCCTCGTCGGCACCGCCTGCACCCTCGGCGGCCTCATCGACATCGCCGCCGGAGTCTTCCCCCGCTTCCGCGCCAGCCGCATGCACGCGGTCGCCGAAGTCCTCCCCGGCACCCTCGGCCACCTCTCCGCCGCCCTGTCGCTCAGCGCCGGCGTCCTCCTCCTGCTCCTCGCCCACGGCCTCAAGCGCCACAAGCGACGGGCCTGGCGCGCCGCCGTCGTACTCCTCCCCGTCGGCGCCTCCGCCCAGTTCGTCTGGCGCCACTCCGTCATCGGCACCCTCTTCTCCCTCGCGCTCCTCGCGCTCCTGCTGCGCCACCGCGCCGAGTTCGCCGCCCTCCCCGACCCGCGCAGCCGCTGGCGGGCACTCGCCAACTTCGTCGTCATGGGCGCCGGATCCATCGCCCTCGGCCTCGTCATCGTCAGCGCCCACCCCCGCCGGATCGTCGGCGACCCCAGCCTCACCGACCGCCTCGAACACGTCCTGTACGGGCTCCTCGGCGTCGAAGGCCCCGTCGCCTACACCGGCGGCGTCGACTGGACCGTCGGCTACTCCCTCGGCGCCCTCGGCATGCTCACCGCCCTCACCACCATCTACTTCGCCTTCCGCCCCGAGCACCCCGCCGCCCGCCTCACCGACGACGACGAGACCCGGCTGCGGACCCTGCTCGACCAGCACGGCGGCCGCGACTCCCTCGGCCACTTCGCCCTCCGCCACGACAAGGGCGTCGTCTTCTCCCCCAGCGGCAAGGCCGCCGTCTGCTACCGCGTCGTCTCCGGCGTGATGCTCGCCAGCGGCGACCCCATCGGCGACGTCGAGGCCTGGCCCGGCGCCATCGAACGCTTCATGGACGAGGCCAAGGCCCACTCCTGGACCCCCGCCGTCATGGGCTGCTCCGAGACGGGCGGCCAGGTCTGGACCCGCGAGACCGGCCTCGACGCCCTCGAACTCGGCGACGAGGCCATCGTCGACGTCGCCGACTTCTCCCTCTCCGGCCGGGCCATGCGCAACGTCCGCCAGATGGTCAAGCGCATCGAACGCAACGGCTACACCACCCAGGTCCGCCGCGTCCGCGACCTCGACGACGAGGAGCTGGAAAGGGTCCGCCGCGCCGCCGCCGACTGGCGCGGCACCGACACCGAGCGCGGCTTCTCCATGGCCCTCGGCCGCATCGGCGCCCCCGGCGACGGAGACGCCGTCATAGCGACCGCCCACAAGGACGACCCCGAGGACCCGGACCGTCCCGGATCCCCCTACGGGGACCTGAAGGCGATCATCCACTTCGTGCCCTGGGGCCCCGACGGCATGTCGCTGGAACTCATGCGCCGCGACCGCTCCGCCGACCCCGGCATGAACGAACTCCTCATCGTCGCCGCCCTCCAGGCCTCCCCCGCCCTCGGCATCGAGCGGGTCTCCCTCAACTTCGCGATGTTCCGCTCCGCCCTCGCGCGCGGCGAGAAGATCGGCGCCGGACCCGTCCTGCGCGTCTGGCGCGGACTCCTCGTCTTCCTCTCCCGCTGGTTCCAGATCGAGTCGCTCTACAAGTTCAACGCCAAGTTCCGGCCCCGCTGGGAACCCCGCTTCGTCGTCTACCGCAAGAGCCGCGACCTGCCCCGCATCGGCCTCGCCGCGATGCGCGCCGAGGGCTTCGTCACCGTCTCCCTGCCCCGCCTCTTCCCGCACCGCCGCCCCGCCCGCACCCCGCGCCCCTGCGCCCACATCGTGCCCGCGCTCACCCCGGCACCCGCCTCCGCGCCCTCCGCCGAACGCGAGGTCCAGGCCGCCTGACCCCACCCCCGCAGCCCATGGGCCCTAGGCTGGAGACATGAGGAAGACGATCGACCGGGGCACTGCCCAGGGGCTGCCGGAGTGGGACCGCTGCGCGGTCATGGGCGTGGTCAACGTGACCCCCGACTCCTTCTCCGACGGCGGCCGCTGGTTCGACACCACGGCCGCCGTCAAACACGGCCTCGACCTCGTCGCCCAGGGCGCCGACCTCGTCGACGTCGGCGGCGAGTCCACCCGGCCCGGCGCCAGCCGCGTCGACGAGGAGGAAGAACTCCGCCGCGTCGTCCCCGTCGTCCGCGGACTCGCCGCCGAAGGCGTCACCGTCTCCGTCGACACCATGCGCGCCGCCGTCGCCGCCCGCGCCGTCGAGGCCGGAGCCGTCCTCGTCAACGACGTCAGCGGCGGACTCGCCGACCCCGGCATGGTCCCCGCCGTCGCCGCCGCCGAGGTCCCCTTCGTCGTCATGCACTGGCGCGGCTTCAGCCAGGGCATGAACGACCTCGCCGTGTACGACGACGTCGTCTCCGAGGTCGTCACCGAGCTCCGCACCCGCCTGGACGCCGTCGTCGCCGGCGGCATCGCCCCCGAGCGCATCGTCGTCGACCCCGGCCTCGGCTTCGCCAAGCTCGCCCCCCACGACCTGGCCCTCGTCGCCCACCTCCCCGAGCTCCGCGCCCTCGGCCGGCCCCTCCTCGTCGCCGCCTCCCGCAAGCGCTTCCTCGGCCACGTCCTCACCCGCGACGGCGCCACCCCGCCCCCCGCCCGCGAGCGGGACGCCGCCACCGCCGCCGTCTCCGCCATCGCCGCCCACGAGGGCGCCTGGGCGGTCCGCGTCCACGAGGTCAGGGCCACCGCCGACGCCGTGCGCGTCGCCCGGGCCGTCGAGGGAGCCGCGTGAGCCGGCCCGACGACAGGGGAGCCACGGGCCGCGCCGACGACGAGGCGGCCGTCGAAGCCGCCAACACGGCCTTCTACGAGGCGATGGAGACCGGCGACTTCGAAGCCGTCTCCGCCCTCTGGCTCGACGACGGGGCCACCCCCATCAGCTGCGTCCACCCCGGCTGGCCCGTCCTCACCGGCCGTGGCGAGGTGCTCCGCTCGTACGCCCTGATCATGGCCAACACGGAGTACATCCAGTTCTTCCTCACCGACCTCAGGATCTCCCTGTCCGGCGGGACCGCCGTCGTCACCTGCACCGAGAACATCCTCAGCGGCGCACCGGCCGAGGACGGGGCCGAGCTCGGCCCCCTCGTCGGACAGCTCGTCGTCGCGACCAACGTGTTCCGCGACACACCCGACGGCTGGAGGATCTGGTCCCACCACGCCTCTCCCGTCCTTACGGAGACCGAGGACACGGACACCGAAGGCCCCGGCGTGAACGGCACGGAATCCCCGGCCTGAGCCACCCTCGGCCCCCCGAAGGCAAGCGCTGTCGGTCCTCGCGGGTAGATTCGAAGTGGACACCCGGCCGTCCGCACCCGGCTGCGTGGCCACCCGAACTACGACAGCAGGAGTGATTCGCGTGGATCGTGTCGCGCTGCGCGGCCTCAAGGCCCGAGGCCACCACGGCGTCTTCCCCAAGGAGCGCGAGGAGGGCCAGACCTTCATCGTGGACCTGGTCCTCGGTCTGGACACGCGCCCGGCGGCCGCCGACGACGACCTGGCGAAGACGGTGCACTACGGCATCGTCGCCGAGGAGGTCGTCGACGTCGTCCAGGGCGAGCCCGTCGACCTCATCGAGACCCTTGCCGAGCGCATCGCCCAGCAATGCCTCAGCCACGCCGGGGTACAAGAGGTGGAAGTCGTCGTCCACAAGCCGGACGCCCCCATCACCGTGCCCTTCGACGACGTGACCATCACGATCACCCGGAGCCGACGATGAAGCCGACACAGAGCGACCCCACCGTCCAGCCCGTACCGGCCTCCGTCGTCGCCACCGTCGACGCGGCCGACACGACCCTGTCCAACCCCCGCTGGGCCGTCCTCGCCCTCGGCGCCAACCTCGGCAACCGCCTGGAGACCCTCCAGGGCGCCGTCGACGCGCTCGGCGACACCCCCGGCCTCCGGGTCAAAGCCGTCTCCCCCGTCTACGAGACGGCCCCCTGGGGCGTCGAGCCGGGCACCCAGCCCTCGTACCTCAACGCCGTGCTCCTCGTGAAGACGACGCTGCCGCCCTCCTCCCTCCTGGAGCGGGCCCACGCCGTCGAGGAGGCCTTCCACCGCGTCCGCGAGGAGCGCTGGGGCGCCCGCACCATCGACGTCGACATCGTCACGTACGCCGACGTGATCTCCGAGGACCCCGTCCTCACGCTCCCGCACCCCCGTGCCCACGAGCGCGCCTTCGTCCTCGCCCCCTGGCACGACGTGGACCCCGCCGCCCAGCTCCCCGGCCGCGGCGCCGTCGCCGAGCTGCTCGCCGCCCTCGGCAGCGAGGGCGTCACTCCCCGTGTCGACCTGGAACTCCGTCTGCCCGAGTAGTCGTTAGGCTCGTGGCAGACCGCCCCGCGACCACATGAAGGACACCCGGTGAAACAACTGCGGCTGAAGGTGCTCACCGGACTGTTCCTCGTGGCGGGCATCCTCTCCTGGGGCGCCGCCCGCCTCTGGGACTCCGTCGGCACCCTCCCCAGCGTGCCGGTCGCCGCGCCGATCGTCCTCGCCGTGATCGCGGTCGTCCTCACCGCGACCGCCCTCTCGATCCGCGCCCGCCTCAAGGCCCAGCGCGAGCGCCGCCCCGGCGCCAAGGGCGTCGAGCCCCTGATGGCGGCCCGCGCGGTGGTCTTCGGGCAGGCGAGCGCCCTGGTGGCCGCCCTCGTCGCCGGCATGTACGGCGGCACGGGCGTCTTCCTCCTCGGCTCCCTCGACGTCCCGGCCCGCCGCGACCAGGCGCTCTACGCGGCCCTCGCGGTCGTGGCGGGCATCGGCGTCATCGCGGCGGCCCTCTTCCTGGAGCGCGTCTGCAAACTCCCGGACGACGAAAACGGCGAAGGCCCGGGCAAGGCCCGGGCCTGAGGCCGTCCGTCTCCGTGGTGCGTCAGCGCGCCATGATGAGGCTCATCGCCTCGGCGCGGGTCGCAGGATCGCGCAGCTGGCCGCGGACGGCCGAGGTGATGGTCTTCGCGCCCGGCTTGCGGATGCCGCGCATCGACATGCACATGTGCTCGCACTCGAAGACCACGATCACGCCGCGCGGCTCCAGGATCTCCATGAGCGAGTCCGCCACCTGAGTGGTGAGTCGTTCCTGCACCTGGGGGCGGCGGGCGTAGACGTCGACCAGCCGGGCCAGCTTCGACAGGCCGGTGATCTTGCCGGACGTGGACGGGATGTACCCCACGTGGGCCACTCCGCGGAACGGGACGAGGTGGTGCTCACATGTCGAGTACACCTCAATGTCCTTGACCAGCACCATCTCGTCGTGACCGAGGTCGAACGTGGTGGTCAGGACGTCCTCGGGCTGCTGCCGCAGACCCGCGAATATCTCCTGGTACGCCCGCGCCACGCGCGCGGGCGTCTCCCGCAGGCCCTCGCGGTCCGGGTCCTCGCCGACCGCGATGAGGAGCTCTCGTACGGCGTTCTCGGCGCGCTTCTCGTCGAACTCGCCGATCGTGCCCTCGCCGTCCAGCGTCACCGGGTCGGTCATCTCTGTGCCTCGTTCCGTCTGAACTGTCGTGCGCGAAATGCCGCGCCCCCACAGGCTAAAACCTGTGGGGGCGCGGCAGCCATTCCGGGTCGGGACGGTCAGTCCTCCGGGGTGTCCACCGGGGCGATGTCGATGCCCTTCGTGGTGTCGACCGCGGGGGTGGCCGTGCCGTTCGCGCTGTTCGTCAGGGCCAGCTCCTTGGGGGAGAGGACCGGCGGGCGCGTGGAGGGCGTACGGCGGGAGGAGCCGGTCCAGGCCGGGCGGGCCGGGCGCTTGACGATGGGGGCGAAGATCTCGGCGATCTCCTCCTTGCCCAGCGTCTCCTTCTCCAGCAGCGCGAGGACCAGGTTGTCGAGGATGTCGCGGTTCTCGACCAGGATCTCCCAGGCCTCGTTGTGCGCGGTCTCGATGAGCTTCTTGACCTCTTCGTCGACCAGCGCCGCGACCTCTTCCGAGTAGTCGCGCTGGTGCGCCATCTCGCGGCCGAGGAACGGCTCGGTGTTGTCGCCGCCGAACTTGATGGCGCCGAGACGCTCGGTCATGCCGTACTGCGTGACCATCGCGCGGGCCGTGGCGGTGGCCTTCTCGATGTCGTTCGCCGCGCCCGTGGTCGGGTCGTGGAAGACGAGCTCCTCGGCCGCGCGCCCGCCCAGCATGTAGGCCAGCTGGTCGAGCATCTCGTTGCGCGTGGTCGAGTACTTGTCCTCTTCCGGGAGCACCATCGTGTAGCCCAGGGCACGGCCGCGGGACAGGATGGTGATCTTGTGGACCGGGTCGGAGTTCGGCGAGGCCGCCGCGACCAGGGCGTGACCGCCCTCGTGGTACGCGGTGATCTTCTTCTCCTTGTCCGACATGATCCGGGTCCGCTTCTGCGGGCCCGCGACCACTCGGTCGATCGCCTCGTCCAGAGCCTTGTTGTCGATCAGCTTCTGGTCGCTGCGGGCGGTGAGGAGCGCCGCCTCGTTGAGGACGTTGGAGAGGTCCGCACCGGTGAAGCCGGGGGTGCGGCGGGCGACGGCGCCGAGGTCGACGTCCGGCGCGACCGGCTTGCCCTTCTGGTGGACCTTGAGGATCTCCAGACGGCCCTGCATGTCCGGGCGGTCGACGGCGATCTGCCGGTCGAAGCGGCCGGGGCGCAGGAGGGCGGGGTCGAGGATGTCGGGACGGTTCGTGGCGGCGATCAGGATGACGCCGCCCTTGACGTCGAAGCCGTCCATCTCGACGAGCAGCTGGTTGAGGGTCTGCTCGCGCTCGTCGTGACCGCCGCCGAGGCCGGCGCCGCGGTGGCGTCCGACGGCGTCGATCTCGTCGACGAAGACGATGGCGGGCGCGTTGGCCTTGGCCTGCTCGAAGAGGTCGCGGACGCGGGAGGCGCCGACACCGACGAACATCTCGACGAAGTCGGAGCCGGAGATCGAGTAGAACGGCACCCCGGCCTCGCCGGCGACGGCGCGCGCGAGGAGCGTCTTGCCGGTTCCGGGCGGGCCGTAGAGCAGGACGCCCTTCGGGATCTTGGCGCCGACGGCCTGGAACTTCGCGGGCTCCTGGAGGAACTCCTTGATCTCGTGGAGTTCCTCGACGGCCTCGTCCGAGCCTGCGACGTCGGCGAAGGTGGTCTTCGGCGTGTCCTTGGTGATGAGCTTCGCCTTGGACTTGCCGAACTGCATGACGCGGGAGCCGCCGCCCTGCATCTGGTTCATCAGGAAGAGGAAGACGACCACGATGAGGACGAAGGGGAGGAGCGAGAGCAGGATCGAGACGAAGGGCGACTGCTTCGTCGGGGAGACGGTGTAGCCCTTCTCGATCTGCCCGGCCTCGAACTTCTCCTGCAGCTTGTCCGCGACGTCGACGCCCTGGGAGCCGATGTAGCTGGCCTGGACCTTGCTGCTGTTGTCGATCTTCTGACCGTCGACGAGCTCGATCTTGATGATCTGCTCGTCACCGGTGGTGACCTTTGCCTGCTTGACCTGGTTCTTGTCGATCGCCTGGACGACCTTGCCGGTGTCCACCGTCTTGTAGCCCTCGGACGAGCCGACGACCTGCATCAGCACGACCACGGCGAGGACGGCCAGCACGATCCACATGACCGGCCCACGGAAGTATCGCTTCACGTCCATCCATACGGAGCGAGAACGCCCCGTCCCTCCTGCCCGTAGGAAAATGCTGCTGTGAGAGCTGCTGTGTGAAAAAGCTGTTCTTCGGACGGTACCTCAGCATCGTCGCCCGCGACCGCCTTCCCATGGTTCAACGGGGGGAAGGCGGTGCGGGTTCCCCGTCCGGCCGGGTGTTCAGCCGCCGTAGACGTGCGGGGCGAGCGTGCCGACGAACGGGAGGTTGCGGTACTTCTCCGCGTAGTCCAGGCCGTAGCCGACGACGAACTCGTTGGGGATGTCGAAGCCGATCCACTTGACGTCGATGGCGACCTTGGCGGCCTCGGGCTTCCGCAGGAGGGTGCAGACCTCCAGGGAGGCGGGCTCACGGGAGCCGAGGTTCGACAGCAGCCAGGACAGGGTCAGGCCGGAGTCGATGATGTCCTCGACGATCAGGACGTGCTTGCCCTTGATGTCGGTGTCGAGGTCCTTGAGGATCCGGACGACCCCGGAGGACTGGGTGCCGGCGCCGTAGGAGGAGACGGCCATCCAGTCCATGGTGACGGGGGTGGACAGGGCGCGAGCCAGGTCCGCCATCACCATCACCGCGCCCTTGAGGACACCGACGATGAGCAGGTCCTTGCCCGCGTATTCCGCGTCGATCTTCGCGGCCAGCTCTGCCAGCTTGGCGTCGATCTCTTCCTTGGTGATGAGCACCGACTGGAGGTCGGTGCCCATGTCCTTCTCGTTCACCCGGGTCACTTTCGTTGCAGCGTGCGTCAGCCTTGCCGGATGACAAGTCTGCCACCCTGGCGGCGGGCTTCGACGCGACCGGGCAGGTTGATGGCGCCCTGACCGCGCCAGCCGGTGATGAGCCGGTCGACTTCCTCGATGTGGCGGGCGAAGAGGGAGCCGGCGGGGGCGCCCTCGGCGATGACGGCGCGGCGCAGGACACGGCGGCGTACGGCGGGGGGCAGGCCGAAGAGCTTGGCGCACTCGAGGGCGCCCTCCTCGTCGCGTACGGCGGTCTCGGCGTCGGCGGCCCAGGTGTCGAGGGCGTCGGCGTCGTCCCGGGAGAGCTGGGCCGTCCGGGCGAGGGCTTCGACGACGCCCTTGCCGAGGGCCTTCTCGAGGGCGGGGAGGCCTTCGTGGCGGAGGCGGGAGCGGGTGTAGGCGGGGTCGCTGTTGTGGGGGTCGTCCCAGACGGCGAGCTCCTGCGCGATGCAGGCCTTGCGGACGGTCTGGCGGTCGAGCTGGAGGAAGGGCCGGCGGTAGCGGCCGGCGGCGCCGGAGACGGCGGCCATGCCGGAGAGGGAGCGGATTCCGGAGCCGCGGGCGAGGCCGAGGAGGACGGTCTCCGCCTGGTCGTCGCGGGTGTGGCCGAGCAGGATCGCGGCGGCGCCGTGGCGCTCGGCGGCGGCGTCGAGGGCCGCGTAGCGCGCGTCGCGGGCGGCGGCCTCGGGTCCGCCTTCGCGGCCGACGGTGACGGTGACGGCCTCGACGGGGGTGAGGCCGAGTGCGGTCATGCGTCCGGCGACCTCGTCGGCCCGGGTGTCGGAGCCGTCCTGGAGGCCGTGGTCGACGGTGATGCCGCCGGCGCGCACGGGGAGCTTGCGGGTCTCGAAGGCGAGCGCGGAGGCGAGCGCCATGGAGTCGGCGCCTCCGGAGCAGGCGACGAGGACGAGCGGCTCGGCCGTGCCGGCGGGGTCGGTGGTGTGGTCGGTGAGGACGTCGTGGAGTACGCGGCGGACCGCCAGGCGTATCGCCGCGACCGCAGGATGGGGACCCATGTCCGGTGCCCTTCGTGATGGGGTGGGGTGCCTCGGTCGGAGTCTTAACGGTCGGAAAGGGGGGTTCGGTCACTCAGAGTGCGTCGATGGTGACAGAAACCCGGCCGTTACCCGAGCATTGCACGCCTCACCCCATGCCCAGGGTCCCTCGGATGGGTGATTGGCGGGTTGTTCTCCCGTGTCACTGCGCCGTCCGGCGCACCTGTCTCAGGAGTCTGCCTTACGGTGCACCCTCGCGATCCAGTCGGCGGGGGCGGCGATCTCGGACTTGGTGGGGAGTGTGTTGGGGGAGGTCCACACGCGGTTGAAGCCGTCCATGCCGACCTGGTCGACGACGGCGCGGACGAAGCGCTCGCCGTCGCGGTACTGGCGGAGTTTGGCGTCGAGGCCGAGGAGCTTGCGCAGGGCGAGGTCGAGGCGGGACGCGCCGCGGGCGCGGCGCTGCTGGAACTTCTCGCGGATCTCGGCGACGGAGGGGACGACCTCGGGGCCGACGCCGTCCATGACGTAGTCGGCGTGGCCTTCGAGCAGGGACATGACGGCGGTGAGGCGGCCGAGGATCTCGCGCTGTTCGGGGGTCTGGACGATCTCGACGAGGGAGGGGGCGGGTTCGCCCGCTTCCCCTTCGGGGCGGCCGCCGGCGAGGGACTGGGCGGCTTCGCGGAGGCGTTCGACGAAGGTGCCGGGGTCGACCTCGGTGGCGGCGAGGAAGGACTGGATCTCGCCCTGGAGGTGGTCGCGGAGCCAGGGGACGGCGGTGAACTGGGTGCGGTGGGTCTCCTCGTGGAGGCAGACCCAGAGCCGGAAGTCGTGGGGCGAGACGTCAAGTTCGCGTTCGACGTGGACGATGTTGGGCGCGACGAGGAGGAGTCGTCCGCCGCCGTTCTCGCCGGCGGGGAGTTCGCGGGTGGCGGGGGCGAAGGTCTCGTACTGGCCGAGGATGCGGGAGGCGAGGAAGGACAGGAGCATGCCGAGCTCGACGCCGGTGACCTTGCCGCCGACGGCGCCGAGGACGGCGTTTCCGGGGGTGGTCGAGCGGCGTTCCTGCATCTTGCCGAGGAGCGGGGTGAGGAGTTCGCGGAAGCCGGCGACGTTGGCCTTGATCCAGCCGGTGCGGTCGACGACGAGGACGGGCGTGTCGTGGACGTCGGCGCCTTCGGGGAGCATCCGGGTGTAGGCCCGGACGTGCCGTTCGGAGGCTTTGGCGTGCTTGCGGAGTTCGGCGACGACCTCGCGGGCCTCGTCGCGGCCGACTTCGGGTCCGGGCCTCACGAGGCGGGTCGCGGTCGCGACCGCGAGGTTCCAGTCGACCATCCCGGATGTGCCTGCGCCACCGATGCTCGTCATGTGTCAACCGTACGGTCTCGACGCCCGATCGGTGCAGGTTCGGTGCGGGTCGGACGTCGAGTGCGGGCGCGAGGAGCGTGTCTAGCGGGCGAGGGCGGCGGAGAGTCGGTCGAGGGCGGGCTGGGCCTCGTACGGGGAGGAGGTGCGGCCGGCGAGGAAAGCGAAGGCGAGGAGTCGTCCGTCGGCGGTGACGACGGTGCCGGCGAGGGTGTTGACACCCGTGAGGGTGCCGGTCTTGGCGCGGACGAGTCCGGCGCCGGCGGTGGCGGGCGCGGTGTCGAAGCGGGTGGCGAGGGTGCCGGTGAAGCCGCTGACGGGCAGGCCGGTGAGGACGGGGCGGAGGGTGGGGTGCGCGGGGTCGGCCGCGCGGGTGAGGAGGGCGGTGAGGAGGGTGGCGGAGACGCGGTCGCGGCGGTCGAGTCCGCTGCCGTCGGCGAAGCGGGCGCCGGCGAGCGGGAGGTCGAGTCCGGCGAGTTCGTCCCGTACGGCCTGACCGGCTCCTTCGAAGCTGGCGGGGCGGTCGTGGGCGAGCGCGGTCTGCCGGGCGAGCGCCTCGGCGAGGTCGTTGTCGCTGAGGGTGAGGGTGCGCTCGGCGAGGTCGGCGAGGGGGGCGGAGTACGTACGGGCAAGGGGGGCGGCGGCCTGCGGGGCGGAGGCGCCGGGGGTGGCGGCCGCGCCGGGGGTGGCGGCCGCGCCGGGGGTGGCGGCCGCGCCGGGGGTGGTCGCCTTCGCCTTGGGGTCGGTCTTGGCCTTGGGGTCGGTCTTCGTCTTGGGCACGGGCTCGGCGTCGGCCAGGGCCTTGGCTTCGGCGGGGCGGCCGGGGGCCTTCACCGGTGTTCCGGTGACCTTGACGCCGGCGTCGGCGAGGAGGGCGGCGAAGGCGTCGGCGGTGTCACCGGCCGGGTCGTCGGTGCGGGGCGCGCGGCCGGAGGTGCTCGCGTCGCGGCGTCCTTCGCGGGTCATGAGGGCGGTGACGGGGGCGAGGTTCTCGTTGGGTCCGATGGGGTGGATCTCGGGGCCCTCGTAGAGGCTCGTGTCGTAGGCGAGCCGTACGGAGGCGTGGCCGCGGGTCCTGAGGGCGCGGGCGGTGTCGTCGGCGAGGCGCTTCAGGCGGGCCGGGTCGAGGGTGGGGTCGCCGCCGCCCGTGAGGGTGACGGTGCGGCCGTCGGCGGAGGCGGTGACGGTGGTGGGGATGCGGTGGTCGGGGCCGAGGGCGGAGAGCGCGGCGGCGACGGTGGCGATCTTGACGGTGGAGGCGGGCGTCATGGGGGTGCCGGCGCCCTCGCCGTACAGCTGGGTGCCGGTGGCGGTGTCGACGACGGAGGCCGTGCGGAGCGGGCCGAGGCCGGGGTCGGCGAGGAGGGGTACGAGGGTGGCGGCGAGGTCCGCCGGGCGGGTCGCGGGGCCTCCGGTGGCGGCGGCGGGGGCGTGGAGCGCGGGCAGGACGCCGGCGGCGCTGGGGGCGGGTGCGGGGCGGTGGGGGACGGGCCGGCGGGGTGCGGCGGTGGCCGCGGGCGGGGCGTGATGTGCGCCACCCGCCGCGGGGGCGGCGGCGCGGGCCCGCTCGGCCGTACGCTGACCCGAGTCCCACGGGCCCGCCGCGGTCACCGCTACGGCGGCCAGGGCCAGTCCGAGGGCGGCGGAGCCCGCCGTGAGCTGCCACAGCCTCGGCTCGGGCATTGCTGACCAGCCCCTTTCGCGATCACGGTCGTCCGTGAGGGACACTTAATCACCGCGCGCCGTCGCGAGCATTCACTTGTGTTGATTCAGGAGGAGCCACCCGTGGAGTTCGACGTTCTCATCGAGATCCCCAAGGGATCGCGGAACAAGTACGAGGTCGACCACGAGACCGGTCGCATCCGTCTGGACCGTCGCCTCTTCACGTCGACGGCCTACCCGACCGACTACGGCTACGTCGAGAACACCCTCGGTGAGGACGGCGACCCGCTGGACGCGCTCGTCATCCTCGACGAGCCGACGTTCCCGGGCTGCCTGATCAAGTGCCGCGCCATCGGCATGTTCCGCATGACGGACGAGGCGGGCGGCGACGACAAGCTGCTGTGCGTCCCGGCCACCGACCCGCGCATGGAGCACCTGCGGGACATCCACCACGTGGCGGAGTTCGACCGCCTGGAGATCCAGCACTTCTTCGAGGTCTACAAGGACCTGGAGCCGGGCAAGTCGGTCGAGGGCGCCGACTGGGTCGGTCGCGCCGAGGCCGAGGAAGAGATCGAGAAGTCCTACGCGCGCGCCAAGGAGCAGGGCGGCCACTGAGCCCCCTCGCCCCGACGGCCCCGACGGGCTGATCTTCTGATCGTGCGACAGGCGGTGCACCCCTCCGGGTGTGCCGCCTTTCGCACGTCCGTCGCACCGTCGTACCTTCGGACCTTCATACTGGAATCCACGATTCCCTGGGGATGAGGCGGAGAGAGTGGTGGCGGAGCCGGAGGGCCCCGAGGAGGCTCCGGAGGACCGGAAGCCTCAGTCGGACGAGGCACGGAGCGCGTTCGTCCCGCCGGCCGGGGTGGAGCAGCCCGCACCTCCCGAGGAGGAGCATCCGACCTCCGAGTTCTCCCTGCCGCCCGGACTGGCCCCGGAGCCGCCGCCGGAGCAGGAGGGTTCGGCCTTCGCGACACCCGCCACCTACTCGGCGAAGACCTCGCCGCCGGTGTTCACCCCGGCGTACGGGGTGCCCCTGGTGCGGCTCTCGCAGGACGCGCCCTGGCAGGACCGGATGCGGACCATGCTGCGGCTGCCGGTGCACGAGCGACCGGTGCCGGAGGCGCCCACGAAGGAGGACGAGTCCGGTCCTTCGGTGCCGCGCGTCCTCGACCTGACCCTGCGCATCGGCGAGCTGCTGCTCGCGGGCGGGGAGGGCGCGGAGGACGTCGAGGCGGCCATGTTCGCGATCTGCCGCTCGTACGGTCTGGACCGCGTCGAGCCGACGGTCACCTTCACCCTGCTCTCCGTCACGTACCAGCCCTCGCTCGTGGACGACCCGGTCACGGCGAACCGGACGGTGCGGCGGCGGGGCACGGACTACACGCGGCTCGCGGCGGTGTACACGCTGCTCGCGGACATCAACGCGCAGGCGCACGAGGTGACGCCCGAGGAGGCGTACCGCAGGCTCGCGGAGATCCGTCGCAACCGGCACCCGTATCCGGGGTGGGTCCTCACCGCGGCGGCGGGGGTGCTGGCGGGCGCGGCCTCGGTGCTGCTCGGCGGCGGTCCGACGGTCTTCTTCGTGGCGGCGCTGGGCGCGGTGCTCGGCGACCGGCTGGCCTGGCTGTGCGCGGGCCGCGGGCTGCCGGAGTTCTACCAGTTCCTGATGGCGGCGATGCCGCCGGCGGCGATGGGGGTGCTCCTGACGCTGCTCCACGCGGACCTGCGCCCCTCGGCGGTGATCACCGGTGGCCTGTTCGCGCTGATTCCGGGGCGGGCCCTGGTGGCGGCCGTGCAGGACGGTCTGACCGGTTTCTACATCACGGCCTCGGCCCGGCTCCTGGAGGTCGCGTACTTCTTCGTCGCGATCGTGGTGGGCGTGCTGTCCGTGCTGTACGTCGCCGTGCAGTTCGACGCTCAGCTGAACCCCGAGGGGGCGCTGCGGGCGGTGGAGCGGCCGGTGACGCAGATCCTGGCGTCGATGGTGCTGTGCGCGACCTTCGCGATCCTGCTGCAGCAGTCGCGGTCGACGGTGCTCTTCGCGACGCTGAACGGCGGGGTGGCGTGGGTGATCTACGCGTCGATCGCGGTGACGGCGGAAGGCTCGACGGTCATGGCGACGGCCGTGGCGGCCGGTCTGGTGGGGCTCTTCGGGCAGCTGATCGCCCGGTACCACCACACCTCGTCGCTGCCGTACGTGACGGCGGCGATCGGTCCGCTGCTGCCCGGTTCGGCGACGTACTTCGGGGTGCTCGCGATCGCCCAGAACAACCTGGACCAGGGCTTCGCCTCGCTGGCGAAGGCGGCGGCCCTGGCCCTGGCGATCGCGATCGGGGTGAACCTGGGAAGCGAGCTGGCGCGCCTCTTCATGCAGGCTCCCGGCGCGGCGGCGGCCCGCAGGGCCGCGAAGCGCACCAGGGGCTTCTAAAGCGTGTTGCGAAAGTAGCGCCGGCCGCCCGAAGGGACCCGTCGGGCAGGCGGGACTTTCGCAACACGCCCTGGAAAGACCGAGTCCGTCCCGAGGGGGCCTCGGGACGGACTCGGGGGCTGTGCGCGGGGGTCAGCGCTTGGCGTGGCGGCCGCGGGAGCCCGGGGGGTTCGGGGTGCCGGGGGCGTCGTGCCCGCCGTGGGTCCCGTGGTCGCCGTGGTCGCCGTGCTCGGCCGCGGCCTTGGCCTTCTTCGACTGGGAGCGGGCCTTGAGGTACTCGATCACGATCGGGATCACGGAGAGCAGCACGATGCCGACGAGGATCGCCTCGATGTGCTGGTGCACGAAGTCGATCTTGCCGAGGGAGGCGCCGAGGATGGTCACGCCCGCGCCCCAGAGCACGCCGCCGATGATGTTGAACGTGATGAACAGGCGGTAGTTCATCCGGCTGACACCGGCGATGATCGGCGTGAACGTCCGGACGATGGGGACGAAGCGGGCCAGGATCAGCGACTTCGGGCCGTGCTTCTCGAAGAACTCGTGCGCCTTCTCGACGTTCTCCTGCTTGAAGAGCTTCGAGTCCGGGCGCTTGAAGAGGGCCGGTCCGACCTTGCGCCCGAAGAGGTATCCGACCTGGTCGCCGATGACGGCCGCGGCCACGATCAGCGTGCACATCAGCCACAGCGGCATGTCGAGCTTGCCGGTGGTGATCAGCAGGCCGGTGGTGAAGAGGAGCGAGTCACCGGGCAGGAAGAACCCGATGAGGAGTCCGGACTCGGCGAAGACGATGGCCAGGACACCGATCGGACCAAAGGTCTGAATCAGATAGTCCGGGTCCAGCCAGCTCGGTCCGAGGGCAAGCGTGTTCACGGGTTCCGGGCTCCTGCGGTCGGTGGGGGCGTGGGGGACGGCTGGCCCCAAGCTATCAACGCCGACGGGACCCGCCCGGTTCCACCCGGCCCCCACGGGATGCGGAGCGGGGCACCGGGCCCGAGGGTGGGGGGCCAGGAGGTGTATGCCGATGGGCATCGAGGAGTACGGAGGCGGCCAGGGTCCGCAGCCGGACGTGCTGGTCGTGACGACGAACGACGTGCCGGGCTTCGAGATCAGACAGGTCATCGGTGAGGTCTTCGGGCTCACCGTGCGCTCGCGCCATCTGGGCAGCCAGATCGGCGCGGGGCTGAAGTCGATGATCGGCGGTGAGCTGAAGGGTCTGACGAAGACCCTGGTGCAGACCCGGAACCAGGCGATGGAACGCCTGGTGGAGCAGGCGAAGGCGCGCGGCGCGAACGCCGTGCTGATGTTCCGCTTCGACGTGACGGAGGCGGCCGACGTGGGCACGGAAGTGTGCGCCTACGGGACGGCCGTGGTGATCGCCCCACGCGTCTGACTCCCGTACGCGACGGGAGTACGAGGCCGGGTGCTGCCCGGGTCCACGGCCGTCCGTGGGCCCGGGCAGCACGTTCGTACGGATCCGCCTCGCCCCGATTTCGGGATGTTGTGCGGCATTTGCTCACTTATGGTGGGCCGGTGGCCTCTGATCATTCTCCGCCCGCGCCGTCACCCTCCCCCGCGGAGACGCAGCTTCACGTGCTGCTGCCCCAGATCCTGCCCGCGCTCGTGGTCGGTGTGGTGGCGAGCCTCATGTTCCTGGGGATCGAGTACGTCTCCGAGGAGTTCCAGGACGTGCTCTGGGGCGACCTGCCGGACGCGCTCGGCATCGGCCGGTACTCCTCCCTCTGGATCATCACCATGCTCACGGCGACCGGCATCGCCGTGGGCCTCGTCGTGTGGAAGGTGCCGGGACACGCCGGACCCGACCCGGCCTCCGAGGGCCTCGGGGGCGCGCCGCTCGCCCCGGCCGTGGTGCCCGGCCTGCTGCTCGCGAGCGCGCTCGGGCTGGCCGGCGGTGTCAGCCTCGGCCCCGAGAACCCGATCATCGCCGCCAACATCGCCCTCACCTACTGGATCGGCCACAGGCTCGCGCCCGCGCTTCCGGGGGCGGCCTGGGTCGTCCTGGCCTCGTCCGCCACCATCGGCGCCCTCTTCGGCACGCCGGTGGCCGCCGCCCTCGTCCTCTCCGAGGCCCTGGCCTCGCAGCAGCCGGGCCGCGGCTCCCTCTGGGACCGCATCTTCGCCCCGCTCGTCGCCGCCGGAGCCGGGGCGCTGACCACCGAGCTGCTCGCCGAGCCCAGCTTCGCGATCGGGCTGCCGCCGCTGACCGACCCCGGCTGGACCGACCTCCTGGCCGCCCTGGTCATCGCCCCCGCCGGCGCGCTCTTCGGCCTCGCCGCCTGCTACCTCTTCCCCTACGTCCACGCGGCCTTCCGGCGGCTGCGGCACCCCATGGTGATGCTGCCGCTGGGCGGGCTGCTGCTCGGCCTCCTGGGCGCCCTCGGCGGGGAGCTGACCCTCTTCAAGGGGCTGTCCGAGACCAAGGAGCTCGCCGCCGACGTCGGCAGCTGGTCCTCCGGCGAACTCGCCAAGCTCGCCGTCGTCAAACTCGTCGCCCTCCTCGTCGCCGCCTCCTGCGGCTTCCGGGGCGGCCGCATCTTCCCCGCCGTCTTCATCGGCTCCGCCTTCGGGCTGCTCGCCCAGGCGCTGGTCCCCGAGGTCCAACCCGCCGTCGCGGTCTCCTGCGCCGTACTCGGCGTCCTGCTCGCCACCACCCGGCAGGGCTGGATCAGCCTCTTCGTCGGCGCCGCCCTCGCCTCTTCCCCACCGGTCATCGCCCTCCTCTGCGTCGCCTCCCTCCCGGCCTGGCTGATCGTCACCGGCCGCCCCCAGCTCGAACTCGACCACGAGGGCAAGTCCCTGCACTGAACCACTGAACCCCCAGGCCCCCGCACCCCACCCACGCGTGCCCCCACCGGACAGAAGGAGTCCCCCATGCCGCTGCACAAGGGTCCCGACGCCTCCTCGCACGAGCACGAGCGCCGGCTCGCCCTCAACCCCTTCTACGGGGAGGCCGACCCGATCGGCGGAATGGCCGAGGCCCCACCGCGCCACCACATGCCCGACGGGCCGCTGCCCCCGATGAGCGCCTACCAGCTCGTCCACGACGAGCTGATGCTCGACGGCAACTCCCGGCTCAACCTCGCCACCTTCGTCACCACCTGGATGGAGCCCCAGGCCGGTGTCCTGATGAGCGAGTGCCGCGACAAGAACATGATCGACAAGGACGAGTACCCGCGCACCGCCGAACTGGAGCGCCGCTGCGTCGCCATGCTCGCCCACCTGTGGAACGCCCCGGACCCGGGCGCGGCCGTCGGCTGCTCCACCACCGGCTCCAGCGAGGCCTGCATGCTCGCCGGCCTGGCCCTCAAGCGCCGCTGGGCGAAGCGGAACGCCGACCGCTACCCGGCGAGCGCCCGCCCCAACCTGGTGATGGGCGTCAACGTCCAGGTCTGCTGGGAGAAGTTCTGCGAGTTCTGGGAGGTCGAGCCCCGGCTGGTCCCCATGGAGGGCGACCGCTTCCACCTCGATGCCGAGACCGCCGCCGCGCTCTGCGACGAGAACACCATCGGCGTCGTCGCCGTCCTCGGCTCCACCTTCGACGGCTCCTACGAGCCGGTCGCCGAGATCTGCGCCGCCCTGGACGCCCTCCAGGAACGCACCGGCCTCGACATCCCCGTCCACGTCGACGGCGCCTCAGGCGCCATGGTCGCCCCCTTCCTCGACGAGGACGTCGTCTGGGACTTCCGTCTCCCCCGCGTCTCCTCGATCAACACCTCCGGTCACAAGTACGGACTGGTCTACCCGGGCGTCGGCTGGGCGCTGTGGCGCTCGCCCGCCGAACTCCCCGAGGAACTCGTCTTCCGGGTCAACTACCTGGGCGGCGACATGCCCACCTTCGCCCTCAACTTCTCCCGGCCGGGCGCCCAGGTCGTCGCGCAGTACTACACCTTCCTGAGGCTCGGCCGGGAGGGCTACCGGGCGGTGCAGCAGACCTCCCGGGACGTCGCCCGGGGCCTCGCCGAACGCGTCGAGGCCATGGGCGACTTCCGGCTCCTCACCCGCGGCAACCAGCTGCCCGTCTTCGCCTTCACCACCGCGCCCGACGTCACCTCCTTCGACGTCTTCGACGTCTCCCGGCGGCTGCGCGAACAGGGCTGGCTGGTCCCCGCCTACACCTTCCCCGCCAACCGCGAGGACCTGTCCGTCCTGCGCGTGGTCTGCCGCAACGGCTTCTCGGCCGACCTCGCGGAGCTGCTCATCGAGGACCTGGGCCGGTTGCTGCCCGAACTGCGGCGCCAGTCCGGCCCGTTCACCCACGACAAGGGCGCGGCCACCTCCTTCCACCACTGACCCGGCCACGAAACCCCGCCCCCTCAGGGCTCCTCACCCTCAGGACCCCTCGCCCTCGCAGGCCAGCCGGAACTCCGACCACCGCACCCCGTCCGCCGTCAGCGCGTACTGACAGGGGGCCGACTCCCGCAGCAGTCCCAGCGGGGTGTGGCGGGTGAAGTGCGCACCGTCGTCGAGCCGGGCGAAGGTACGCCCGCCGTCCCGGCTCCCGTACCCCGACATCTCCCCGCCGAGCTCCACCCGGCCACCGGGGCCGGGGACCGGCAGCCCCAGCAGCGTCCGGGGCTCCCGCTCCGGCCCCGTCGTCCACATCCGCTGCCACGTCCGGCCGCCGTCCACGGAGCGGTGCAGGGCCCGCATCGGGTTCTTGACGGGCTCACCGCCCGTCAGTTCGCCCATCTCCGCGGCGTACACCGCGTCCTGGCCGACCGCCACCGCCGTGAACCACCCGGGCCCCGTGGCGGGGCTCGGCAGCCGGCTCACCGACCAGCTCCGGCCCGCGTCCCGGGAGACGGCGACCGCCGCCCGCCCCGAGAGCGGATCCGTCCCCGAGATCCACCAGGACCCGTCGGGCTCCGGCTGCTCCGCCGGCCGCGGGTGCGCCCCGAGCAGCGGCGCCCGGGCCAGCGCCCTGCGCCGCCCGTCCTGCGGGGAGACCACGACGACCCGCGTCCGCTCGCAGTCGTCCGGCGAGGTCCCGGCCGGCGGCGGGCAGTCGGTGGTCAGCACCGCTCCGGCCGGTATCTCCGGGGTCGTGCCGACCGCCCGCCGGTCGCCCGCCCGCCAGCTCCTGCCCCCGTCCCTCGTGAACCAGGTCCTGGACTCCGGCCCGGCCCCGCCGTCCTCGACCAGCGCCCGGCCCGGCCCGAGGACCAGCAGATTCGCCGAGACCCCCGCCGTCGCCGGTGTCTCGGGCAGCGGCGACGGCCGCAGCACCCACTCCTTCGCCCCCGCGTCCCGCACCGCCACGTGCTGCCGGCAGGACCCTCCCTCCGGCGTCCCCCGGTCGCCGTCGCACTCGGAGAGCAGGACGAACCCGCTGCCGTCCCGCGCGAACCCCAGGCCGTACGGCCAGCCGGGCAGCCCCGGCGACGAGGGCAGCCGGGGCGCCGCCCCGAACACCCCCGCCGGGCCCGGGGAGGACGCCCCCGAGCCACCCGGACCGCCGCCCGGACTTCCCTGACCACCGCCCGGACCTCCCGGACCTCCCGATCCGCCCGGGGCCGTACACCCCGTCAACACCACCAACACCAGCGCCACGACGGCGCCGGCCGCTCCCACGGGCCTGCGCATCGCTCGATCCCCCTTGCCCCTCGGGCGGTTCGCGGTGAACCACTGCTTTCAATACACCGCTCACCGCCTTCGGGTTCCCACCTCCGCGCGACTACTTCCCGAGCCGCCCGAACCTCCGCACCGCCAGCGGGAAGAAGACCGCGAGCAGCACCAGCGGCCACACCACCGCCGCCATGACGTGCCCCGGTTCGCCGCCCGGATTGCCGAAGAGCTCGCGCGCCGCCGTCGCGGTCGCCGACATCGGGTTCCACTCCACGACCGTGCCGAGCCAGCCCGGCATCGACTCCGGCGAGGCGAAGGCGTTGGAGAGGAAGCCGACGGGCCAGACCAGGATCTGCACCGCCTGCACCAGCTCCGCCCGGCCCGCGACCAGGGCGAGGAAGATCCCGATCCACAGCATCGCGAAACGCAGCAGGAGCAGCAGCCCCAGCGCCCCCAGGAAGCTCCCGGCCCCGCCGTTCGCCCGCCAGCCGATCGCGTACCCCACGCTCACCATCACGAGCAGTCCGGCGGTCGACTGGAGCATGTCGGCGGCGGCCCGACCGACCAGGACGGCCCCGTCGGTCATCGGCATCGCCCGGAACCGGTCGATCACGCCCTTGTTGAGGTCCTGCGTCACCGCCGTCATGGTGCCTTCGAGCCCGAAGACCATGGTCAGCGTGAGCATCCCGGGCACCAGGTAGTCGACGTAGTCGCCGTCGACGGTCCGTCCGCCGCCGACGAGATAGCCGAACATCAGCAGCATCATCACCGGGAACACGAGCCCGACCAGGACCTGCACGGGCTGCCGCGCCCAGTGGGCCAGCTCGCGGCGGGTCATCGTCCAGCAGTCGCTCACCACGTACGCGGCGCTCATGCCACGGCCTCCGTCTCGAACAGGGCGTCCCGCCCGGTCTCCCCGTCCGTCAGCCGCAGGAAGGCCTCGTCCAGCGTCGGCCTCCGCAGCGCGATGTCCTCCGCCTCGATCCCCGCCTCCCCGAGCACCCGGACGGTCTCGGTGAGCGAGGCCATCCGGTCCGCCACCGGCGCGCTGAGCAGCCGCCGGTCGGCGTCCACGGTCACCTCCGCCCGCGCCGCCGGCAGCAGCCCGGCCGCCTCGTCGAGCCGTGCCGCGTCCCGTACGACCACGTCGATGCGGTCGGCACCGACCCGTGCCTTGAGCTCGTCGGCCGTGCCGTCGGCGACGACCCGCCCGCGGTCGACGACCGAGATCCGGTCGGCGAGCCGGTCGGCCTCCTCCAGGTACTGCGTCGTGAGCAGGACCGTCGTGCCCCCGCCGACCAGGGAGCGCACCGATTCCCACACCTCGCCCCGGCCGCGCGGGTCGAGCCCGGTCGTCGGCTCGTCCAGGAAGAGCACCTCGGGTTCGACGATCAGCGAGGCGGCCAGGTCGAGCCGGCGTCGCATGCCGCCGCTGTACTGCTTGACGGGCTTGCGGCCGGTGTCGTCGAGGCCGAAGCGCTCCAGGAGCTCGTCCGCCCGTGCCCCGGCGCCCCGCGCGCCCAGGTGGTGGAGCCTGCCGAACATCTCCAGGTTCTGCCGGCCGCCCAGCTCCTCGTCGAGGGCGGCGTGCTGCCCGAGCAGCCCGATGCGCCGGCGCACCTCCCGCGCCTCGGTCCGCACGTCGTGGCCCGCGACCCGCACCAGGCCCTCGTCGTGGCGCAGGAGCGTGGCCAGGATCCGTACGGTCGTGGTCTTTCCCGCGCCGTTGGGGCCCAGCAGGCCGTGGACGGTGCCGCGGCCGACCGTCAGGTCGAGGCCGGCGAGGGCGTCCTTCTCGCCGTACCGCTTCCGTGCGCCCTCCACGAGGATCGCTTCCCTGTCCATTTCGATTCCTCCCGAAAAAGCCGTAATCAAATTTGACCACTTGCCGCCGACGGTGGAAGGTATGCCCTCACGGGCGCCTAGTCAAGCTTGATTAGCGAAGGGATGTGGCGATGGAGAGTCGGAGTGATTCAGTCGACGGCTTCCGGGCCGGCGGGGCCCGGACCCGTCGCGAACGGGTTCTCCTCGCCCTCGGCGAGCACGCCCACGAAGGGCTCGCCCTCCCCCGCGAACACGTACGCCCCGCCCTCGATCCGCTCGATCAGGCCGAGCGTCCACTCCTTGCCCGCGTCCGCCGAGTGGATCCACATGTGCATGATCTCGCCGATGTGCCCGAGCTGCCCCGGGCCACCCTCCGGCGTGTAGTAATCGGTGACCGCGGCCCGCCACTCGTCGAGCGCCCGCACCCGCCGCCGCAGCAGCTCGGCCGCCTCCTCCCTCGGGAGGTCCACGATGAAGCCGATGGCCGCCGACAGGACGTCCATCTTCTGGTCGTACGTGGTCAGGGACTCGCGGAGCAGCGCGAAGTACTCCTCGGCGCCCTGCTGCGTCAGCTCGTACTCGACGCGCGGCGGCCCGCCGACCGCGCTCGGTGCGATCTCGTGGGCGTGCAGCAGTCCCTGCTTCGCCATCTGCTTGAGCGCGTGGTAGATCGAGCCGGGCTTGGCGTTGGACCATTCGTGCGCGCCCCAGAACTCCAGGTCGTTGCGCACCTGGTAGCCGTGGGCGCGGCCGTGCATCTTCACCGCACCCAGGACGAGCAGCCGGATCGCCGACATCGCCGTACCTCCTGGTCAATTCTGACCAGGGTACGCGCGCGGGGATCACCGCCCCTGCTCCTCCGCGATCAGCGCGAAGGAGACCTTGCCGTCCAGGGACTCGCGGATGACGTCCGCGTGCCCCGCGTGCCGCCCCGCCTCCTGCACGAGGTGGAGCAGCATCCAGCGCACCGACACCCGGCCGTCCTTCGGGAACCAGGGCGCCTCCGGCAGCGGGAAGGTGTCGTCCAGGCTCGGCACCGAGCGGGCGAAGTCCTCGGTCTCCTTGGCCACGCCCGCCCAGAACTCCACGATCTCCGGGACCGTCTCGTCCCCGACGAGCACGAAGCCGTCTCCCCAGGTCTCCTGGGTCCGCTCCTTCTCTCCCCCAGAGCTGCGCCTGGGGGTGCCCCCAGGCCGTTGCTGTGCGAGGCGGAGCCAGTTCAGCTCCACCTCCGCGACATGCTTGAGCAGGCCGGACAGGCTCAGCCCGCTGGCGCTGGGGCGGCTCGCCGCCTGCTCCTCGGTGAGGCCGAGGAGGGAGCGGCGGATCGCGGCGCGCTGGGCCTCGATGAAGTTGAGGAGCGCGCCGCGCTCGTCGCCGTGGGCCTCGATGGGAACGAGAGCGACCATGATGTCCGCCTTCCGTGGTGAGCGTTGGTGAGCGTTGGTGAGCGTTTCCGACACCACTCACGCTACGGACCCTTGCGGACAGCTACGGTCCTCGATCCGGTCAGAAGGGGAAGCGGCTCCGGCCGTGCTGGATGGAGATCCACTTCTGGGTGGTGAAGGCGTCCACCATCGCGTCGCCGTTGAGCCGCCCGATGCCCGAGCGCTTCTCGCCGCCGAAGGGCACGATCGGCTCGTCGTGCACGGTGCCGTCGTTGATGTGGATCATGCCGGTGTGGATGCGCTGGGCGACCCGTACGCCCCGCTCGACGTCCCCGGTGTGGACGGCGCCGCTGAGCCCGTACGGGGTGTCGTTGGCGATCCGCACGGCCTCCTCCTCGCCGTCGAAGGGGACGATGAGAGCGACCGGGCCGAAGATCTCCTGGGTCAGCACGGGCGAGTCCGCCGGGATGCCGGCCAGGACGGACGGGGAGACCACGTTCCCCTCGGCCGAGCCGTGCAGCAGCGCGGTCGCACCGGCCGCGACCGTCTGGTCGACGAGCGAGGAGACGGCCTCCGCCTGCTGGGAGTTGATCAGCGGGCCGATGTGGGTGGCGGGGTCCGCGGGATCGCCGACGCGCAGGGTCTTCACCTTCGCCACGAACTTCTCGGTGAACTCCTCCTCCAGCGTGCGGTCCACCAGGATGCGGTTGGCGGCCATGCAGACCTGGCCCTGGTGCACGAAGCGGCTGAAGACGGCCGCGTCGACGGCGTAGTCGACGTCGGCGTCGTCCAGGACGATCAGGGCGCTGTTGCCGCCGAGTTCGAGGACGGCGTGCTTGAAGTTCTGCGCGCAGACCGTGGCGACGTGCCGGCCGACCCGGTCCGAGCCGGTGAAGGAGATGACCTTCGGAACGGGGTGGGTGAGGAGCGCGTCGCCGATCTCGGCGATGTCGGTGACGACGACGTTCAGCAGACCGGCCGGGAGACCGGCCTCCTCCAGGACCTTGGCGACGAGGGTGCCGCCGCAGATCGGGGTGTTCTGGTGCGGCTTGAGGACGACCGCGTTGCCGAGGGCGAGCGCGGGCGCCACGGACTTGATGGAGAGCAGGAAGGGGAAGTTGAACGGGGAGATGACGCCGACGACACCGACCGGGAGGCGGTAGACGCGGTTCTCCTTGCCGTCGACCGGGGACGGCAGGATGCGGCCCTCGGGACGCAGCGCCAGCTGCACGGCCTCGCGCAGGAACTCCTTGGCGAGGTGCAGCTCGAAGCCGGCCTTGAGGCGGGTGCCGCCGAGCTCGGCGACGATCGTCTCGGCGATCTCCGCCTCGCGGTCCTCGACTATCCGCAGCGCCCGCTCGAAGACGAGCCGGCGCGTGTACGGGTTGGTCGCGGCCCACTCGGCCTGTGCGCGCTCGGCGGCCCGGTAGGCCTGGTCGACCTCGTCGGCGGTGGCCACGGTGATCGACGCGAGCTTCTCCCCGGTGTACGGGTTGAAGTCGATGATGTCCCACGAGCCGCTGCCCGGCTTCCACTCGCCGTCGATGTACTGGTGGGCCAGGTCGGTGAAGTGCGACATGGTGGAGGACCCCTCTAACCGCTACCCGTGATCAGACTGATGTGGCGTCATCGTACTGATGTGTCACGAGAGTTGAAGAAGGCCACGGAGAAGGTCCCGGCTTTCGGCCGGATCCGGACTGTCCTTCTGGAGGCGCTCCATCACGCGCTGGTACTGGGCGACCTCCTCGCGCTTGTCGACGTAGAGGGCGCTGGTCAGCTGCTCCAGGTAGACGATGTCGGAGAGGTCGGACTCGGGGAAGCTCAGCATCGTGAAGGCGCCGCTCTCTCCGGCGTGGCCGCCGAAGCTGAAGGGCATGACCTGGAGGGTGACCCCGGGGTGCTCGGAGATCTCGATCAGATGCTTCAACTGCCCCCGCATGACGGCGCGGTCGCCGTAGGGGCGGCGCAGCGCCGCCTCGTCGAGGACGGCGTGGAACTGCGGGGCCCGCTCGGAGACGAGGACCTTCTGGCGCTCCAGGCGCAGGGCGACACGGCGGTCGATCTCGGCACTCGGTGCCTCGGGCATGCCGCGGGTGACGACCGCCTGGGCGTACGCCTCGGTCTGCAACAGGCCGTGCACGAACTGGACTTCGTAGACGCGGATGAGGGACGCCGCGCCCTCCAGGCCGATGTAGGTGGGGAACCAGCCGGGCAGGACGTCGCCGTAACTGTGCCACCAGCCGGTGACGTTGGCCTCGCGGGCGAGCCCGAGGAGCGCGCCGCGCTCGGTCTCGTCGCCGACGCCGTAGAGAGTGAGCAGATCCTCTATGTCCCTGGCCTTGAAGCTCACCCGTCCCAACTCCATGCGGCTGATCTTGGATTCGGACGCGCGGATCGAGTAGCCGGCCGCCTCGCGGGTGATCCCGCGCGACTCGCGCAACCTCCTCAGCTGGGAGCCCAGCAGGATGCGCCGGACCACACTCCCGCTCGCTCCACCGGATTCGCCTGCGGTCACGGCTCTCAGCCTCCCCTTTACGGTGTCGAGCCCCCGTCGAGCCCCGGATTCTGCCACCAAACGCTTCAGCGCGTACACATTCGATTACGGAAAGAGGGCGACTTCCGGGCACCTGCTCGATGAACGGGGGCGCACGAGGGGGCGTAGGGGCGCCGATTCCCCCGGCAACCCGCAGAAGATATGCACAGATTCGCCACAGGGAAGGACAGGTCCGGCGCGTGCACGTGCATCTGCCCTTGCATCCAGTGGGCGCATTCGGAACCATGGACCCCGCGCAGCCGCGTACTCGTTCGTGTTGTCGTGTTGTCGCACCACAGTCGCGATTCCCGGGAGTGCCTCGCATGGGGACGAATGGATCGACCGTGCTCGAGCCGTTACGGCAGGGCCTTCCGCCGATCGATCCCGGCGCCGTCTCCACCTCCGCCTCCTGCGCCCTGCCCGCCCGGTACGAAGCCGTGCGCGGGGCTCGGAAGTTCACCAGCGCGACGCTCGACCGCTGGGACATGACCGACCGCTTCGACGATGTGGCCCTGGTCGTCTCCGAGCTCGTCACCAACGCGCTGCGGCACGCGGTGCCGTCGGACGCGCCCCAGGAAGACGGCCAGAACCCGCCGGTGCGGCTGCACCTCATGCGCTGGGCCTCGCGCCTCGTGTGCGCCGTGCGCGACCCGAGCGGGGAGAGCCCGGAGGCACGCTGCGGCGAGGAGGACTTCGCCGCGGAGTCGGGGCGCGGCCTGTTCCTGGTCGAGGCGTTCAGCGACAGCTGGGGCTGGCACCCGCTCGCCGGGACGCTCCGGGGCAAGGTCGTGTGGGCGCTGTTCCGGGTCGGCCCGGAACAGCAGCAGTAGTTCTCGTACAGCATGGGGAAGGGCCCCGGCGGATACCGCCGGGGCCCTTCCCCATGTACTGCCCTCATGCCCCCGTGGCGCGTTCCACGCCCTCGGCTCACACCAGGTGGTCGAACTCCCCGTCCTTGACGCCGAGCAGGAGCGCCTCTATCTCCGCCGGCGTGTAGACGAGTGCGGGCCCGTCGGGGTGGCGCGAATTGCGTACGGCAACGTTTCCCCCCGGCAGTTTGGCGAACTCCACGCAGGATCCCTGGGAGTTGCTGTGCCTGCTCTTCTGCCACACGACGCCTCGCAGCTCTGTGGCCGCCATGCCGTTGTACGCGCGATGCGCATGATGCACTGGTAGCTCCCCGAGTTGCTTGGTGCAGGTGTCAACTTCCTCGGATCATAGCTGTGTTCATATGCCCATGCATGAGCAGATGCACGTGCACGGGGGGTGGCGTAGCGGCTACGCGACTCAGCGTTCTACCCGCGAGTACGGCGGAAGCGCCCTCCGGTTCACCCTACGGCCCCGCCCGCCCTCCGGTCGGACACGGGCTCGTCAGACCTCCAGGAACGCGTCGAACGCGGAGCCGCACCCCCGCCAGGAGTCGCGCCCCCCGGCGTACTCGGCGTCCGTGAGCACACAGGAGCCGAGGAGCTCGGCCAGACCGTCGCGGTCCAGGCCGGGCGAGGTGAAGACCAGGTGCTGGCAGCGGTCGCCGTGCTCCGGGTGCCAGTCGAGGGCCGCGGCGGCCCGCCGCACCGGCGGGACCAGCTCCCAGGCCGCGTCGGGCAGCGAGGCCAGCCAGGGGCCGGCGCTCTCGACGCTGAGCGCTCCGCCCGCCGCCTCCCACGCGAGCAGGGTGTCGGGCCGGTCGGCCAGGTAGAAGCGGCCACGGCTGCGGGCCGCGGCGCAGGTCAGGCCCTCCAGCGCGGCGTAGAGCCGCTCGGGGTGGAAGGGCCGGTGGTGGCGCCAGACGTAGGTGGCGACGCCGTGGGCGTCCGCCTCCTGCGGCAGCAGCGCGCAGGCCGGGTGCTGGGCGGCGGCCGCGGCCTCCACGTCGAACCCGGCGAAGACGGCCTCGGCGAGCCCGCCTCCCCCGACGGCGATCCGGCGGGCGGTGGGGTGCAGCTGGTCGAGCAGCGCCCGGTCCTCGGAGTCGGTCCCGGGACTCTCGGCGACGGCGAGGACGGGCGCGTACTCCAGCTGGCGCGCCCAGGTGTCGGCGACGGTGCGCCGGTCGGTGGAGGCCGCGGCGAGCCCGACGTCGGCGAGGTCGTCGCCGTTGCCGAGGTACGGCAGGAGGAGCGCCGGGTCGACGGCGGTGACGACGGCGCCGATACGGAACCCGGCGGCGGCGACGACCTCGGCCATCGCCCGCGGCTCGACGGAGTCCCAGAGCTCGACGACGGCGAGCCGGGTGAGGCCGGAGGCGCGCAGCCGCTCCAGCTCGGGGACGAGGTCCTCGCGCAGGGCGCAGCAGGCGCAGTCGTTCACCAGCGGGGTCTCCCCCGCGGACAGGACGCCCGTGGCGTCCCGGACGGTCCGGGCGACGGTCCCGGTCTCCGGGGCCGTCGCGAGGTCGTGGTGGAGCGCCACGCTGCCGGGGACGTCGGCCAGGAGCCGGTCCACGGCAGCGCGGCGGGCGTCGGAGTGCAGGCCTCCGACGAGGGCGACGGAGAACATCAGCGAGCTGCCCCGGCGGCGTCGGGACGCGCTCCGTACCGCTTCTCGAAGCGCTCCACACGGCCGGCGGTGTCCAGCACGCGCGCGGTGCCCGTGTAGAAGGGGTGGCTCGCCGAGGAGATCTCGACGTCCACGACGGGGTAGGTGCGCCCGTCCTCCCACTCGACGCTCTTGTCGCTGGTGAGCGTGGAGCGGGTGAGGAAGGCGAAGCCGCCCGCCTTGTCACGGAAGACGACGGGCTCGTACGGGGGGTGGATTCCGGGCTTCATGGGTGGTTCAGCGCTCCTCTCGGAAGTCGACGTGCCGGCCGGCGACCGGGTCGAACTTGCGCAGGGTGAGGCGGTCGGGGTCGTTGCGGCGGTTCTTGCGGGTGACGTAGGTGAATCCGGTGCCTGCGGTGGACCGGAGCTTGATGACGGGACGGAGTTCGTTGCGGGCCATGGTGTGTAGAGTAAATGAAAACGGTTCCCATTTCCAATGTCTCCTCGGGGAGACCACGGAGAGCCCACGGAGAGGTAGGTCACCCTTGTCCGCCCACTGCCAGCTGACCGGCGCCCGGCCCGGATTCGGCAACCGGATCTCGCACTCCCACCGGCGCACCCCGCGGCGCTTCGACCCCAACATCCAGCGCAAGCGGTACTGGCTGGCCGGCGAGGGCCGGTACGTCCGGCTCACGCTCAGCGCCCGCGCGGTCAAGACCGTCGACGTGATCGGCGTCGAGGCCGCCGTGGCCCGCATCCGGGCGCGCGGGGAGAAGGTCTGATGGCCGGACGCGCCGTGATCGCACGCAACGAACGGCGGAAGGAGCTCGTCGCGCGGTACGCCGTCCGGCGGGCCGAGCTGAAGGAGCTCGTCCGCCGCCCCGCCACCCCGGCCGCCGACCGCGCGGCGGCGGTACGGGAACTCGCCCGCCAGCCCCGGGACGCCGGCGCGTCCCGGGTCCGGAACCGGGACGCGGTGGACGGCCGGCCCCGGGGGCACCTGCGGAAGTTCGGACTGTCCCGGGTACGGGTACGGGCCCAGGCCCACGCGGGGTTCCTGCCGGGGGTGCGGAAGGCCTCCTGGTGACGGCGGCCGACCGGGCCACTCGGTCGGCTCGGTCAGCCGGGCCAGCCGGGGAGCTTCGAGAGGAGCTTGCCCGCGCGGTCGTACAGGGCGACGGAGGCGTCGTTGCCCGTCGGCCCCGTGTGCGCGTACCAGACGCCCCAGCCGGGCCGGCCCGGCAGTTCGAGCAGGGTCGCGGCGATCGCGTCGCCCTTGGAGCCCGTGAGCTCGACCCTGCCCACCGCGCGGGTCCCGTAGTACAGCCCCGAGTGGAAGCCGCCCGCCGGGGACGACGAGCTCTGGTGGCTCACGCCGGGCTCGGCCGTGTCGACGTTGCCGTCGGTGACGCTGCGGCTGTTCTCCAGCCCGTCCGGCCCCACCCAGTGCTTGCCCTCGGCCGTCAGCCAGACCTTCCAGCCCTTCCCCGCGTCGACGCGCTCGCCGGAGGCCACGACCCGCACCGGCGTCGGCGTCCGCACCGGCGTGGAGCTGGGCCTCGGCGAGGACGTGGGCGACGGGACCCGGGGGCTGACGGTGGCCGGCGGCGCGGCCACCGGGGCGGCGGCCGACGGGGACGAGCGCGTGGCCGCCACACCGGCCGCCACCCCCGCCACGACCGTCACCGCGCCGAGGACCGACAGCGCCGACAGGGTCACGGCGCGGCGTCGCCGGAACGCCCGCCCGGCGCTCCGCACGGCCGCCAGCGGCACCGGGCTCGGCGTGACGCCGAGAGCCTCACGCGCGAACGCCTCACGGATCCGCTCGGCCTCGGCCGGCGTCGCCGGGCCGGGAGCGGCCTCGGCGACGCTCGCCGGATCGGGGGTGGTTTCGGGGGTGGTCATCGGCGGGCTCCGGGCGGGGCAAGGGCGTACGGGACGGGGGCGGCGACGAGCCGGGGGTGGGCGCGCAGCGCCGCCAGGCCGCGTCTGGCGTGCGTCTTGACCGTGCCGATCGAGCAGTTGAGCACGCTCGCGATCTCCTGCTCGGTCAGGTCCTCCCAGTAGCGGAGCACCATCACCGCGCGCTGGCGGGCCGTCAGGTCCGCTAACGCCTCCTGGAGCGCGGTGCGCTGCTCCACGGCCTCGGCGTGTCCCGCGTACGTGTGCCGCAGCGACTCGGGGAGCACGGGCGTGAGGAGCAGCGCGACCCGCTTGCGGCGGATGCGGCTGAGGTTGTTGTTCACGAGCGCCCGGCGCACGTAGAGGTCGATCTCGCTCCGGGGGACGCGCCGCCAGCGCCCGTACACCTTGGCGAGCGTCGTCTGGACCAGGTCCTCCGCCTCGTGGAAGTCGCCGGTGAGCAGCTGGGCCGTGCGTACCAGCCGGGGCCAGGCGGTGACGGCGAAGGCGGCGAAGCCGTCGTCGTCGGCGCCGTCGTCGGCGCCGTCCCCGGCGGCCTCGGCGACGTCTTCGGCGGCGTCTTCGGCGGCCTCGGCGGCGGGCTCGTGCGGCACGGTGTCGGACCTCGCGATCGTTCGGTGGTGGAGAGCGGCGGGGCCAGCCCCGTGCCGGGCCCCGCCGCGTTCATGGGTGCGGCCGGTCAGAAGTCCCAGGCCGGCAGGTCGGCCAGCAGCTTGCCGGAGCGGTCGTACAGCGCGACGGCCGGGCTGCCGCCCTGGGTCGGCGCGGTGTGGACGTACCAGACGCCCCAGTCGGGGCGGCCCGGCAGCGCGACGAGGGTGGCGAGGGTCTTGCGGCCGTCGGAGCCGGTCAGTTCGACGCGTCCCGCGTCTCGGGTCCCGTAGTAGAGGCCGGAGTGGAAGACGCCGTTCTCGCCGCCCTCGCTCTGGTGACTGACGCCCGGCTGCGTGCGGTCGATGTTGCCGTCGACGACGCTGCGGAAGTTCTCGTAACCGTCCGGCCCGGACCAGTGCTTGCCCTTCCGCGTCAGCCACACCGTCCAGCCCTGCCCGGCGTCGACGCGCTCCCCCGGGCGGACGGTGCGGACGGGGGTGTTCTCGACGGCGGCCCGGGAGGGGGTCGTCCTCGCCTCCTGGGCCGGGGCGAGAGCGGTGGCGGTCGTGACGGTCGTCGCGGTGGACTTCGTCTCCGCCGTCGCCGACGCCGGGGCCGCGAGGGTCGCCGCGGCCGTCACGGCGACCACGGCCGACAGGTACTTCTTCTTCATCATCCGTTGGCTCCTTCTGGGTCCTCACTCCTTCCAACTCCGTTCGGGGCCGACCCGGATGACACGGATACGGAAATCGGGCCGGGATCCGTCAGGGCAACCGGGGGAAGGGATTCAGGGATTCAGGGAGTCAGTGCCTCGGTGAGCCCGTCCAGGGCTTCGAGTTGCAGCCGGGCGCCCTTTTCGAGGAGGAAGTGGTCCGGCGGGTCCGCCGACCAGGCGGCGACGGTCTCCCGGAGGTCGTCCCAGCGCGGCTCCTTGCGCTCGCGCACGTCCTTCGCGCCCCGCTCCGTCGACCTGCGCAGGGCCTCCGCGAGGGCCGCGGCGGCGGGCAGCGGCGCGGCGCCGCGGTCCGGCAGGTGCGCCTCCAGGAGCATGGCCGCCCGGCCGAACTCCGCCACGGCGTACCCGGCCTCCTCCGCCGTCGCGTGCGAAAGACCCCGGTGGCGCACCGGCTCGTGGGTCGCCCGGTCCACCGCCTCCTGCCAGGCCACGCGGGCGGCCCGGGCGGCGAGGAGGGCCTCGCGGACGTCGGGGCAGGACTGGCCGGCGGGTTCGGCGTACCGGGCGGCGACGGCGGCGGCGTACCGGCCGGACGCCGACAGCCAGTCCGCGAGGCGACCGCGCAGCCGGGGCGTCTCCCAGGCCGGGTAGACGGCGTAGCCGAGCATGGCGAGCAGCCCGCCGAGGAGGGTGAGCAGCACGCGCTCCCGGACCGTCTGGGTGAGGCCGGCGCCGTCCATGCCGAGGAGGAAGACGACGTACGCGGCGACGCAGGCCTGGGCGACGGCGTACCCCGTGCGCATCAGCAGGTACATGCCGAAGGCGCACAGGACGGCGAGGGCGGCGGACCCGTACACGCCCGGATGGGCCGCCTGGACGACCGCCGTCGCGAGCCCCACGCCGACGAGCGTGCCGCCGAGACGGGCCACGGAGCGGGCGTACGTCTGCGTGAAGTCCGGCCGCATCACCATGACGGAGGCCATCGGCGCCCAGTAGCCGTGGCCGAAGGGGAGCGCGGTGCCGAGGAGGTAGCCCGCGGCCGTGACCGCCGAGACGCGGACGGCGTGCCGCAGGATCGGGGAGTCCGGGCGCAGCTCGGCGCGCATCTTCGCGAGGACGATCGGCCCGAGCCCGACCATGGTCGGGCGGCTGCGGGGCTCCCCCGTGCTCGTCTCGGTACGGGGCTCCGCCGTCTCGACGACGTCGCCGAGCAGCGCGGCGAGACGGAGGGCGGCGCGGTGGGGCGGGCCGGAGAGGATCGCGCCGGTGTCGGGGGTGCGGAGGACGGCGACGGCGGGCGGCGGGAGCGTGACGGGCTCGCCGTGCCGGATCGCGTGCGCGGCGGCGTCGAGGACGGCGCCCGCGGCGGCGAGCAGCTCGCGCACGCGGTCCCGCTGCGGCCCCTCCTCCGGGACGCCGACGGCCGGGTCCGCGAGCGAGGCGAGGACCGGGCGGATCCGCTCGGCGAGGCCGCGCGCGCCGTGCAGCTCCGCCGGGCGGCTGCGGGCCTGGCGGGGGGTGACGGCGGCGGCGCTGCGGGCCGTCATGAGCGGTACGGGGTCGAAGGAGGCGACCGGGTCGTGGCGGAGGCGGCGGGCGTAGTCGGCCTCGGCGGCGAGCGCGTCGGCGAGGGCGTCGCGCTGGGCGCCCCAGCGGCGGACCGGGAGGAGGACGACGAGGGCGGCCTGGACGACGCCGCCGGCGAAGATCATGGCGGCGTGGCCGGCGGCGGTGGCGACGGAGGTGGGGAGGGTGACCGTCACCAGCATGATCGCCACGTTGGAGGAGGCGATGATGCCGGCGGTGGGGCCGGCGGCCCAGGCGAGCCCCGAGAGGAACGTCCAGAGGACCAGCAGGCCGAGGAAGAGGAACGGGTGGGAGCCGGCGCCGGTGACGTAGCCGAGGAAGGTCGAGACGGCGAGGCTGGCGCCGGAGGCGAGGGCGAGGGTGGGGCGGGGGCGCCAGGAGCGCTGGAAGGTGGCGATGGCCGCCTGGAAGGCGCCGAAGGCGGAGGAGGCGGCGACGGTGGGGCCGAAGAGGGCGAGGGAGAGTCCGACGACGAGGGCGAGTCCGAGGGCGCCTCGGGCGGCGATGGCGGGTTCGAGCCGCGGGCGCTCGACGCTGAGCCCGGAGCGGGCGGTCTCCTTCAGGGCCCGGAGCCAACTCATGGCGTGAGCGTATCCGCGAACGCCTACGAAACGGGCATTTCCCCCCACCCCGCCCCTTCCCGAAACCCTGCCGGGGGCTGGTGGGGCGTGCTGCTCCGGGGGACGAAGTCCCCCGGGCCCCCAGGGGGGCGCGGCAGCTGCGCGCCGCGGGGCGGGGGAGGTACGGGGAATGGTCCAGGGCCCCGGCGGAGCCGGCCCTGGCGGAGCCCGGCGCCCCCGAGGGCGGGGCCCCTGGCAAGCGGGGGGCACCGGGCGGGGTCAGGGCACGGGGGGGCGGGGTCGGCCCGCCGGGCGGGGTCAGGGCACGGGGGGGGCGGCGTTGGCCCGCCGGGCGGGGCCCGGTGTCTCCGGCGCCGGGCGGGGTCGGGGCACGGGGTGGGCGGGGTCGGCGCCGGGCGGGGTCGGGGAACGGGGTGGGCGGGGTCGGCGCCGGGCGGGGCGAGGCACGGGGTGGGCGGCGTCAGCGCCGGGCGGGGCGAGGCACGGGGTGGGCGGGGTCAGCGCCGGGCGGGGGCGAGGCACGGGGTGGGCGGCGTCAGCGCCGGGCGGGGGCGAGGCACGGGGTGGGCGGCGTCAGCGCCGGGCGGGGGCGGCGCCGGGCGGGGGCGAGGCACGGGGTGGGCTGGGTGGGTGACGGCTTCGGGGGTGGGCGTGTTCCGGGGTCAGGGGAGGTGGGGGCGGTTGGGGTGGAGGGTGGCTTTTTCGGCGGCTGTGGCGCCGTGGGTCCAGCCGTCCTCGTCCCAGGCCGCCCGGACCCTCGTCGACCTGGTCTCCGGGAAGAGTTCGTCCGTGCGGTTCGTGACCGCTAGGTCGCGGGAGGCCAGGGCCGGGAGGAGCGTCGGGGTCTCCGCGGCGACCCGGCGGGACGTCGCCGACAGGCGGGCGCCCAGGCGGTTGGCGTAGGCGAGGAGGAACGACTGCCGGAACGACTTCGTACGCTTGCGGCCGCCCGCCCGCTGCTCCGCCTCCGCCCGTGTCATCGCCGCCGTCCCCTGGACCAGCAGCGAGGTGTACAGCAGCTCCACCGGGTCCAGGTCCGCCTCGAAGCCGACCACCGTCGAGAAGCCGTACGCCTCGTTCCACACCGCCCGGCAGTGGTTGGCCGTCGCCACCGCGTCCAGCAGGATCGCCTTCGCCTGCTCGTACGGCGGCTCCACCCCGATCCGGATCGCCCCCGGCGTCTCCGGCGACGGCGCACCCGCCGCGAGCGTCGCCTCGTCCAGGCTGTGCCGCGCCATCAGCTCCTGGGCCTTCGCCGTGAGCGCCTCCGCCTCCTCCGGGTAACCCGTCGCCTCCGCCTTCGCGAGGAGCGCCCGGATCCGGGTGAGCATGCGGGGCTCCCCGGCGGCGGCCGGCGGTAGCGCCTCGCCCGGCACCGGGCCGACCGCGTCGAGCCTCGGCAGCCTTACCAGGACCCGGTACAGCTCCAGGACGGCCGTCGCGTACGAGAAGCGGTCCGTCGGCCGGACGGCGCCGGGGTCCAGCTCGTCCAGCTGGGCCTGCCAGCGGTGCGGCAGGCGCTCGTACCCCGCCGTCTCCGTCCTGACCAGCGCCGCGAGGAGCCGGACGTGCTCGTCCGCGAGCTCGCGGCGGACCGTGCGCGCCAGGTCCGCCGGCTGCCAGCCCCGCCCCCACAGCGTCCGTACGAACTCCTCGCCGCGCCGGGACAGTTCCGCGTCGGCGGCCCGGCCGGCGGCGGCGAGCAGCGAGGCCGCCGTGTCGAGCGAGACGTCGTCGCTCGCGTACAGCGCCTCGAAGGCCTTGTCGATGATGCCGGTGCCGCTGCCGCCCGCGCCGCCCGCGCCGTCCTCGTGTCCCATCCTCCGATTGTCTCCCCGCCCCCGCGGGCCCCACGCGGGAGGTAGGGCCAGGCATACCCTCCGGACGCCCGGCAGTGGTCGTGATCGGCGGCGGCGGAGACGGTTCGCTGGAGCCATGACGAAGACACCCACCGCCATGGCCGTACGGCTCCGGGGGCTCACCCGCCACCACCGCGAGGTCCGCGCCCTCGACGGCGTCGACCTCGACCTCGCCGCCGGGACCTTCACCGCCGTCATGGGCCCCTCCGGCTCCGGCAAGTCCACGCTGCTCCGGTGCGCGGCCGGGCTCGACCGGCCCACCGCCGGGAGCGTGGAGGTCGGCGGGACCGCGCTGGAGGGGCTGAGCGAGCGGCGCCTGACCCTGCTGCGGCGGGACCGGATCGGCTTCGTCTTCCAGTCGTTCAACCTGCTGCCCAGCCTGACGGCCGCGCAGAACGTCGCCCTGCCGCTCCGTCTCGCCGGCCGCCGCCCCTCCCGTACGGAGGTGAGGGAGGCCCTCGCACGCGTCGGGCTGGCCGGGCGGGAGCGGCACCGGCCGGGGGAGCTCTCCGGCGGGCAGCAGCAGCGGGTGGCCATCGCCCGGGCGTTGATCACGCGGCCCGCCGTCCTCTTCGGCGACGAGCCGACGGGCGCGCTCGACTCGACGACGAGCCGCGAGGTGCTGGCCATGCTGCGCCGGCTCGTGGACGAGGACGGCCAGACGCTCGTCATGGTCACCCACGACCCGGTGGCCGCGGCCCGCGCGGACCGCGTGGTGTTCCTGGTCGACGGGCGCCTGGCGGGCGAGCTGACCGCACCGACGGTCGAGTCGGTCGCCGCCCGGATGGCGGGGCTCGAAGCACCCGGGGGTGCGCCGGCCGGTTTCGGGGACGTCGTCGGGAGCCTCGCGTGCTGACCGTCGTCCTCTGCGGGCTGCGGGCCCGCTGGGCCTCCTTCCTCGGCGGTTTCCTCGCCCTCGCCCTCGGCGTCGGGCTGCTCACCACCATGGGCCTCGGCCTCTCCGCCACCTTCCACGCGCCCGAGCGTTCTCCCCAGCGGTTCGCCTCCTCGCCCGTCGTCGTCCAGGGCCAGGACCGGCTGACGCTCGACGTGCGGCGCGGGCCCGACACCGTCCCCGTGGCACAGCGGCTCGACCGTCCACAGCCTGTGGACAGAGAACTCCTGCGCGAACTCCGCGCCCGCTGGCCCCTCACCGTCCACGGCGGTCCCGCCACCGACGGCGGCCGCACCCCGTCCGGCGGCCCCGACGCCGTCGGGCTCGACGCCCCCGCCGCCGAGGTCCGGGCCCTGGTCGGCGACCGCGCCCAGGTCCTCACCGGCGACGCCCGGCGGAACCCCGACCCCGACCCCGAGCGGGACGCCCGGGCCCTCGTCGGCCTCAACGCCCTCCTCGGCACCACCGGCGGCGTCACGGCCTTCGTCTCCGTCTTCGTCGTCGCCTCCACCTTCGCCTTCGCGGTCGCCCTGCGGCGCCGGGAGTTCGGCCTGCTCCGCACCGCCGGAGCCACCCCCGGCCAGGTCCGCCGGATGCTCCTCGCGGAGGCCACGGCGCTCGGCGTGCTCGCCTCCGCCGCCGGGTGCGCGCTCGGCGCCGCCGGTGCCCCGGTGCTGGCCCGGGCCCTGGTCGACGGCGGGCTCGCGCCCGGGTGGTTCACGGTCGGCGACGCCGTCTGGCCCTTCCACCTCGCCTTCTGGACGGGCCTGACCGTCGCCCTCGCCGGGGCCGTCGCCGCGTCCCGCCGGGCCGGGAAGGTCGACCCCACGGCCGCGCTGCGCGAGGCGGACGTCGACACCGACGTCCTGCCGGCGGGCCGGGCCCTCTTCGGCGCGGGGCTGCTCCTCGCGGGGCTCGGACTGCTCGTGTGGACGTACGCCACCGAACCGTCGGAGCTGCTCAAGCGGAAGACGTACACCACCCTCCCGATGCTCCTCGTCGGCGGCGTCGCCCTCCTCTCCCCGCTGCTGGTGCGGCCCGTGGCGCGGCTGCTGCGGCTGCGCGGGGCCGTGGGGACGCTCGTACGGGAGAACAGCGCCGCCTCCGTGCGCCGTACCGCCGCCGTCGCCGCGCCCGTCCTCGTCACCGTCGCGCTCGCCGGGACGCTGTTCGGCTCGGCGGCGAGCGTCACGCGCGCGCGTGGCGTCGAGGCACGGGAGCAGACGACCGCTCAGTACGTGGTGAGCGGCGAGGACTTGGAGCCGGTCGCGGCGGCCGCCCTCCCCGACGGGGCCGTCGTCTCCCCCACCGCGTCGACCTCCCTCTTCGTACGGGACGGGGCCGAGGCCGTCGTCAAGTACGGGGCGCGGGCGGTGGCCGACCCGGCGGCGTTCGCGGAGCTGGCCCGGCTGCCGGTCGTCGCGGGCGACCCGCGGGACCTCGACGACCGGTCGATCGTCGTCAACGAGGAGTTCGAGCGGCGCCGGGTCGGGGAGACCGTCGAGATCTGGCGCGCGGACGGGAGCGGTCCCGTACGGCTCCGGGTCGTGGCCGTCCTCGCCCTCGGGACCGGCGACAACGGCCCCTACGTCACCCGCGCGAACGCGCCCGGCGCCCTCCTCGACCGGATCGAGGCGCGCGGCGGCGGCGAGGCCACGGCGCGGGCCCTGGAGGCGAGCGGCGGGACCGTCAGGAGCGCCGACGCGTGGGCCGCGGCCGGGCATCCGGCGAGCAGCCCGCAGACCCGGCTCGGCATGGTCCTGGTCCTCGGCATCGCCCTCGTCTACACGGTGATCGGGCTCGCCAACACGCTCCTCATGGCGACCTCCGCACGGGGCGGGGAGCTGGCCTCCCTCCGGCTGGCCGGAGCCACCCGGGCCCAGATCCTGCGGGTGGTGACGGGCGAGGCGCTGCTCGCCACCGCGATCGGGGCGCTGCTCGGTCTGGCGGTGACGGCGGCCGTCCTCGGCACCCTGGGCGCGGGCCTCGCCGCGCTCTCGGCCCCGGTGGCCCTGGTCCTGCCGTGGGCCACGGCCGGTGCCGCGGCGGCGGTCTGCGCGGCGGTCGCGGTCGCCGCGTCGGCCCTCCCCGCGTGGCGCCTCACGCGCTGAGCGGCGATGGTGGGACACGGGGCGGTGACAAGGGTCGGAGCCGGGTCACCGCCCCTCCACGCAGGCGTGGAGGCCCTTTCCGGGCAGACCCTAGGGCGTGTTGCGAAAGTAGCGCCGGCCGCCCGAAGGGCGGGCCCGACGGCGTCTGGTGCGTGCGATCGCAAGGCGGAGGGTCGCCCCGGTACTGGATGTATCGGGGTGATCCCGACAACGCGGCGAGCGTGCGTGCCAGGCGCCGTCGGGCAGGCGGGACTTTCGCAACACGCCCTAGGAGGCGGAGTCGACCGGCTTCGCCTCCCGCCACTCCCGGGCGAGGACCGACCAGACCTCCTGGTCGTGCAGCTCGCCCCGGTAGGCGTAGCTCTCCCGCAGGACGCCGTCCCGCGTCATGCCGAGGCGTCGGGCCACGGCGATGCTCGGTGCGTTGCCGGAGGAGACCACCCACTCCACCCGGCGGATCCCCCGCACCTCGATCGCCCAGTCGATCAGCGCCCGCGCCGCCCGGGTCACCAGGCCCTTGCCGGCCCCCGCGGGCTCCAGCCAGCAGCCCGCCTCTGCCGTGCCCGCCCTCGTGTCCAGCGTCCGGAGGATCACGGCGCCGACGAGCGTGCCGTCGGCCAGCCAGATGCCGTGGATCCGGCCCGTGTCGGCCGCCGCCTTCTCCGCGTACGCGCGGAGGAAGGCCCGGCTCGACTCCAGGTCGGTCACGACGTCGGGGAGGCCGTTGCGGGCTCCGATGAACTCCCGTCCCCGGTCCATGTGCGCCAGGAACTCGTCGGCCTGCCACGGTTCGAGCGGGCGCAGCTCCGCGCCGTCGTCACCCAGGGACATCGCGTACATCGTCGTCGCCTTCCACTGTCACGGTCGTCGGCCCCAGCCGCACAAGAGGTGGATCTTCTCACCCTCCGGCGGCCGTGGACCCTACGGAAGCAGGACCAACTTCCCCCGCACGTGGCCCGATTCGCTCAGCTCCTGCGCGCGGGCCGCCTCCTTGAGGGGGAGGGTCTCGGCGATCCTGACCGCGAGGGTGCCCTCCACCGCCTGCCGGGCCTGGGCCGTGAGCGCGGCGCGCACGGCGTCGGGGTCGCCGACGACGCCGGAGAAGGTGATCCCGTACTCCGCCGCGTCCGTCGCCGCGATCGTCGCGATCCGCCGCCTGTCCGCGGTCCCCTCCCCGCCGAGGAGCTCGATCGCGACGGGCAGCACACCGTGGCCGGCCGCGTCGAAGACCGCGTCGACGCCGTCCGGCGCCGCGGCCCCGACCCGCTCGGCGAGCCCGTCCCCGTACGCCACCGGGATCGCACCGAGCTCCCGCAGGTAGGCGTGGTTGGACTCCGAGGCACTGCCGACGACCGTGATCCCGGCCGCGACGGCGAGCTGGACGGCCACCGAGCCGACGACGCCGGCCGCGCCGTGCAGGAAGAGCGTCTCGCCCTCCCGTACGCCGATCAGGTCCAGGACCCGCTGGGCGGTCTCGCCGGCCACCGGCAGGCTCGCGGCGGCCTCCCAGGAGAGCCCGGCCGGCTTGGGCGCGACGATGCCGGCGATGGCGTACTCGGCGTAGGCGCCGGTCTTCGTCCAGCCGAGGACCTCGTCGCCGACGGCCAGGCCGGAGAAGCCCTCGCCGGAGCCTTCGACGTCCTCGCCGATCGCGTCGACCGTGCCGGCGAACTCCAGGCCGGGCACGGCGGGGAAGGTCGTCGGGTAGAACTCCTCGACCCAGCCGTAACGCCGCTTCCAGTCCACCGGGTTGACGCCCACGGCCGCCACCCTGACCCGGACCTCGCCGGGTCCGGGCTCCGGCACGGCGACGCCGGTCGCGTGGCGCAGCACCTCGGGGCCGCCGAACTCCTCGTACACGATCGCTTCCATCTCAGCCTCCAGCGCTGCCTGTTCACACCCTGCGGTGCTCGTTGCGTTCTCCGACGTGCTCCAGCCTGCGGCCCGGGCCCCGCTCCCCCCGCCCTCCCAACGGCCAGTCCCACCTGTCCGAAAGACGGGCCGGACCCGGCCCCTCCCCCCGTACGCTGAACCGCATGGACGCGCTCACCCTGACCACCGCGTACGAGATCCTCCGGCAGCCGCTCGGCGAGATCCTGCCCCGCGTCTCGGCCGCCCTCGCGCCCCTGGTCCCGCACGTGGACGCCGCCGAACTCTCGACGCACTGCGCGCACTCCCCCTTCAAGGCCCTCGGCGGTACGGAGCTGCTGACCGGCGCCGAACTGGCACCGCTGCTCATGGCGGGCGTCCCCGGGAACCCCTGGCAGGGCGTCGCCACGATCGGCGGCCGGGAGCGCGCGGTCGTCGCCGTGAAGAGCGACGCGACCCTGCGCGGGGCGGTCCTCGTGCTCGTACGGGAGGACGGCGCCGCCCCGGCGGGCGCCGCCGAGCTGGCCGTGGCGCAGGCCCTGTGGAACCTGGTGACCAGCCACTTCGACCGGTTCGCCACGGAGGCGATGCCGGGGGCCCTGGCCCGTTCGCGCGCGGCGGCCGACACCCGGGCCCGGGTCATCGCGGAGCTGTCGACCGCCCACGCGGCGGCGCTCTCCGGGGTCCTCGGGGTGCTGCGCAGCCGCGCCCTCGACGACACGACGGCCCGGGCGACCGCGACCGACCTGGCCGCCACGGCGCTGATCGAGATGCGGGCCGAGCAGCGGCGGGACCGGGAGCTCGCGGAGGAGCCCGCGCGGGACGCCTTCGAGCGGCTCGCCGGCGAGCTGCGGCCGATGCTGCGGCACAGCACGGTCCGGCTCGACCTGGGCGCGCCCGACTCGGACCGCTCGCTCGCCGCGGACGTGGCGCACAGCGCGCGGGCGATCGTCCGCGCGCTGCTCCTGGTGGTCCTGGAGCAGGACTCCGTCAGCCGGGTCCACGTCGGCTGGCAGCTGACCGAGCACGAGCTGAGGGCCTCGGTGCGGGACGACGGGGCGGGCGCCCTGGCCCCGTGCGACCTGGGCGCGGGCAGCGTCCGGGACCGGCTCGACGTGCTCGGCGGACGGCTCGACATGGACGCGGTGCCGGGCTGGGGCACCACGATCACGGCGGTGGTCCCGCTGGCGACCCCGGAGGCGCCGGCCGAGGCGGCCCACCCGCTGACCGGGCTCGGCGAGCGGGAGGTGGAGGTGCTGCGGCACCTGGCGCTCGGCCACCGGAACCGGCGGATCGCGGAGGAGCTGCACATCAGCGAGTCGACGGTGAAGTTCCACGTGGCGAACATCCTGAACAAGCTGGGCGTCGGCTCGCGCGGCGAGGCCGCCGCGCTCTTCCACGCGGCGGCGTGACGGGCTCGCGCCCCTCGGTGCGGGAGCCCGTCCGGCCGATGTCGTGACCCGGCTCTGTCAGTGGCGGGTGCCAGACTCGCACCCATGAGCGAGAGGTGGGCGCTGGCCGCCGAGGCCGAGGGCGACGGGGCGCTGCTCGTGCCCCTCGGCCAGGACGGGCTGCCCGCCGGGGAGGTGGTGCGCGAGCCGGACCTGGTGGCCGCCGTGCGCGCCCGGCCCGAGGTGGCCCGCTGGGTGTGGCGGTCGACGGCCGAGGTGTATCCGCGGCTGCTCGCCGCCGGCGTCCGGGTCGAGCGGTGCTACGACGTGGAGGACGCCGAGCAGCTCCTCCTCGGGCACGAGGGGCGGCTCGGGGAGCCCCGCTCGGCGGCGGCGGCCTGGGCGCGTCTGCGGAACGCGCCGGTGCCGCCCGACCCGCCGCAGCGCAGCGCCGAGCCCGGTTCGCAGGACTCGCTCTTCGAGCCGCGCCCGGTCGTCTCCGTGCCCTTCGACGGCCTCCTCGCGGTCTACGCGGAGCAGCTGCGCCGGCACGGGCGGGCCGAGCACCCGGGCCGGATGCGGCTGCTCACGGCGGCCGAGTCGGCGGGGATGCTGGTCGCCGCCGAGATGCACCGGGCCGGGCTGCCGTGGCGGGCCGACGTGCACCGGGAGCTGCTGCACGAGCTGCTCGGCGAGCGGTACGCGGGCGGGGGCGAGCCGCGCCGGCTCGCGGAGCTCGCGGACGAGGTGTCCGCGGCCTTCGGGCGCCGGGTCCGCCCGGATCTGCCGGCCGACGTCGTGAAGGCCTTCCAGCAGGCCGGCATCCGGCTGAAGTCGACTCGCCGGTGGGAGCTGGAGGAGGTCGACCACCCGGCGGTGCGGCCGCTGATCGCGTACAAGAAGCTCTACCGGATCTGGACGGCGCACGGCTGGTCGTGGCTGGCCGACTGGGTGCGGGACGGCCGTTTCCGGCCGGAGTACCTGCCGGGCGGCACGGTCAGCGGGCGCTGGACGACCAACGGCGGCGGGGCGCTGCAGATCCCGAAGGTGATCCGGCGGGCCGTCGTCGCCGACGAGGGCTGGCGGCTCGTCGTCGCGGACGCCGACCAGATGGAGCCGCGGGTCCTCGCCGCGATCTCCCGGGACCCGGGCCTGATGGAGGTCGCGGGGCACCCCGACGACCTGTACACACGCCTGTCGGACCGGGCCTTCTCCGGCGACCGCGACCACGCCAAGCTCGCGCTGCTCGGCGCGATCTACGGCCAGACCAGCGGCGACGGCCTGAAGAACCTGGCGGCGCTGCGGCGGCGCTTCCCGCGCGCGGTGGCCTATGTCGACGACGCGGCGAAGGCGGGCGAGGAGGGGCGGCTCGTCCGGACCTGGCTCGGCAGGACGAGCCCGCGGGCGGTCGGCGCGGGCGAGGACGACGAGGCCGGCCTGCCCCAGGAGGGCGGGGAGCCGGCGGTCGTGGAAGGGGAGTTCGTCCCGGGGTACGCCTCCGGGAACGCCCGGGCGCGGGGCCGGTTCACCCGTAACTTCGTCGTGCAGGGCAGTGCGGCCGACTGGGCCCTGCTGATGCTGGCGGCGCTGCGGCGCGCCCTCGGGGGGATGCGGGCGGAGCTGGTCTTCTTCCAGCACGACGAGGTGATCGTGCACTGCCCGGCGGAGGAGGCGGAGGCGGTCACGGCCGCGATCAGGGCGGCCGGGGACGAGGCGGGGCGGATCGCGTTCGGGGAGACACCGGTGCGGTTCCCGTTCACGACGGCGACGGTCGAGCGGTACGCGGACGCCAAGTAGACGTACGGGGAGGGGTGGGGGGGGGGCCCCGCGGCCCCCCCCCCCCCCCCCCCCCCCCCCCCCCCCCCCCCCCCCCCCCGGCCCCCCCCCCCCCCCCCCCCCCCAACCCCCCCCCCCCACCCCACCCCCCCCCCCCCCCCCCACCCCCCCCCCCCCCCCCCCCCCGGCGGG